>JBDNDE010000152.1:0-11441 GCA_046719305.1 Gemmataceae bacterium | reverse complement strand
ACTAATGTCGTTGTATTGTAATCTATGGATCTCTTGAGACTACTGGCATGTTCGCGCGCTTCTTTATCGATCGCCCGATCTTCGCGACTTGCCTGTCGCTCGTAATCGTCCTGGCTGGCAGCCTGTCCTTGGGGAATCTGCCTGTCGCTCAGTATCCACCCATCGCCCCCCCCACCGTCCAGGTCGAATGCCGCTACCCTGGTGCCTCGGCCCAGGTCGTTGCCGAAAGCGTCGCGGCCCCCATCGAACAACAGGTCAACGGTGTCGAGGATATGCTCTATATGTCGTCGCAGTGTACCAGCGACGGCACCTACTCGTTGACCATCACCTTCCGTCTAGGGGTCGATCTCAACCTTGCTCAGGTGTTGGTGCAAAACCGCGTGGCGTTGGCCACTCCACTCTTACCCGATGTCGTCAAGGCGACCGGGGTGGTCACTAAGAAGCGTTCACCTGATCTATTGCTGGTGTGTGCCATCCACTCGCCTGATCAATCGCGCGATCAACTCTACTTGTCTAATTACGCACTTTTAAACATTCGCGAAGAACTCTCACGCATCCGTGGTATTAGTGAAGTTCTCCTTTTCGGTCAGCGAGACTACAGCATGCGTATCTGGGTCGATCCCAATCGCATGAACGTCCGTAACATCTCCGCAGGTGATATTGTCCGCGCTCTCCAAGAACAAAATGTCCAGGTCTCCGCCGGCCAAATCGGTAGAAGCCCCACGGTCACTGGTATCAGCACTCAGATGGTTCTGACCACCATCGGTCGACTTAAAACCGTTGAAGAATACGAGCGAGTCGTTATCAAACACGACTCCGAAGGTCGACTCGTTCGCTTGCGGGATGTTGCCCGCGTTGTCATGGCAGCGCGTAACGAAGATATCAACAACCGATTCAATGGCCGACCCTGTGTTGGCCTCGCTGTCTTCGCCCTACCTGATGCCAACTCACTGGAAGTCGCCGATGCGGTTCGCGCCAAGATGGCGGAACTGCGCCCCGACTTTCCACCAGGCGTGAGCCACACCTTCAGCTACGACACCACGCCGTTCATCCGCGAAAGTATCAACGAGGTCTTCAAAGCCCTGCGTGACGCTACCATCCTCGTCGCTGTCGTCGTACTGGTTTTCTTGCAAAGCTGGCGTAGCGCCCTCATCCCGCTGCTCGCTGTGCCCGTGGCCATCATCGGCACCTTTGCCGTCATGCTCGCGGCCGGGTTTTCCATCAACAACCTGACACTTTTTGGTTTGGTGCTAGCCATCGGCATTGTGGTAGATGATGCGATTGTGGTCGTCGAAGCGGTCGAGCATCATATCGAGGCGGGCTTGAGTCCTCGAGAAGCGACGATTCAAGCCATGAAAGAGGTTTCCGGCCCGGTCTTGGCTGTCGGCTTGGTGCTGTCCAGCGTGTTTATTCCCTGTGCCTTTATCAGCGGCATCATTGGGCAGTTCTTTCGGCAGTTTGCCCTAACCATCGCGATCAGCACGCTGCTTAGCGCGTTTAATTCGCTCACGCTTTCCCCAGCCCTGGCTGCCATTCTTCTCCAACCTAAGACAGCCAAACCCGATCCGCTTCAGTGGATAATCAATCTTCTTTTCGGCTGGTTTTTCTGGTTGTTCCATCAGGCGTTCACATTCGGCTCCAACGCTTATCTTTTCCTGCTAGCAAAAACGCTCCGCTTGTGGACGCTCGTACTCGTGGTCTACCTGGGGTTGCTGGGCCTTACCTGGTGGGGATTAATGCAGTTGCCTTCGGGATTTATCCCTGCTCAGGACAAAGGCTACCTGCTGGCAAGCATCCAACTACCCGATGCCGCCTCGGTCGAACGCACCCGTGCGGCGATTCGCAAAATTGAGAATGTTGCGCTGAGTACCCCAGGGGTCCGCTACACCACCAGTGTGGCAGGCAATTCGTTTTTGCTCTCTGCTTATGGCAGCAACTTTGGTAGCATGTTCATTATTCTCGATCCTTTTGAAGAGCGCCATCAACCCCATCTGCGGGCCGAGGCGGTTCTCAATACCCTACGTCGCCGCATGGTCGAAGAAGTTCCCGAGGCCACCGTGGCCATCTTTGGCCCGCCACCGGTCAATGGCCTTGGCCGCGCTGGCGGCTATCGACTCATGATTGAAGATCGCGGCGAGTTGGGACTCGATGCGTTACAACGGGAAACCGAGGCCATGGTCGATCGTCTCCGTAAGGAACCCAGACTCGGAACCGCTTTCACGGTCTTCACTGCCAATTCTCCTCAACTCGACGTACAAATTAATCGGCAAGAATGCTTGAAACAAGGGGTTGAATTGGCGGAAGTTTTTAACTCTCTGCAGATATTTCTAGGATCTAGATATATCAATGATTTCAATCTTTTTGGAAGAACCTGGCAAGTTAATGTCCAGGCCGAAGATAGCTTCCGCGACACTCGAGAGGATGTCAAACGGATCAAGGTCCGAACCCAACAAGGTACGATGATCCCTCTGGGTACCCTCGCCAGCGTCCGTGATACCAACGGCCCACTGGTCATCACCCGCTACAACATGTACCCTTCGGCAGGCATAAATGGCTCTGCCCCTCCAGGCGTCAGCAGTGGTGAAACGATCCGTCTCATTGAAGAACTAGCCGAGGCCCACCTACCACGTGGTATGGTCGCCGAGTTTACCGAACTCTTCTATCTCGAAAAAATGACAGGCACGACCGGGATGCTCGTTTTCGTTTTTAGTGTCCTTTTCGTATTCCTGGTTTTGGCTTTCCTTTATGAATCATGGACTCTACCACTCGCCGTAATCTTAGTGGTGCCAATGTGCGTGTTCTGCAGTATCGCCGGGGTTGCGCTTGCGGCCCATGATGTGAATGTTTTCACACAAGTAGGATTTATTGTCCTGATTGGTTTAGCATGTAAAAATGCAATTCTTATCGTGGAATTCGCGAAATCCCTCCGCGAAAAAGGGGCCAATCCTCGGGAGGCGTCCCTCCAGGCCGCCCAACTCCGCCTTCGCCCCATCATCATGACCTCGGCCGCGTTCATTCTGGGGGTGGTACCGCTGATGCTTGCCGAGGGGGCTGGGGCCGAGATGCGTCAGGTGCTAGGCGTGGCGGTCTTCTCGGGCATGCTCGGCGTGACGCTCTTTGGAGTCTTTTTGACTCCTGTGTTTTATGTGGTTGTTGAGCAGGTCGGAGGGTGGTCCTGGTTGCTCATCCGACGGACCGCCCGACTTCAGGAACACTGGCAACAGCGTTTTGCTTGGTCAGACCAGTCGAATTCCGTCTTGCCTCGCCACGGAGATTGATCCATGTTTGTTCGCTTCTTTATTCATCGTCCCGTGGCCGCTGCCGTCCTCTCTCTCGTCGTCGTGTTGGCCGGCTCCATTGCTGCCTCTCAGCTACCGGTGACCCAATACCCGGAAATCACCCCCCCGACAGTCGAAGTTTCGGCCATTTATCCCGGAGCCAACGCTCAGACTGTCGTCGATACGGTGGCTGCACCCATCGAGCAGCAGGTTAATGGTGTTGAGGACATGCTCTACATGTCATCACAATCGACTAATGAGGGCAAGTATACGCTGACTATCACGTTTCGAAACGGTACTGATCTGAATCTTGCCCAGATTCTTGTTCAAAATCGCGTTAGTTTGGCCCAACCGATTTTGCCTGATCTTGTCAAACGCCGAGGGGTGACAGTCAAGAAGAAATCTCCAGCCATCTTAATGATTATTAATCTCTATTCACCTGATGGAACACGAGACAATATCTATCTTTCCAATTATGCAACAATTCAATTGCGCGATGAACTGTCACGGATTAATGGAGTCGGTGACATCACCTACCTGGGCCAACGTGATTATTCCATGCGCGTTTGGCTCGATCCCGAGCAAATGGCCATCCGCGCTCTGAGTCCGCAAGACGTACTACGAGCCGTCGAACAGCAGAATATCCAGGTAGCAGCAGGTCAGATCGGCGCACCGCCGATCTCTCAAGGACAGGCGTTTCAATACAATATGACTACTTTGGGTCGCCTGTCTGATCCCGATCAATTTGGTTCGATGGTGATTAAAACCGATCCGGACGGCCGACTCATTCGCTTACGCGATGTAGCCCGAATCGAACTGGGGGCACAAGATTACGATCAGGTTTGTACATTCGACTCGCAACCCAGCGTGGCTTTAAGTGTCTACCAATTGCCGGGATCGAACGCACTGGAGGTTGCCAACACAATCCGTGCTAAAATGGTAGAGCTACGCGACCGATTTCCCCCCGGTCTGGATTACCAGATTGTTTACGATACTACACCTTTCATCACTGAAAGTCTCAACGAAGTATTCAAGGCCTTACGCGATGCCATTATCCTCGTCGCTGTCGTCGTACTGGTTTTCTTGCAAAGCTGGCGCAGTGCCCTCATCCCGCTCGTCGCCGTGCCCGTGGCTGTCGTGGGTACCTTTGCCGTGATGCTCGCGGCCGGTTTCAGCCTCAACAACCTGACACTTTTTGGCTTGGTGCTAGCCATCGGCATCGTGGTGGATGACGCGATTGTGGTCGTCGAAGCAGTCGAGCATCACATGGAAGCTGGACTCAGTCCACGCCAGGCCACCGAAAAAGCCCTGAGCGAGGTGGCTGGTCCCGTCATCGCTATTGGCTTGGTTCTCACGGCTGTTTTTATTCCGTGTATTTTTATCAGTGGCATCATCGGGCAATTCTTTCGGCAGTTTGCCCTAACCATCGCGATCAGCACGCTGCTTAGCGCGTTTAATTCGCTCACGCTTTCTCCCGCTCTTGCTGCGTTGCTGCTGACGAAAAAAAAGCAGCCGTTGCCCATGCAGGGGTACGTGTTGGGGGGGGCGTTTCTAGTGCCGTGGTTTGGGTTGGCATGGTTTGCTTGGCTGCCCGACAGCCTGCAACTTCCAACAGCGATTGGCGCAGGCTTGCTCATAGGTATCATTGCATCTTTGGTGTTTCACTATGTGTTGTTAGGATTCTTCTGGGTATTCAATCGTATCTTCGGTTATGCAAGCCACCTCTACCTGCGTAGCGTCGGCGTCCTACTGCGGATAAGTGTACTCGTGCTGGTCGGCTATGGATTCCTGCTATATGCGACTTGGGATCTATTTTCACGCACCCCCACAGGTTTTATTCCCCAACAGGACAAGGGTTACCTGCTGGTCAACATCCAACTGCCCGACGCCGCCTCTCTAGACCGCACTAGCAAAACGATTCAGTCCCTTGAACGACAGATTCGCCAAACACCTGGTGTGGCCCACACCGTGGCCATCGCGGGTCAATCACTGCTTTTAGGTGCCTCGGCCTCGAATTTTGGCTCGATTTATGTGATGCTCGATCCGTTTGAAGAACGTGTTCACCAGTTGCATCAATCGGCGGATGCTTTAGCGGAGCATTTGCAGAGCCGTTTGTCGCAAGGATCAACCGAGGCGGTGATTGAGGTTTACTCAGCTCCGCCGGTCGACGGGCTGGGAACCGCCGGCGGTTTTAAGGTGATGTTAGAGGATCGTGGCGAGGTAGGGCTTCGTGGGTTGCAGACACTCGTTCAACAACTGGTAGCGATGGGGAATGAGGATGCGCGTTTGATGAATGTAACGAGCAGCTTTCGCGCAGACACCCCTTGGCTTGAATTGGAGATCAATCGTCAGGATGCCCACATGCTTGGTGTTTCGACGGCAGAAATTTTCGTTGCTTTACAAGTGTATGTGGGTTCGTTCTATGTCAATGACTTCAACCGGTTTGGTCGTACTTGGCAAGTGAACGTTCAGGCAGACTCGCGTTTTCGCATGAAACCTGATGATATCCGAAAAATCAAAGTCCGCAACGATCAGGGGGAAATGGTCCCCCTAGGCGCATTCTGTCGCTTGAAAGAGACAGCCGGCCCTGTGCTGTTGACCCGCTACAACCTGTACTCTGCGGCTGCGGTCAACTTCCGTCCCGCTCCGGGCATCAGTAGCGGTGATGCCATTCTCGCCATGGATGAGTTGGCAGCCAAGCTGTTGCCACGGAATGTCAAGCGTGAATGGACCGAACTAGCCCTGCTACAGCAGAACTCAGGCAGTACAGCGATGATCGCTTTTATCCTGTCGGTGGTGCTGGTGTTTCTTGTCCTGGCTGCCCAGTATGAATCGTGGACGCTTCCTCTAGCAGTCATCCTGGTAGTTCCAATGTGTCTGCTGTGTGCCCTTGTTGGAATCTTGGTCTCAGGGATGGATGTAAGCATCTTTACTCAAGTGGGATTTATCGTTCTCGTCGGGCTTGCTTGTAAAAATGCCATCCTCATCGTCGAGTTTGCCAAACTGGCCCGCGATCGCCGCAGAGCCGATCCCCGCGAGGCTATTCTTCAAGCCTGTCAACTGCGGTTGCGACCGATCCTTATGACCAGTTTCGCTTTCATCCTGGGTGTGGTTCCGCTTGTAATCGCAGAAGGGGCCGGGGCCGAAATGCGGCAATCGCTTGGAGTGGCTGTGTTTGCCGGCATGCTGGGTGTGACTTTTTTTGGAATTTTTCTGACTCCCGTATTTTACTATTCCATCGAGGGGATACGGTGGTGGTTAACGTCGCTCAATCAAGCGACACCTGGAGGGAACAATGGCTTGGATAGCTCTGAAGATGCTGATGGGTGACACCAGCAAATATCTAGGAATCATATTTGGAATTACGTTTGCTACGCTTCTTATGGGCCAACAGATTTCGATCTTTGTAGGCATCATGAAACGCACAGCAAGCCAAATTCTCGATGTGCGAGATGCCGATATTTGGATCATGGATAACCAGGTACGCTTTATTGATGAAGTCCCTGGACTGCCCGAAACCGACCTCAATCGCGTTCGGGGTGTCCAAGGCGTCGAATGGGCCGTACGCCTCTACAAAGGCCAAGTCCGGGCTCGCATGGCCGACGGCAATTTTCGCAATGTGGTCCTATTTGGCCTGGACGACACGAGCATGGTAGGTGCGCCGAATGAGATGATTCTGGGCAGCCTTGCGGATCTTCGTCAGCCCGATGCCGTAGTTGTTGACAAAGCCGGATATGAATACATGTTTGGGAAAGGTCCGTTGCGGCTGGGTATCGAGTTCGAAATGAACGATCGTCGGGCAGTCCTAGTCGGAGTCTGCAAAGCCTCGCCACCGTTTACCACCCTGCCCGTGATCTACACACGCTTTAGCCAAGCGGCTCAGTTTGTGCCACGCGAACGCCACTTGATGAATTTCATCCTGGCCAAGCCTAAGCCCGGCTACAGAGCCGAAGACGTTTGCGAGCGGATCCGCGAACAATTGGGCCTGATGGCTTTAACACAGAATCAATTCTTCTGGAAAACGATCAATTATTTTCTCGGGTCGACGGGTATTCCCGTCAATTTCGGGATCACCATTGCGTTGGGATTCATTGTCGGCTTAGCTGTAGCTGGGCAAACCTTTTATCTTTTCACGATTGAAAATCTCAAGCAGTTTGGGGCACTCAAAGCCATGGGAGTGACGAATTCGCGACTTATATTCATGATACTTCTTCAGGCGTCCGTGGTCGGGGCGATTGGCTACGCCATTGGCATGGGCCTCACCGCGCTGTTCTTTGAATCGACAAGTGGGGTTACCCACCTTGCTGGACTTGCTCTCATCCCCGAGGTGATGGTGATTGTCGGTAGCGCGGTGATTTTGATCGTCGTGCTTTCCAGCCTCATCAGTATTCGCAAGGTGTTGGTGCTGGAACCGGCGGTGGTTTTCCGTGGCTGAACCGGGGCGGTGTTGTGGCGGATTAAACGGGTACTACGGTTAGGCTCGGCTCGCCCTTACCAAAGCCGGTCAGCAACAGCAAGTACTGCCCTTCACTGCACAAGTTCAGAGCAAGAGCCTGATCGCGGGCGGCTTGCTTGGGGTTCTCGAACTCCTCGACGCTGATGACACGCGGCACCGCCCCCCAGCACAACGTCAATCGCCGCGCAACCGCTTCGTTATGGGTCAACGCGATGATCGGGGCCGTCGGTCGAGTCGCGCTGACGACTGCTGCCGAGGTGCCCTTGGTGGTGCGAACACAGACAGCCCGGACGTTCAGATCACGCGATAATTGCGCTGTGGAACGTGCCAACGCCTGATACAAAGCCAAGCTCGGGCTGAGGCTTTCTTCGTCGTCGCCGGATGTCAAATCACTGAAACCACCATCGGCCAACTGGTGTTGCTCAACCTGTCGGGCGACACGGTCCATCATCTCGACTGATTTGATGGGATACGCCCCGGCCGCCGTCTCGGCCGAAAGCATCACGGCATCCGCACCGCCAAAGACGGCCGTAGAGACATCGGAAACTTCAGCTCGTGTGGGGCGTGGATTGGTGATCATGGATTCGAGCATCTGGGTGGCGACAATGACCGGTTTGCAGGCCCGGCGAGCTTTAATGAGCATCTCACGCTGGGCCAAGGGCACTCGCTCGGGGGCCATCTCGACGCCTAGATCACCGCGTGCGACCATTAGGCCATCGGCCTCGGCAAGAATCGCATCCAGACAGGAGAGTGCCTCGGGTTTTTCGATCTTGGCTATAACAGGCGTGCGAAGTCGGCGTTGGGCGATGAGTTGCTTCAGATCAGCGATGTCGCTAGGCTTGCGGACAAAAGACAAGGCCAGGAAATCGACCCCCAGATCTAGTGCGAAGGCAGCATCCAGACGGTCCTGATCGGTCAGAGCCGGCGAAGAAACGGTAACTCCGGGTAAGTTCATCCCTTTGCGGTTCTTGAGTATGCCGCCGGTCACAACGGTACACGTGATTTCGGTGTCAGCAATCGACTCCACCCGCAGTTCAAGATTGCCATCGTCGATGAGGATGCGGTCGCCAGGACGGACATCACGAGCCAGATCGGCATAACCCGAGGGGATCAGCCCTGGTTCGCCTAGCACCTCCCGAGTGGTTACGATGACCCGCTGCCCCTCCACCAATACGATGCTGTCGTTGGCAAACTTGCCCACCCGGATTTTCGGCCCGCACAGATCAGCCAAGATGGCAATCGGTTCGCCAAAAGCCTGGGCTTGTTCGCGGATTCGCTGATAAACCGCGGCGTGGTCGTCGTGGCTGCCGTGGCTGAAGTTGAGCCGGAAGATATTGACGCCCGCCTGGATCAAAGCCCGGAGCATCTCGGGGCTCTGGCAGGCTGGCCCCACCGTCGCCACAATCTTGGTTCGGCGGCGATTCGCTTGCGCCATCATCTGGCTAGCCTCGCAAGAGGATTTATTCGACCATCTCGATCCGATCACGCCCAGCCGCCTTGGCCCGATACAACGCCACGTCGGCCGCTCGGAACAAGCCGTCATTATCGTAGCGATCCGCCTTGTAAACGACCGCACCAAACGAGGCCGTTACAGGGATCGAAACCCCCTCGGTGCGAAACGCCTCGTCCCGAATGCGTTCGCGAAGCCGTTCGCAAACCTTGCGTACTGCCTGGGCATCACAACCGGGCAAGATCAACAGAAACTCCTCCCCGCCGACTCGCCCTATCAGATCATTCGGGCGCAACGCAATACTCATCCGTTGTACCAACTCGCGTAACACCTGATCCCCGGCCAGATGACCGTAAGTATCGTTGATACGTTTGAAATGATCCAGATCGACCAAAGCTATAGCCAAGGGCCGCTGCTCTCGTCGGCTACGGGCCATCTCGCGCTGTAGCACTTCTAAGATGGCAGCATGATTCCAGGCTCCGGTCAGACTGTCACGGGTAGCCTGACGACGGAGAGCTTCGCGTGCCTGAATCAATTCATTCTGAAGTGTGACAATGCGTCTTCCGGTGTTCAATCGCGCACGCAGTTCTGCTGGGTCGTATGGTTTCTTCAAATAGTCGTCTGCCCCCGCTTCAAGCCCAGAAATCATATCGGCGTGATCGGTCCGGGCCGAGAGCAACAGCAAATAGGTGTAGCGGTCCCGAGTTAGTTGCCGTACCCGCTGGCAAACTTCCGGCCCAGTCAACCCGGGCATAATCCAGTCAAGAATGGCCATCTCGGGTGCCTGTTCGTCCTGACGCAACACCTCCCAGGCTGCTTGGCCATCGGAAACCAGGACCGGCTCATAACCCCAGCGAGGCAACAAGGATTGCAGCCAGTGTTGCTGAATGTCGTCGTCCTCAGCCACCAAGACCTGCATGGTTAATCGACAGCCTCCAGGAAAGCCTGGACATCGGCGCGAAACGCTTCTTGCAGTTGCCGGGTCAACGGTCCGGGCTGACCATCGGCGATGGGGAGTTGATCGACCTGGACGACGGGGCAAATCTCCATTGAGGTGCCACAGAGGAAAAGTTCGCTGGCACGGTCAAGCTCGTTACGATGCAGGGAGCGAGCCTCGAAGGGTAGGCCCAAACGCTTGATCAACCTTATTGTATGCAAGCGCGTCACGCTAGGGAGAATCTCCGGTCCCGCTTCCGTGGTGCGGATCACCCCCTCGACAACGCCAAAAAAACTCGAATGCGACGCCTCGGTGATGCGACCCTCGGGCGTCACCAGCAACGCTTCCATCGCCCCGGACTCCTTGGCCGCTTGATTGGCTAACACATTAGCTAGGAGGTTGATGGATTTGACATCGCAACGCTTCCAGCGTATGTCCGGTTGCAAACTCACGGCTACGCCTTTCTGCCGATGCGTGGCGTAGCTATCGCCGGTCTCCTGGGCCCACATCAGCACCGTGGGTTGCGCCCCGGCAGGGAAGGCATGCCCCCGCGGCGCGACGCCACGCGTGATCTGCATGTAGACGATGCCTTCGCGGTAGGGGCCGGCGGCAATGAGTTCGCGCATGTCGTGGCGAAGGCGTTCCAGATCCACGCCCGTGATGCGGACCACCGCCAGGCTGCGTTCTAGTCGATCGAAATGCTCCGTCTCCAGCCACGGCTTGCCCTGGTAGAAGCGCAGCACCTCGTAAATGCCATCGCCGAAGAGGTAGCCGCGATCCAGCACCGGCACGCGGGCCTCGCTGAGCGGCATACGCACCCCATCGAGTTGGCACAGAGCCACCGCCGGGGAAGCATCCCCAGTCGCGGGTATCGCCGGCAAGCGTAGGGTGAAACGCGTACCTTTGCCTGGGGCGCTCTCGGCAACGAGGGTGCCGCCGTGCGCCTCGATGATGCGTTTGGTGGTGGGCAGCCCCAGGCCAGTGCCGCCCTCGCGAGTGGAGTAAAACGGCTGAAAGGCACGCGCGAGCACCTCGGGCGTCATGCCCTTACCGGTGTCGATGATCGTCACCGTCACTTCGGTGGGCGTGGCGGCTGCCTGCAGAGTGATTTCGCCGCCCTCGGGCATCGCCTGCTGGGCGTTGAGCAAAAGATTGAGCAACCCCTGATGAAAGAGCGACCGATCCAGCGCCACCTGAGGCAGTCCCGCCGGGACGTAGCTCTTGATCTCGATGCCGTGCTTCTTGGCCGTGGGGCCGAAGAAATCGATCAGGTCGTCCAGCACAACGGAGAGATCGACCGGGGTGCGCTGGAGGTCCTTG
>JBDNDE010000151.1:0-11508 GCA_046719305.1 Gemmataceae bacterium | reverse complement strand
GGCTCCCAGAACAATGATGCTGTTGCGGGTGAAAACGAAGGTATTGCCATTGCGCAGGCGATACGAGGCGATGGGGTTGCTCGGCGGGGTGTAGTTCCACACCACCTCGCCTTTCAGATTATATTCTTGAACCCGGTTGTAGTTGAACTCGGTAACCAACACTTGGTCGCGTTTGCTGAGCATGGCATGCGTGGGATATTGGGAGACTTTTTCCAGCTTCCACCGCACTTTCCCCGAAGTGTCCATCGCCGTGATGATCCCCTGACGCACCACGCCCGGCTTGGGGCGAAGATCCATCGAGCCAATCAGGATTAGGTTGCTTCCTGAACTCGCAAGGTCGGCTTTGACGAGGTCAAGCTTGGCCCCCTCTTCTTTGAGCCATTTTTCCCAGGCCTTGCGGGTTGCTCCACGCGGGTCTTTGTCGTCGCTCACTGGATCGGGAGCCTTCTCCCCGGCCAGGGCAGAGAGCAGATCCTCGGCAATTCCCGCATCTTCTTCGCTGTCTGAACCTGTCAGTTCCACTAGAGCCGGCAACGCCTTGGCATCGCGTGCCATCACCAACGCCACCAGGGCACGACGGCGGACACCCACCTCGGGATCATCGGCCAACTTACGCACTAGAGCTTTGGTTTCGTCGTTGCCTTTGGCCAGAGCCACCGCTATGGCTCCGCGAATGGCCTTGTTCTTGGAGGTCAACGCCTCTTTGGCTGCTTCAACCGGCTTACCGTCTTTGTCCAATATTAAAGGACTCAGTTCGCTAGCCATCTCGTCAATGGTGTCGAGGTTTTCGATGTGCGGCAAGAGATTAAGAATTATTTCGGCGGTGTTTTCGGCTTTTTTGGCTGCCAGGACACGCAGGGCGGCGGGCAACAGTCGGTTGTCGTCTGCCGGTACACTGATACGATCCAGGGCGTACTTGGCGCGTTTGCGTACCTCAGGGTCTTCGCTCTTGGCAGCCAAGGCCAATTTGCCGCGGGCCAGCGGGCCAATCTCGATCAATCCGCGGGTGGCCTTTTCCCGGATGGCGTATTCTTCGTCGCCTAGTTCGCCCACAAAGGTTTCGATTTTGTCTAGCGTCTCTTTGGCGGGGGTGCGTTTCTTGAAGTAATCGAGAATGCCCGCTACAGTCGGTTCGATTTTGAATTCGCGCAGCGAAGCCAGGTCAGCGTCCGTCTGCGCATGCAGGTAGCAAACGGCCCACATGCTGCACAGCAACCCAAAAGCCAAGATGCGTCGCGTCATTGTGCCAATCCCCCCTGCGATGTCTTGACTCAGGGACGTACGGCACGCGTCACCCGAGTTTCGCGTTTGTACTCCCAGACCTCTTTACCGGTTCGGTCGATTTCATAAGCCCGGTTCTGCGTCATGGAGGTGACCAGAATGTTTCCACCCGGCAAGGCTAAGGCGGTAATCGGTTGTTCGACCTTAATCTCACGAACTATTGTACCCGACATATCGCGTTCAACCACCCGGTGGTTGTGAAGTTCTGGTATCAGGACATTTCCCGCAGGGGTCAGGTCGATACGGCCGCCTGAGGTGTAGACCTCCACACCAAAGCTGTGTTTCTCGCGGCCGAAACGATCAATGCACACAAACCGCGAGACGCCCAGTTGCGTCACCAGAATGGTATCGCCGCCTGGCAGCCGCCGCGCTCGCATGATCTGCTCACCGGCTGGTCGGCTATAGGTCCACACGGTGTTGCCTTTGGGGTCAACCTCGATCAGTTCCTGCTTGGTCGCAATGAAGGTGTTGCCGTTGGGCAGCCGCTGTGCGACCAGAGGGCCGACAACGCGATGCTCCCAGACCACTTGGTTCTTGGCGTTTCGCTCCGTGACACGGTTGGCCCCATGTTCAGCAATCAGGACGCGATCGCGGGGCAAGCGCTGCACGTCTAACGGCATACCCAGCCCGGTAAGCGTGAATCGTACCCGGTTGCTGGCGTCTAGATCGAGAATTTCGTCGCGATCGAGTAGTACCACAGTGGTGAAGCCGGCAATGCGGGCATGCTCAATCAGGACGTCGAGATTGACTTTGTCCTCGTTTTCTTTCCACCAAGCCAGCCAAGCGGTTCGATAGGCTTTACGTTCGGCTTCACTGGGCCCGGCTAATTTGGGCGATTTTTCCCCAGCCAATCGAAACAGCAGATCCTCGGCAATGGCGGTTTCGCGTGAGGGGTCTTTGTCCATCTCGGCAATCAGGGCGGTGATGGCTTTTTTGCGGCCACGCTCCAGCAAGCCAACAGCGGCACTGAGGCGGACGCTAGCGTCTGGGTCGTCAAAGGCGCGGTCCAGGCCGTCGAGATATTTCTCGTCTGCGGCGCGACACAAGGCGAAGACGGCGGCGGCCCGCAACCGAGGTGAAGAACTTTTCAGCGTCTCCAGCAATTGGTCGTTCGGCTTGCCCTTGGTTAGGGCTACCTGGGTCAGCGCCAACCGCATCTCACTAGCCACCGCTTCGTCTTCAGCTACGTCAAGGCACTTCAAAAGCAGATCGGTTGCCGAGGAAGGGGCTAAGCGTGCGAGGTGACGGACGGCAGCGATGGCCCATTCTTGGGCCTCCCGGCCATGGTGTTCGGCCTCGGTCATGCAGAGCCGGGCACGAGCGCGGATTTCCAGATCGTCGCTACGCAGGCCAACTTCGAGCGCCCGTTTAGCCCGCAGGCCCAGTTGACGGAGTTGGTGTGTTGCTTCTTCACGGCGGAACCAATCGTCATCCCCGAGTTGCTCCACGAGTTGCCGCATTCGGTCTTCGGTGGTTTCGAGATACCGCTTGCGGAGAAATCGTTGCACGTCGTCGGCTTGGGTCCCGATGCGGGCAGCCAGCAACAGGGCTTCTTCGGCGGTTTGATCGGAACGCCCCAGCGGTGGGGCAGCTCCGAGGTTCAATAGCAACAGCGACGAGAGCAGGAGGTACATGATGATCCCTGCCTTGGGTGGGTGCAGAAAAGGCCAGAAGGAGCAGCTTCCTCCTTGGCCAGTGATTAATCTGCGGTTGTTTGCTCCTGGGTTGGTTCGTTGAATCTAAAGGGTCCACCTGAGTCTAACGGGTCCAACCATCTATGTCCAGCTACTAAGGCTTCCCCCTCTTAACGCCGCTTGACGCGGAACGCGTAGGAGTTGGTGTTGTAGCTGCTAATCTGTTTGTTCTTCTTATCGAACTCGATGATCGGATTGGGCCAGTTCTGCGACAACACCAACGTGTGTCCGTTGGGCAGCCTGACGGCATGGGTGGGCTGATTAGCGTTTAGTCGCATCACCTCTTTGCCTTCGGTGTTGTATTCCACCACTTGGTTCCGCCAGCCCAGCGGAACCAGCACATGCCCGTTGTCCAAGATTTCGTTCTGGAAGTAGTGGATCTCCGGCACGCTGAACGACTTGATCTCTTTGCCGTTCTTGTCGAAACGAATGATCTGTCGGTTGGTGGTCACCAGCACGATCTGCCCGTTGGGCAAGCGGCGAGCAGTGTAGACATCAAAGGCCGGGCGGTTGAGTCGGAATCGTTCTTTGCCGGCCTTGTCCACCTCGATCAAAGCGTTACGGCAGACGATAAAGGTATTGCCATTCTTGAGCCGTTCGGCTTGTTGAACGTTGCTGGGCAGTCGTTCTTGCCGCCACTTGATGTCCCCAGTTTTGACGTCGCGTTCGGTCACGCGGTTGGCGTTATACTCCGCCACCAGCACGCGGTTGTTGCCCAGCCATTGAGCATCCCACGGACCCAGCAGGCCGGTGATCTTCCAGCGTTCCTTGTTGTCCTTGTCCAGTTCGCTGATCTCGTTGTTACCGTTCTTGACCAGCAACGTGTAGCCCAAATAGGTGGTTTTCGCCGAGGGAGCGGTGCGGTCGAGCATGGCGACCTTGTCTTTGTTGGCCTCCCACCATTTGGCCCAGGCTTCGGAGCGTTCCTTACGTTTGTCGTCGCCCTCGAGATCTTTCGGACCCGCTTCACGCGACAGTCGCACCAGGTAATCCTCCAACGGGGCGGTCAACTCGCTACCGGCCTCGGCAATGAGCTTGATCATCACCGGCACCGCTTCAGGTTCTTTGGCCTCGGCCAACGCCAGGGCCACCTTAGCACGGACGGCCGGTTCCTTGTCCGAGAGCAGCTTGCGGATGAGCGGCATCTGTTCGGTCAGCGGTCCGGCACACAGAGCCACCCCGGCCGCAGCCCGCCGTGAGGCGACCTTGTTAGTGGTTGCCTTGACCACAGCGGGATGGGGTTTGTCGCCGTCGTAGGCCACAGCATTCAGGGCTAGTTGCAACTCGTCAAGGATGGTTTCGTCGTCGGCGAAGGGGATGTAGGCCAGGATGGTTTCAGCGGCTCCTTTGGGTTTACGAAGAGCGATCAGCCGTGGGACGTTGACAGTTAGAGGCGGGGTATTGTCAGCCTCGATCAACTCAACGAGTTTTTGGGTGCGGTTGCGGATTTCCAGGTCAGGGTTGTTTTTGGCCAGACGCAGCAGGGGCAGGATTTTGGCCCCCATTTTCTTCAGTTCGTCCTCAGCCTTCTGACGATCCTCGAAGACATCATCGCCTAGTTGTTCGATGAGCTTGTCCACCCGGCTGAGATCGTCCTCGGAGAGGGTCCGTTTCTTGATCTCGTCTAGCAAACCGCTCCCCTCGGTGTCCAACCACCACTTGGCCCAAGCTTCACGATACTTCTGCCGGGCCAAGTTATCCGCTTCTAGGGCCACCTTGGGGGCTAGATCGCCCGCCATCTCTTGAAGGAACGCTTCGACCTCTTTGACCTGTTCCATCGGCAAGTCAGCCAAGAGGGTAATCAGGGTCGAGACAGCTTTGGGGTCAGAGGCCTGAGCTAGAGCCAAGGCGGCTCGCAAGCGAACGGAGGGTTTGGGATCGTTGAGCAACTTGCGGAACAGGTCGCGTGGTTCCGGGTTCCCGCCTGCACACAAGGCCTGAATCGCCGTCGCTCGCCGCAAAGCGTTCTTATCGGCCAGGGCATCAAGCATCACCTTGGTCGGCTTGCCCTTCTCGCGAGCGACTCCGGTGAGTACTGTCCGCAATTCCTCCAAGACAGCGTCTGTCTCGGCATGGGGCAAAAACGCTAGCAATGCTTCGGCCGAGCCTGTCGGGCGGTTGGCCCCTAAAAGCCGGATGACGGAAATGCTCAGGGCACCGGGATCTTCCTCCAGGGCATTGAGCAAGCTCTTCGCTTGGGTCGACACCTCGGGGTTGTCGATCTCCCTTGCTGCCACCCGAAGAAACGGAATTGCAGGTGCCCCAATCGCCACCAAACGGGCTGAGGCTTTTTGTCGAACTAACACATCGGGACTGGCTAATTCGTCGATGAGTTTCTGCAACTCGTCACGGCTCGCCTCGCCCTTAGCTCGCTGGCTCAGGAAGCTCACCAGACTCGGCCCATCCGTGCCCAGATACACCGTCTTTAACCGCGTTTCATCCGCTGCGGTGTCGGTCGGGTCGTCGGCATAAACCGGCTGGCTGCCCAGGATCAGACCGGTTAGAAGGAGTGCATACAGAACAGGTCGCATCGTGACTCTCTCAGACTGCCCAAAAGGAGGGACGGGTACAGATCAACGACGAAACGCGCGGTAGGGATTGGTTGGCAACCCTTTCCATTCTTTGACGATCTTGCCCTTTCGATCTATCTCCACCAAGATCGGTTGATTTGCCGACGACACCAGGGTGTTGCCATTGTTTAATCGAGTAGGGGGCATCGGCTGCTGAATAGTGGTGCCCCAAACTTCCTTGCCCTCTGCGTTAAATTCGGCCACTCGGTTGTTGCCCTGGATTGAGACGATCACGCGATCTCCGGGCAAGATGTCGGCGCCACTTAGCCCAAACATCGCGATGTTGGGGATGGTAAAGCGTTTGAGTTCTTTGCCGCTCTTGTCAATTCGGATATATTCGCCCGAATACGCCACCAACGCCATGCTGCCGTCACGGAACCGCCGCGCACCTAGGATGGTATTGGTGGTGTAGGGATAATTGAACACCTGCTTACCCTCTTTGTCCACGATCATCAGGGCATTGCGACAACCCAAAAAGGTTTGTCCATTGGGCAGACGCTCTAACATAAAAGGACTGTTGAAATATTTCTCCCAGAGAATCTTGCCCTTGCGGTCACGCTCGGTGACGCGGTTCTGTTGCTCCACCACCAGCACGTTGCCGTTGCGCAAAATCTGGGCATCGGTCGGGTAGTTGACTGGCAACTCCCAGCGAACTTTGCCGAGGCCATCCAACTCCAGTACCCTGCCCTGGCCTCCTTTGCGGGGGTTATATTGCTCCAGGACAATCAATTGCCCGCTGCTGACGTTGCTGCTAAGGTCGAGTTTGGTCAGATCCAGGCTGGCTTCGGCTTCTTTGTACCATTTCTCCCAGGCGGCGACGGCTTTCTCACGGGCCTCCTTGGTTTCGCTCAACGGTACCGAGGGAGCTTTGGCCGCGGCTATTTTCATCAGCAGATCCTCGATTTCCCAGGCGTTATCGAGCGGTATCTCTTTGAGGGTTTGAATCAACGGGAGAATAGCAGCCTTCTCACCGGCCCCTGTGAGTGTCGCAGCGACACGTGCGCGGACCAGCACGTCACGGTCTTCTAGCAACTTCTTGACTTCGTCGAACGCTCCAGTTGCTTTGGCTCGGGCAATCGCTTGGGCCGCTGCTATCCGCCGCAACGGCGATTTGTCGCTCAACGCCTTGATAAGCACAGGATCGGCCTTACCACCTGGACAAGCCAAGGTTGCAAGTAACTCGGTCAACTGTTCTGTGAGTTCGTCCGACTCGGCAACACCGAGATAGGCCAACAGCGTCTCTAAAGTGCCCTCGGGTTTGCGTAGGGCCAACAAACGGGCTGCGGCCTGGGGCATCGGGTTGGGTTCATCGCGTTCGATCAATTCCAGGCACTTCAGGGCCGCTTCACTGGATGAGGTACCTAGATTTATGGCTCGTCGCAGCTGCGAGGTTGCTTTTTTCCCCAGTGTCAACAACGCTGTCTGGGCCGCAGCTTGTGTCTTGGCCTCGGCCAATTGAGCGATCAGGGCTTGAATCTTTTCCCGTTCCTCTTCGCTGGGCGTGCGGGAGCGAAACTCAGCCAGTAGCAACTCGCCGTTGGTATTCTTCCACCACGCCTCCCAGACTGCCCGACGCAGCTTGCCACTGGTTACATCAAATCCCTTGGGGCCTTCCACTGCCCATTCCCCGGCCAAATTGATGAGATATTCCTCGGCCGTGGGACGCAGGCTGTTGGGTAGTTCGGAGACGAGTTCGATCAGCACAGGGACTGCTTCGCTATCAAGCGCTCGCACAAGGGCCAACGCCACCCCCAGCCGCACCGAGGGTTTGGGATCCTTTAGCAATGGCCGAATCACCGAGTAATACTCCGGTCCACCGATGCTGCTGAGTACCCCTGCCGCTGTGCCACGGCGTACGGCCACTGGATCTTTCAGGGCTGCAATCAAGGCCGGGTCCGGTTTGCCGTTTCGCATCGCGACCTGCTGGATGGCCCACTGCAACTCCAGGTAACTAGCGGTGTCCTCGGTGTAGGGCAGATAGTCGAGCAATACCTTGACAGCGCCGGCCGGCTTGATGCTAGCCAAACCACGGGCCGCCTGAATGACTAACTGGGCTGGGGCATCGCCTTCTAAGGTTGCGACAATTTCTCTGGCCCGTTTGGTCGTCTCGACTCCCTCTGCTCCGTTGACCGCTTCACGCAAGGCAGGCAGTGCCGCTATGCCGATCGCCACCAACTCCGCCTGGGCGGCGTCGGCCTCTGGCGTTTCCAGTTTAGCGATGAGGGCATTGAGGGTCGCACGATTCGGAGCCGGTGGGGTACGTTTGCGGAAAAAGTTCAGTAGGCTCTCCTCCTTGAGGTTCAGACGACCGTTATGCAGCACCGCTTCATCAGGCGGACCGCCAATGTCACTGGGAAGCGGCCCGACCGGTACCTCGATGGAAAGAGCGGCCGCCTGTGCCGAAGAGGAGTTCATCTCGAAAGGCGGCAATGGCTTAGCCAGAAGAGCCTTCTGACTAGCCAACAGGGTAACAGTTACCATCCAGGTGATAAGCATAATCGATCGGACTCCGAATGACCCCGAAACACCCAATTCCCCACCATCATAGACGATCGAGGCGCTCACTGGGAGCGGAAAATTATCGAGATCAAGCTGTTTGCCTAACCTATGGATCACGAAACGGTTCGTACAGAAGGCAGTTTATCCGAGCATACCGGATGTGCGGAACATGCCAGGAGCCTGTTCTATCTACGTGGAATGCCTAAAATCTCTATCTTGAATATAATCTCGCATGGTGGATTAAAATGAGCTTGTAGAAAACAGGAAAACGGTTCGGACTTGCCCCCGTAACCGTCCTCTACTATATTCCCTCTTTCTGTGTCTCTTAGCAGGCAGTGACGGACCTGGTGTCATGCGATTTCACCTAATCGACCGGATCACGGAGTGGACCCCCCATCAGTCTCTCCGCGCCGTCAAAAACCTGACACTCGGCGAAGAGTACTTGGCCGATCACTTTCCTGGCTTCCCGGTGATGCCGGGCGTTCTGATGCTGCAAACCCTCGTCGAGGCTGGGGCCTGGCTGCTGCGTTTTAGCGAAAACTATGCCCACAGCATCATCGTCCTGCGTGAGGTCAAGAACATCAAGTACGGTTCCTTCATGGAACCAGGTAAACAGATGCATCTGCACCTGGAACTGGTCGAACGCACTGATCGCTTGGCTACCTTCAAAGGCAAAGGGGAAGCGGATGGCGCCACCTGCGTCAATGCCCGGCTGATCCTAGACACCTATAACTTGGCCGACATCGAACGTAACCAAGCCATCCTCCTCGATTTGAAACAACAAGCACGCTTGTTGTGTGAATTACCTGGCGGCTGCGCTGCCACTCACCCTGGAGCTTGAAACATGCGGCTGAAGGACAAGGTCGCCCTCATCACTGGTGGTAGTCGTGGCATCGGAGCCGGTATCGCCGAAGCTTTTGCTCTTGAAGGGGCCAAGGTGGCTATTATCTATCGTGGCTCCCAAACCAAAGCTCAGGAACTCGCTGCAAAGCTAGGCAACGGCGCTCAGGCGTTTCCCTGCAACGTAGCCGATGCCGCTAGCGTCCGAGCATGCGTTGAGGCCGTCGAGAAAGAACTCGGCACGGTGGATATTCTGGTGAATAGTGCCGGCGTTATACATGATGATTTGTTCGTTCGTCTGGAAGCTGAACACTGGAACAAAGTACTTGAGACTAACCTAGGCGGCACCTTCAACTTCTGCCACGCCCTGGCCTACAGCATGATGCGCAAACGCAGCGGACGCATCATCAACATTAGCAGCGTGGCAGCCGAACATGTGAATATGGGTCAGACCAACTATGCCGCCAGCAAAGGCGCGATTAACTCCTTCACACGGGCTTTGGCCGTCGAACTGGCTAGCCGGGGCGTAACTGTCAACGCCATCGCCCCGGGGTTCATCGAAACCGACATGAGCGAAGCGGTCCGCAACAAGGCCGGTGACCTGATCAAGAAAATGATCCCCATGAAACGGATCGGCACCCCGCAAGACATCGCTCACGTCGCCGTCTTCCTAGCCAGCAAGGAAGCCGCCTACATCACGGGACAAGTGCTAACCGTCGACGGCGGGCTTAGCCTGGGGGCAGTTGCCGTTGGTTGAGAAGGTTTCCGACTCAGAGGGTTCAACGCGAACTGAAGAATGTTTGGGTCCTGTTCACTTTTTGAGGGTCTGAAAGATGCCGACACAGGAAGAGATTTTTTCGAAGGTGTCCAATACGCTGGTCGAGGCGCTAAATGTAGATGAGGAGGATATACAGCTGTCCTCAACGCTCCAAGGCGACCTCGGGGCGGAGTCGATCGACTTTCTAGACATCGTGTTCCGTCTCGAACGCGAGTTCGGGATCAAAATTCCTCGCGATGAACTGTTCCCCGAGAGCATCTTCAAAGGAGACCCCGAGTTCGTCCAGGATGGTAAGGTCACTCCAAAAGGATTGGCCGAACTACGCGAACGGATGCCTTTTGCCGATCTGAGCAGCTTCGAGAAGGATCCTTCGATAAGCAAGTTGAGCGACTTGTTCACCGTCGAGATGATCACTCGCTACATCCAGGGCAAACTGAAATCCTAATCCTTGTCGCTCGGACATACGATCATGCGTTGGATCTGGATCGACCGCATCACCCACCTGGATAGTGGTAAATCGGCCAAAGCGATCAAATGTCTCAGCTTGGCCGAGGACCACTTCACCCACCACTTTCCCGGGTATCCGGTGATGCCAGCTTGCTTTGTCCTGGAAGGGTTAGCCCAGACCGGCGGCATCCTTGTAGGGGAGGTCAGCGGTTTTAGGGAAAAAGTCGTGCTGGCAAAGGTCAACCGGGCCGTTTTCCATCGTGAGATGTATCCCGGCGAGGTGCTGCATTACGAGGCCCAGATCACCAACATGCGCCAGGAGGGCGCTTCGGTCGATGCCCGTGTGACGGTACACGACCAACTCACCGTCGAGGCAGAAATCTTTTTCGCCTTCCTGGATCAAAGCCGATCTCAGGAGATCTTTGGTGAGGAAAACTTCGTCTTCACCGGCGAGTTTCGCTATCTGTTGCAGCGGATGGCGCGTGCCAAGAAGGAGTAAGACGCGTATCGAGCAGGCCCCTATGCGGCAGGACAGTCAGCGGGCCTTTCTGGTTGATATCGAGTGTTGTTTTCTTTGTGCCGCCCGCAGTTTCACGGAGTGCCGCGTTTATGTCCGCTTCGTCTCGTCGAGTCGTTGTCTCGGGGATAGGTACCCTCTCCCCGCTCGGCGTGGATCCAGCTACGCTCTTGGCTCGCCTTCTCGCAGGTGAGTCCGGCCTCCGTCGCCTCACTGCTTTTGATGCTTCGGCGATGCCCACGCGTATCGGCGGGGAGGTGCTTGACTTCGACCCCAAGACCTACATCACCGACAAAACCCATCGCCGTGCCCTCAAAATGATGTCGCGGCCGTTGCAGTTGGCCGTCAGCGCGGCGGCCCAGGCCATGAAGGGGGTGGATCGGTCGCAGATCGACTCGACGCGATTTGGTGTTGAATTCGGCGCGGGCCTGATCCCCAGCGAATTACCCGAACTGGGCGAAGCGGCCCGCCTCAGTGCCGAGCAGACAACTGGCCTAGTCAACCTAGAACGCTGGGGCCGTCTGGGCATCCCGGTCATCCAGCCGTTGTGGATGCTGAAGTATCTGCCTAATCTGCCAGCCGGTCACATCAGCATCTTTCATGATGCTCAGGGTCCTAACAACTCCATTACGGAAAGCGATGCCGCTTCCTTGATTGCCCTCGGTGAAGCCTTCCGCATCCTCGAACGCCATGCAGCCGACTTCTTCTTGACGGGCGGCTGTGAGAGCAAAATCAATCCCGTCAGTTTGGTGCGGCAGTGTCTGTTCGAAAAGCTCTCCCGCAACAACGATCATCCCACTTCCGCTTGCCGTCCTTTTGACAAACACCGCGACGGTATGGTCCTGGCCGAAGGTGCCACCGTCTTAATCGTCGAGGAACTCG
>JBDNDE010000150.1:0-11562 GCA_046719305.1 Gemmataceae bacterium | reverse complement strand
GATCTGTCGCTGGATCGTGTTGAGGTAGTCAGCGGTTACCTCTTGATTGTCATGGAGTTAGCCGACGACAGTCTCCACACCCTCATGATGCGTAAACGGGAAGACAATCAACCGGGTATCCCGCGTGAGGAAGCGCTGGGTTACTTGGCCGAGGCCGCCGAGGCCCTGGACTGGATGAATTTTCAACACGGTCTGCAGCATTTAGATGTCAAGCCGCACAATTTATTCCTGATCAGTAATCATGTCAAGGTCGCCGATTTCGGCTTGGTACATGGCTTGGGCGAGACTCAACTAGCCACCGGATCGGGTCCAACCGCAGCGACGCCCCTTTACAGCGCCCCGGAGTTGTTGCGAGGCACTCTGAGTCGCAACAGTGACCAGTACTCCTTGGCGGTGGTTTATCAGCAGATTACCACGGGCACCGTGCCATTCTGGCATCCAAATATCTACGATTTAATGATGCAGCATCTCACGGGTGAACCGGATCTCTCAGCACTGCCCCCGTCCGATCAACCAATCGTTCGCCGCGCGTTGAGCAAAATTCCGGAGCATCGTTACGATTCCTGTAGCGATTTCATCCAGGCATTGCAGGAAGCACAACCTCAGGAAACTGTTCGCCGCTCGGGCCAATGGCGAAGGATTCTTCCTAGTCCCGAAGCCGTTAGTGAGGTATTGCAAGCGACGGCGAAAACCGACAATCCCGGTGCAGAGGATGCTACCCGTCCGGTGCGTCCGCTGGCTCGACAGTCCACGCCCTACGCGGAGATGGAGCAAACCCGTTATGTCGCTTCTGAGTCCGACTCGGTTAGTCCGATGCCGCCACGACCCTCGGTGCTGCTGCCGAGCAACAACGACGCGTACAGCAGTTTGGCCAATCCAACGGCGGCTTGCCTGCCCGGCTATCGCTTCGTCACTTGTTTGTCGCAGACGCAGTTCGGCGATCTGTGGATTGCCGAGGACAGTGCAGGCCGTCAGCGGCGTGCGTTAGCCCTGCTGGGGTATGTGCGGCACAACGAGCGTCTGATTAGCCATTTACGCGCTTTGAACGATCCCGTTTTACCGCAAACGGAAGTACACTGGAGTCCCTCGGAGCGTCTGATTCTGCTGACTGACACCTACGAGGGCACCCTGCGCGAACGCTTCGATGCCTGCTCGACTGCAGGTTTGCCTGGCATTCCTCGCGACGAACTGCTTATGTTATTACGCAGTGCGGCCGAGACCTTGGACCGGATGTGGGAGAAGTATCAGTTGCAGCATCTGGGACTGAATCCCCGTGTGCTGCTCGTCGACAAGCAAACCGTACGGATTGCCGATTTTGGCTTGATTCCGCTGGTTTGGCTGCCCACAGGCGAATCGGCTGCTACGCTCAATCCGCGGTATTCGGCCCCAGAGTTGTTTGAACGCAAACTAAGCAAAACGGCTGATCAATACAGCCTGGCATTGATCTATGCCGAGATGCTCACTGGGGTGCATCCCCGCCCGAATCGGCCCGGAGGATCGGGAGTCATCCGCCGTCCAACTCTAGGAACTAAGAGCGGAGCAACCATTCGTCGACCGCGTCTGGATCTTGATTTGTTGCCCGCCCACGATCGCAAGGTGATTGCTCGGGCATTATCACCGGCCCCCCAAGAACGCTTTTCTTCATGTGTCGAATTTCTCGATGCTCTAGAGCGAGCCGGCCAAGAAGACAACTTAGCCACGGCGTTGGATCTTTATCCAACCCTGCCCCGGGTGGTGCCGTTTGCCAGCCTGATGGGGGAACCGACCGGACCCGACGCAATTCTTCCGTCTATCAGCCAGTTGGTTGCGGCCCTGGCTATGCCGAGTGATCCGCGAACGGAGTTAGGACCAAACAACACACGCTACATAATCCATGCCGACGGTAGTTGGGAGTATCGCTGCCCGTTGCAACTTTACCCCGGTGCGATGGAACTGAAGGTTCAAGGTTTTTGCACCTGGTGGGGAGCCAAGGTTAAGCACCAGTCCGGCGAGAGTTATCATCTGGAATTGGACTTACCGATTCCGCGTTCGTTCTGGGAACGGTGGTTACCTCAGAAAAAACTCGAAGTGGAAATTCTCGTCGGACCAAGCAATACCAACGGCAAACGCTTGGTCGAGGCTTTGGTCCGACTTCGCTATCAGGACAAGGATGTCGATCAGCGGAACCGAGTGATGGCCCAAATGGGACCCCAAGTGATGGAGAGCGTAAGGCAATACCTCCAGGCTTCTCCAGAAAACCGAACCGGCGAGCGTTACCCCCTGAAAACCGTTGTAAGGCTTTATCCGATTTTGCCCAACTTGGACCTCGCCCCTTGTATTGAGGCCCATTCCCGTAACATTTCTTACGGGGGCATGGGATTCATCGCTGCCGAGCGTCCAGAGGTCGAATGGCTATATCTACATCTGCCAGACCACTTGGCGACGGAAAATTGGGCAGTCTTGGCCAAAATGGTACACTGCCAGGAAACTTCTGAGGGATGGGAGATCGGGGTGATGTTCCCCCACCCTCCGCAGCCCTCGCATCAGGGCGAGGTCGTTGGTGGCACAGTGAATAGCTGACCGGGACGCTCCTGATAGTGTTCCATTATGGCGGCGAATGATCCCTTGACGGCAACGGAGCTAGCAAGAAGACCGACGGCGAAACTGGTGGCTTCATTGCTACCCAATAGGGCGGGGGTCCGTAGGTCAGGGCGAAATCGCAATTCGGCCCCCCAGACGTGTCCCTGGTTGCTGTCGCCACGCGGTCGATCCAACTCATCCACGGCTCCAACTGTGTAGATGCGACGTGAATCTGCCGGCATCCCAAATGCTGCGGTGTCGGTGGCCACATCCCGAAACACAGGTCGTCCCTTGGCTCCTGGAGCGTCAAGATACAGCCGGGGCCGCACTTCCCCTTTGCGACGTGAGGCCGCAAGGGTGTTCTCGCCGGGAGCAGCGATGCTTTCCGGCAGAGTGACTTCAACCAGGATGCCGTAGCGACCCGGAGCGGTCACCTGCACCGGTAGCAGAATTTCATAAACCCCTGCATTCGTGGCTTGATCGAGGCGTTGGGCAATCGCGTAGCTCTGAGCTACCACTTCCAGATCATCCGCTGGGCGCTTTTGACCCTCGGGGTCGGGCTGTCGCACCACCACCACTCGGAAGTTGGCTAAGGGCCGTCGGTACGGGTCTTCGCCTGCTTTTAACGGCAAAGGATCATGAGCCTCCTTCCACTGCAGCACGACGCGGAGAGTAGTGTTGGCTGGAATGCTTGACTTCTTGCCCTCAGGGGTTTGCCAGTCTATCCAGGCAATTTCGGGCGTCCAGGTGTCCGCGGGCAAACGCCGACCCGTCGGAACAAACTCCAGCCGTCCGTTCTGATCAGCATCCTGAACCATCGCACTCCAACTTTGGCCGCGTGTATCGCCGGCTGCCTGAAACCAGAGTGCGGCCTTAAAGGGCCGATCGTCGAAATAGCGGCTCAGGGCACTGCTACCCTCCACAGGGTAGCCATCGTTCCAGACGAGGGTGCTGGCGACCAATTGGATTTCGCGTAGCTCTCGAAAAGCGAGACTTAACGCAGCCCAACGCCGAGCACGAGCGCGAAGAGTCTCGTCGAGTTTTTTGTAGGCCGCCTCGGCCTTTTCATACGCCGCACGACGTTGTTTACCCTCTTCATTCTCGCGAGGGTCGTTCAAATATTGCTCACGAAGTTGCTCGACTTCGAGCCGTTGCCGATCGCGTCGTTCTTCGTCGTCACGTAGTTCGCGGTAGCGTTGGTCCAGAAGCAGTGAACGCGGGATCTCTCGGTTGATCGCTCGCGCGACGTTCAACATCATGTAGGGTGCATACGGATCTAGACGCACGAGATAGACCTGGGCCTCGGGGGCCGCAGCGATTAAGCTAGCGGCATATGCCCTGCCCTGCCCTGAACCCGCAGGAGCAGGAAGCAACTCAGGACTACGCAACGCAGTTAGGTCGATGAGACGCACACGGCCTTCTTTCACACCAGGCAGCGTTTCCCAACCGCTGAAATCGTCGGCGAGCAGAGCAATGCGTACTCCCTGGCCTTTGCGTCCCATCGCGTGGAGCTTTACCAGTCCCGACCGCCGTAACGGCGACCAGTCAGGGGGTGTGTCAGCCTGAAGCGTCCGACCGGAAGTTGCCCGTCTCGCCGCCCGAATGGCTAACACTTCGGGCAATTTCGCCAACTCAGAGGCGATCTTTTTCCCGTTGCCCGAAAGACTCACTAGGGGACCGACGCGACCTTCGACCAACGCGCTAGTCCGCCCCAGCGAAGTGAGCCATTGGTTGTCGTCCTCGCTGGGAGTAGTTCTCAGAATCACCTCCAGGCGATTCGGTATTGCTCCGCCACCTTGCATAGCGGCCAACAGTTCAGGGCTGAACTTCTCTAGCTCAGGCGGGAGTTTGGGCAACTCGGGGCGTCCAAGTGGGACGGGGAGATCCGGCCGAACCAGGCTTAACCGGATTGCCGACAGATTCCGGAAAGGAGCAGTAATCTCGTCAGCTTTGGGCAGCGTTCGTACATCTTTAACCAATTCGCTTACTTTGTCGGCTGGTAGGCTACCGACTAGCCGTGAGTTGCCTTCGTGATCGTAGCCAAATGCTTCGATAAAACCGATAGCTGCAAGTGCTTGAACAGTTTGTCGCGCCAGCATGCGTTGGGTTTCGGGCAAAAAGCCGTTGGCCAGATATACTTCAACTCGAACCCGGCTGTCATCTGTGGGCAGTTCGTTAGCCGCAGGCCGGGCAACGACCGATTGCACATGTCGCTGGCTCACGAGTTTGCCGAGGGCTGCCGAAGCAATGGTGCCGGACAGACGCGTAGCCGCACGGTTGATCGGTTCGTCCTGGGCGGGGCGATCTGTGCGTTTGAAGCCGGCTTTGGCTAGCGTTTGCAGCATCTCGGCATGCTGGACCACACGATTGTTACCAAGTGCGTCGATGCGATAGCGCACTTCGACATGATAGATCTCGGGTGACGGCGGTGCCGGCGGTGCAGCCCAGAGCAGCAACGGCCCCAGAAGAGATAACAGGGCCAAGGCGAACTGGCGGTGGAGCATCATCGGGTTGGTCCCTTTCGCTTGACCAGGAGTAGCGCCGTTGTCAGTCAGAAGGCGCAATCTTCTTCCGTGAGTTTGCCCGATACGGACAGCTATTGCAACTATTTCCCACGCTGTCAGCCAAGGCGACCTTGTCAACTCAATTCTGCTTCGCCAAAGTGGCAAGATGAACCACGGAGGACGAATATGACGAATCCCTGGAAGGTCGCCCTCATCACCGGTGCATCCAGCGGCATTGGTTGGCAATTGGCCAAGGAACTGGCTCGCATTGGTACGGCCGTCGGCCTGCTGGCCCGGCGGCGCGACTTGTTAAACCAGTTAGCCGACGAAATTAGCAACGCGGGCGGCACTGTGGCCGTAGCTGTGGCCGACGTGGCCGATCGACAAGCGACTGTGTCGGCGCTGCGTGGACTGGAGAAGCAGTTAGGGCCGTGCGATTTGTTGATCGCGAATGCAGGGGTAGGAGCACCGACGCATCTCGACCCGATGAATGTCCCCGATATCGAAAAAATGTTTCAGGTCAATGTACTCGGTGTTGTTTATTCCATTGAGGCGGTTCTACCTGGTATGCTCGCCCGCAACCGTGGGCATCTTGTTGCCGTCTCCAGCATGGCGGCCTACAAAGGGTTGCCGGGTGAGAACGGCTACAGTGCCTCGAAGGCTGCAGTGAACAATCTCATGGAAGGGTTTCGCATTCGTTTGCGTCCGTTGGGGGTGCAAGTGACCACTATCTGTCCGGGTTTTATTGCCACCCCGATGACGGCCCGAAACCGGTTCCGGATGCCTTTTCTTCTCAGTGCCGCAGAGGCGGCGCGGCGGATCGTGCGGGCCTTGCGTCATCGACCGGCGGTCTATAACTTTCCCTGGCAAATGAACCTATTAATGCAGCTGGTAAGATGGATGCCCGACTGGGTGATCCGCTGGGGCATGGCCGACTACAACGCCGACCCTCCGTCACCAGAACGACCGTTGTGAGCGTTGGAGTGGTCACAACCCTGTCAAATAGGCGAGTAAGTCGGCGATTTGTTGGTCCGTAAGGGGATCGAGCAGTCCGGCCGGCATGAGCGAGCGTTGACTGGGGGAGCGTTCGAGTCTGCCACTTAGGCGAATGGTTTCGGCAGGGCCGGTTTGGAGAATCACGCTTCCTGGTGCGTCGTAGATGACGATGCCCTGATGGACCGTGCCTCGCTCGGTGAGGAATCGCGTTGTACGGTAACGTGGCGAGACATCTTTACTCGGCTGAATTAAAGCCGTGAGCAGATCAGTACGCGAGAATCGCTTGGAAATGCCGGTCAAGACGGGGCCAAGGGCCGCGGCCCCATTGTGACAGGTGGCACATCGTGCCCGAACAAAGACGCTTGCCCCCCGTTTGGCATCGCCCCGGGTCCAATCGATTTTGGCCAACCGTTGCTTCCAGGCTTGCTCGTCGACGCCGTCGAGGTTGGCCAACGAAGCGGCTTGTTCGGGAAAACGAACTCGTGCCCAGGCAAGCCAGCCATCGGCATCTTTTTCTCGATGATCGGTAGCGTTTTCCAGACGCTTTATCATGCGTTCACGCAGAGCGGCCGTTTCTTTGTCAGTGGGTAGTTGGGCCAGCCCGCGAAGAAGTGGCAGAGTTTCGCTGGCCTCGGCGGGCAAGCGTTCCAGGGCGGTCAAAACCGTCTGCACGGTCGTTAATCGAACTGAGGTCAGCCCACTGAGTAGCTTCTGGCGATCGGCCACAGTGGCATGCCGAGCCAGCAGGGGAAGCAATTCATCCTCCAAACCAGCTTGGCCCCACAACTCGCGAAGAACGGGCAACGCTTTCTGAGCCGGCAAAGAATCGAGCAGCCGCACCCATTGGGCGTTCCAAGTTGGCTGCGGTTGGGCCAGAAAGCGTTCCAGGGCGGCTACCCGATCGAAACCTGCTGCCCGCGTGAAGACCACATGCTCCGTTCGGCCGAAGCGTTTGTCGGCCAGCAGGGCGGCGTTGAGATCGGCAAAGCGACGGGCAAGCTGAGCGTGGACCTCGCTCAGCCGGGCGGGCCAATTAGTATCCACCGTGCGTTTGCGTGCCTGGAGGCGTTCTTCGAGCGTGAGTAGCGAAGCCACCACGGCGGGGAGAACAGCTTTCTCGCCAGGAGCTTTTAAACGTGCCAGCACGGTGAGATAGTGAAAGTCCTCGGTGGGGTCGCCGCCCAGCTTAGCGACGACGGCCCGAGCAACCGCAGGGTCGTCATCTTCGATCATCGCCAGGGTGCGGGCTAATTCGCGATCAAGTGTCTGCTCATTGCTGGGAAAACGCCTGCGTAAAGCCTTTCGTACCGCCTGGTGAATCGCCTCTGGATGGGTGCAACTGTAACCCTCCCACACGGTGCCGCGCTGCTTGGGGTCGGGTGGCCCTCCTAGCCAGCGTTGCACCAGTCGCACCCCATCGAGTTGCAACGAGATTGGCAGCCGGGTGTCGCTAACCAGCTCAATCGCTTCGGCCGAGGGATGCGCGAGGTAGTACGTCGAGCGGGCCAGCGGCGTTTCGGCTTGCTTGGCCTCCTTCGGAAGAAAACGAGCCGCACGCTGCCGTTGTAGACGATCAGCAGATGCAGGCTCGCCTCGCGGCAGCCAGAGAGATCGCGGCTGCAGCCGTTTTACTTCATCGGGATCAATATGTTTGACACCTTGCGAGTGACGAATGCGATACAGCCCACCACGGGTGCCGCGTCCGCCGATACTCACTAGCAGGTCGCCGGTGTCAGGATGGACCGCCAAGGCCGTCGGCGCGAAGCCATCGCTGCCGGCGGTGCGAAGAAACGGTTCGGCCTGGCCGTCGCGCGTGACGAAGTGAATCGCGCCAAAGGTCCAGTCGGCCAAGAACAGCCCACCACGGTAGCGTGGGGGGAAACTAACGTGCTTGTAAACCACGACGCCAGTCGGCGAGCCACGGCCCAGCGTGACCAGCGGCGGCACGCCATCCAGAAAGTAAGGCGGCTTCCGCCAGGTGGCGGCTAAACGCGGGCCATACCAGCCATGATGGCCACCAGGTTCGATGCGATAGCAGCGGCAGCCTTCGTACCAGGGCAAGCCGATGCAGCGTTCATTGTCGCTATCGAAGGTGTACAAGGCTCCGTCAGGGCCGAAATCCATGGAATAAGCATTGCGGAAGCCATGGGCGAACACCTGGCGTGTCTTCCAATCAGGCGAGAGACGCAGCACACAGCCGCCGATCGGATCATTGATCAACGAATCGGGACTGTTGATGATTTCGCGGGTCACGCCAGTGTTGTCCCCTACCATCAGATAGAACCAGCCGTCCGGGCCGCGAATCAGCCCATGTGCAGCATGCTCGCCACCCGTGCGGATCGGCAAAAGGGTCTGCGGCGGTTTGGTCGGGTCGGCTCCACGCCAGACTTTTACCCCACCATCGCCCACGGCGTACAGATCGGTGCCATCAGCCAACAGTCCCATCGCGCCGTCTTTGGGAGCATCGGTGAAGTCGATAAACCGGTCGCCCACAAGGCGACGCACATAGCCGCGTCCCGAGACGTAGATTTCTCCTCGTGGCGAGACGGTCAGGCAATGCGTATCGTTGATCTGGGTGTGATCGGCTAGTTGTCTAATCTCGAAGCCCTCAGGCAAACGGAACTCACTGGCGATGAGTAAAAGCAGAAACGCAGTCATCGCCAAATGCCTCCTGATAGCACGGTACGGAAGCCGAGGTGGTTCTGGGCCGAGGTGATTTCGCCGGCCATCCGTCCACCGGCCATGTAACGTCGGCAGTAGACATCGGCACACAAGAACGAGCCGCCGCGTTGCACCCGTTTGCGTTCATTGCGTCCATGTGGGTCGATGCTGGAGAGGGGGCCGGTGGGATTGCGTCGGAAGCCGGGTGCGTCCCATCCATCAAAGCTGGGCCGATACCAGTCGGCAGTCCATTCCCAGACGTTGCCGGCCATATCATAGAGACCAAAGGCGTTCGGAGGAAATGATTGGACCGGAGCCAGACCGGCGAAGCCATCTTTTCCCTCGTCACGCATCGGGAAGTTACCCTGATAGATGTTAGCCATCCATCGGCCGTTGGGAGTTAGTTCGTCGCCCCAGTAGTAACGGGTGCCCCTCAGACCGCCACGAGCGGCAAATTCCCACTCGGCCTCGGTAGGCAAGCGACGACCGAGCCACTGACAGTAGGCCAGAGCGTCCTCGAAGCAGATGTGGACGACGGGGTAGTTGTCCATACCGTCGATGCTGCTGTCGGGTCCGGTGGGATGCCGCCAGTTGGCACCGGGGACGACTTTCCACCACAGATCGCAGTTGCTACACCCCTCGGGCGGGCAGACGTCGGGTGGAGTAAAGACCAGCGAAAAAGGGACCAGTTTTTCCACCGGAACCCCGGGAAAATCCTCGGGACGCGGCACACGCTCCGCGACGGTGACATAGCCGGTCGCCTCAACGAAGCGGCGGAACTGAGCGTTAGTTACCTCGGTAGCGTCCATCCAGAAGCCATCGACAAAACAGCGATGAACAGGGCCGGTATCCTCGAAGGTGTCGCTGCCCATGAGAAATTCGCCGCCGGGCACCCAAACCATCCCTTCAGGCGGTCTACTCGACGCGCTGAACACAAGCCAAGCCACACCACCTGCGACACCGAGAGCGGTTAGGATTGCAACAGTCCGGGTCATTGGTTTCACTCCCTTAGCGGTGAATCTCGCTGGCCGCTTGTCGTGGCGAGAATAGGCATCTGTTAGCGGCGAGCCGCGGTGGCGATGGCCAGGAAATCGTCCGACTTGAGGCTGGCCCCTCCGATCAGTCCGCCATCGACATCGGGTTGAGAAAAGAGTTGCGTCGCGCTCTCCGGGGTGACGCTGCCACCGTAGAGAATCGGCAGATTCTGTGCGAGGTGGTCACCGAAGTCCTTGGCGAGTTGTTGACGAATGCGTAGGTGTGCCGCCTGGGCCTGCTCGCTGGTGGCGACCTTGCCTGTACCGATAGCCCAGACAGGCTCATAGGCAATGATGAGTCGGGCTAGGTGATCGCAGGAGAGTCCTGCCAGACCGCTTACTACCTGACGTTGCAGAACTTGTTCGACACGGCCGGCCTCGCGTTCCTGAAGCGTCTCCCCAACGCACAAGATGACATTTAGACCGGCTTTGAGGGCAGCCTCAACTTTGAAGTTGATCAGCCCCTCTGGTTCGGCCAGGCCATGTCGGCGTTCAGAGTGACCGATCAGGACATAAGTACAGCCGATATCTAACAGCATCACGGGAGAGACTTCGCCGGTGAAGGCTCCTTTGGTCTGGAAGTGGGCGTCTTGTGCCCCCAGAGCAACGGGCGAGCCATTTAATACGCCGGCGACAGCATCCAGATACGGATATGGCGGACACACCACCAGTTGGACGCCGCTCAGGCTGCTGGCTTTGGCAGCGACTTCGCTAGCCAGTTGTACAGCGGATCCGCGTGTGGTGTTCATCTTCCAGTTTCCGGCAACAATCCGAGGACGCATCGCCTGTCTCCTTGATGACCGAGCGTTGATGGTGTTTAGGACAGCGAAAAACGGCTCCGGCGTCAAGAGGGCGAAAACGGGCAAAGCCTAACGGTCGTGCTGCGACAGTCATGCCCGATTGTGTCCGGTTGCGAAGCGTTACCTGAAACGGTCGAGTCAACTGTTCCGATGATTCCTACGAACAGGGTCGTTGAACCCGGCCAAACGCGGTTCGATCGGTGGATCATTGGCGTGGCTTCATCCCTGCTGAACGGAAGGGATACCGTCAGCCGGTGGAAACGAAAGGGGAGGTATCATGCCTGGGCGTAAGGCTAAATGGCTGGCGGGTGTGGCTGCTGCGGTGGGGCTGAGTCTGGCAGCAACCGGTTGTCAGACGGTGCAGATGCGTTGCAACTCATGTGGCAGTTCAGGAAACGTGCCGCTGAGGCCGCTAGAGCCACTGGCGACGAGTGTCCCAGGCTATTCGGCTCCCACGGCGGTGGCATCCAGCCTCCCAGTTACGCCGGCTGCCCCCACCGCTTCCCCGGTGGTCTACTCCGCTGCCCAGGCCTCGGTGCCGGCCAACAGACTCGTCACTATGCAGCGCCCCCAGCGTCGGCCCTTGTTCGGTGCGCCGGTAGCATCTCCCGGATTGGTTCCCGTGCAACACCCTACCGGACCGTTGTTGCCGGCAATCACAACCAGCAACACAACTGCGGTATACCCGAGAGCGACGACCACCCCTAGCACATGGTCGCCGGTACAGCTGGTCGACGCCTCAGGGAGCGACTTGGCTGAGAAAACGCAACTGGTGGCAATGAATGGTCCGCAACGGATGCCAGGGCTCGGCTCGATAAACAATCAACCGGTTCGCTACGCTGCACCGCCCGCTCAGCAACGCGATCTATTGCCCAAGCCGAAGCAGCAACCAAGCCACGAACATTTGCCCGCAGTGGCGATGAGTCAACCTCTTAACGTACCGCGTGAGTTTGAGAAACGCACGTTCTCGGCCTACATCATTGAGCCGCCAGACGTTTTGCTGGTCGA
>JBDNDE010000015.1:0-27483 GCA_046719305.1 Gemmataceae bacterium | reverse complement strand
GAACATACATTAGCCGCGTGCCCCGTGAGCTAGGATCATCACCTTCGCTAAGAATCGCTTCGAGTTCTTTGGCCGCTTTGTCATGCACTTTCATGCTTGAATAGCAGCTGGCCAACTGACGCACAATCTCGGGGGTACGCTTGAGCTTGGCTGTCCGTTTGGCGAGGATGGCCGAGTACCCCTTGATGGCGCGTTCGAGTTCGGCGGCCTCGCCTTTTTGGCGCAAGTCTTCTACTTGGGTGCGGATGAGAAACGCCAGCAGTTGCAGGATGCCAGTACTGCCGGAATCGTCGCTGGTGATTTGCTCGAGGGCTTCCAGCACCGAGTCGGTGCGGTCGATCTTGCCCTGCTGTAAGTTGGCTTTCAACGCGATGGTGAGGATGCCGCTTGCCAGGCGATTGTTTTTTTTGAGGTTCTCCTTTTCTTGGCTGGCTTGGTTTTTGTTGATCAGCAGATCCACGAGCGGATCGAGAAGGGCGGCGGCCTGGGCTTGGTCCCCAGCAGCTGCGGCGGTTTCGGCCAAGCCATACTTGGCATACAAAGACAAATCGGTTAGTTCAAAGCGTAGCTGATCGCGAATGGCTTTGTCTTTGTCAGGTTCATCGTTGAAGCGGAGTTTGTCCATGCGACCTAAGAGGTCGTTACTCAAGGCATTCATCTGTTCAAATCGCTTATATGTAAACCAATCGCGCATAAGAGAGATTTTCCCCGCGATGGTCACCTGATTGATGAAAGGATCCGAGCCCAGTTGCTCCACCGACAGCCGATCCAACGCCAGCATGGCTCGTTTGCGATAATCACGCACATCTCGGTCGCCAGGAATTGGCTCACTCCCCGCGGCTTGAGCCTTGCGACACAGATCGGCTAACTGCAGTGAAACCAAAGCAAAGTTGCTGTAACCGGGCGAAACGAGACTCAGCCGCTTGATGGCCTCGGGGTAGTTTTCCTCGCGCATCAATTGCAAGCCAGCGGTGTGCCGGGCCATTTCGCCGGCGTTGTCGGTCGGCCAGCGTTCTTCGATGTAGGCGGCGGTCTGAAACAGGCGATCGCGTAGTTTGCGGACGGTCTCGTCTTCGTTGCCGACCTTGGCCCGCAGAGCGTCGAGTTGTTGGCTGTAGGCTTGCAGCACATAGGCAGCCGCCAGCCCTGCTTGGTTAGCTCGGGGATCCGTGCGGATGAACTCCTCGCCGACCTGTACCGCCTCCTCGTATTGTTTGGTTTGCAATGCCCAGAAGGTGTACATTGTCCGGGCATTGGCGACCTCAAGGTTGTTGGTCATCTTGGCGACGCTGGGCAAAGCTAACGCCGTCTTCAACGCCTCCTTTAGGAGGGCGATTCGCGCCTCGCGATGCTTCTCGACGCCATTGGGTTCCTGGAGCTTTTTGAGTTCGGCCTCCAGTTCCTTTTTGCGAGTTGCGATTTCTTTTTTTTCGTCAGGGGTGGCAGTCGCTTCGGCAGCGGTCAATTTCTTCAGCTGATCTTGAGCGTCCTGAATAGGATCTTGGCTAAGTTGAAAAGCCTCGTATTGTGCCCGAATGTAAAGATCTTCAAATGTCTTGAGTGCATTAATCGGCCGTTTGAACAGTCCTTGAGCGGCCATGGTCTGAATTTTCAAACGGCGTGCCCGATCGGAAAATTCATTTTCATTCAACTCGACATCTCGCAACAGGGTCCGTGCGCGATTGCGGTATTGGTTGCGGAGTTGCTGATCGAGTTTGCGGTCTTCGGCGGTTGCCAGATAGGTTTGGGCCAACAGATATTTTAGTCCGAAGCCTTCGGGGGTGTTGTGGAAGCGTCGGTAGTCGTTGAGCCAGGCTTCGCCAGCCTCGCGAATCAATCGGTTCGGACCACCGGCTACCTTGGTATCGGCGGGGTCGGGTTTTTCGCGGATGGCCAGCAACCGGAAATAACGGGCCAGACGGATGCCCTCGGCCGCCGCGGGATAGCGTGCGCCATTGAGTACTTGGGTGAATTTGGCTCGGGCGTCCTCGGCTTTTTCGGTTTGGAAGATGATGCGGCCCTGCCAGGCCATCGCCTTCCAGGTCACTGGGGAAGTGGGGGGGCCACTAGCCAACGGATCCAGATAGCGTCGCGCTTCACCTAGCAGTTCGGCGGCTATTTCATCGCTGCTGCCCAGATAGGTTTCGGACTGTTCATAGAGGTTGATACCCATTTCAAAGCGTGCTTGTTCGATTTCAAACTGGATGCGTTTCTGGTTGGCTAGGGCAGCCTTTTTTAAGGCCGGGTCGCTCATTTCGCTGGGGTCGGGCAGTTTCTTGGCCGTCTCGACCAGGTCAGCCTCGGCTCGTTTCAATTGGGCCAACGCCTTGGCCAAACTAGCCCGAGCCTGCCCAGCCAGTTTGGTCCGAGTGGTGCGGTCGTCGCTTGTTAGCGCTTGACCCAGTTCGGTCTTGCCGATGGCATTGAGTACCCGGGCGATATCTAGATTGGCCTCAAGCAGGCGTGGGTGACCTGGATTGCTATTGCGAAACGTCTCAAAGTTGGCTTGCGCTTCGCGGTATAACGCTAACCGCTTGGCCGTATCCGGCTCCTCGTTGGCCAAACGCAAGCGGGTCTTGGCGAACTCCAAGGGCAGTTCTTTTTTCTGTTCGGGGGTGGCGATCTTCTCTAATTGGCCCAGTAATTCCAGCGCTAAGTCTACGTCCCCGCGGTTTCGTAAGGCCTCGGCCAAGCGGAGATCCTCGCGAAAATCCTGCGAGAAGCCGGCCAGACTCACACTCAACCAGAAAATAGCGATAAGTGCTGAACGAATCATGAAGCCACGCCCTTGTGCGGAGAAGAGAGGAGCGGACGAACTTGAATCTATTGTGAGGGAGGCGTGAAGGGATGTCAACCGTTGCGACCCGCCAAACAGCGGGTGCCGTGACGAGAGAACACGGCACACGATCTGCGAAGTAATCCCAAACCGCAAACGGCGAACGGGTTGGGGGTTCAGTTGGTCACATCGCGGGTCAATTTGCCTAAGGCGTCGAGGGTGAGCGTAAACTCGACCGCCTCCCGGCGGTTCCCGTTGGCCTGGTAGCGCTGCAGCCGGGTGGTGCCATCGGCGTGACGCAACATCTCGTAGTAACGCACGCCGTTGGCGTCGTCGGCCGGCTTGTTGCTACGCAACTGGGCCACCTGATTCGAGGCATCCATTTCGATGAGTTGGAGCGGTTCGAGCAGGCCAGTAACCTGTTGGGCCAGTCGTCGGGCTTGCTCGTCCAGGGGGGGAGCAGACAGCAGGGGACGCAAGCGCTGGAATTCGATAGCTAGAGCCTGCACACCGATGGGGTTGGCATCACGCAGCGAGAGTTGCACCCGCCAACCCGAGGCGTCGTGGTCGACCACCAAAGGGGAGCGGGTGCTATCTGGTCGCCAGTTAGCGACTCTTTGCAGAAGTAGAACGTCGAGTGTCATCGGCTTCGCCTCCCGTTCGGGATGTATGATCGGTCCCATCAAAGGACAACGTAGTTATTTTACCATCCACCAGGGTAGAAAGGTGAACCGGTCTTCCCCAGATCGCCTGAAGATTTCGCAAAGTCTCGTTGGCGTAGTCTATCTTTAGGTCTTGGCCCTCATGCTTGTGCTTGAGCAACAACTCTCCGCGGTTGCGAAAGTTGCCGTCCACCACATAAATCCATGGTTTGCCAAAATTCGTCAGCCCAAACAAGAGCCTTTCCTTAATCTTGGCAAAATCACGCGATTCGATGAAGTAGTTGCCCGATTGCTCTTGCCAGGCGTAGGTGAAGAGGTTGTGTTGGACGCAGAACTCCGGTGTCAAAAAAGTGTCGATAAAGGTTATATCGTTGTGAATTCGCCGCACCTCAAAAATTTTTTGCCGCCCCAGCCCAAGTTTCTTGTCCCAGGTGCGGCGTTTTTCGACATCCTCGCACTCCTCGTATTCTTTGCCGAAGCGTCCGGTGTTCCAGCGCATCTCGATATCGCGCAACAGCTCGATACCCAGCTTGTAGGGATTAAGCCGTGTGCGTGACATGGCCATGGTTCCGGAGTGATGATCGGCATAATCGATCAATTCCGAGGCGGAGAGCGCCTTTTGGGTCATGATGGTGCTGTGCCAATAGCTAGCCCAGCCTTCATTCATGATTTTGGTCATTGCTTGCGGAGCAAAATAATAGGCTTCGTCACGAATGATCGAGAGAATGTCGCGTTGCCAGTGTTTCAAGGGGGCATGTTCGATCAGGAACAACAGCACGTCTTTTTCGGGTTGTTCGGGGAAAGCCAGCGCGGCTTGCTCGCGTTGTTTGCGTAGCTCGTTTTCTTCGGCCCGCAGGACCTCGCGTGGGTTGATATATTCATCCATGTAATCTTTGGAGCGAAACCGAGTAGCTTGCGTCTCGTCGACTGGCTCTACCTCGTTGGTAAACTCGTAACGGTTCACCTCCGGTCGGCGGCGGATCGCCACACTGTGAACGTCGATTAAATCGTCGATCGACATACACCGATCCAAGAAGGCTTCGACCTCGTCCTCGCCAAAGCGCTCGACATACGAGCGAATCCGGGCTCCGTGGTTGGCCATCTCGTCCATCATTTTTCGCGAGGTGTGGGCGAAGAAGGCGTTGTTCTTGAAAAAGTCATTGTGCCCATATACATGAGCCATCACCAGTTTTTGATCAACAACATGATTGCTGCGCATAAGATAAGCATAACAAGGATCGTTGTTGATCACCATCTCATAAATTTTCGATAAGCCATAGTCGTAGCTTTTCTTCAACTGCTCGTAAGCCATCCCAAAAGACCAATGGGGGTAACGGGTTGGAAACCCCCCATAAGCCGCAATCTCGCTGATATCCTCGGCATCGACCACCTCGAAGATCGTCTCGTAGAAATCCAACCCATAATCACGGGCATACCCTTCGATCTCCTGCTTTAGGGCACGCAGGTGAGGTGGAAGCCGAGTGTCATATGGAGTTTGCATGGCGGGTTCCTGCTGAACGCTACTTTGCCGAGGGGGATACACTGCCTAGCGGCCGGTGCCGAGAAACTCCTTGATGGAGTTGAGGATAGCGTCTCGATCGGGGATCCGATTACAGATCAAATGCGCATGCTGTTCGGAGAGTTCGCTGATGTAATCGAAGAATTCGCCCGAACCGTAGGGGCTTTCAACCTGGCCATAACCGAAGAGATTAGCCTCGGGGAGCAGTTTGGTCCGCAAGAGTTCGATACAGTGCGGGATGTCGTCGCCCCAGTTGTCGCCATCGGAGAAATGGAACAGATAACGGTTCCAGTCAGAGACCGGGTAGCGTGCTTCGAGGATCTGCTGAGCCAGGTTGTAAGCGGAGCTAATTTTGGTGCCGCCTGATTCACGCGTGTGGTAAAAGGTATGCTCATCCACTTCGTGAGCTTGGGCATCATGGATGATATAGACGGTCTCGACTCCTTGGTAATGGGCTTTGATCCAGGTGTCGATCCAAAACGCTTCAATGCGCACGATCTCTTTTTGCTCATCGGTCATCGAACCGGATACATCCATCATATATACCAGCACAGCAACCGATTCGGGCTTCTGCACCTCTTTCCAACTGCGATACTGTTTGTCGGCCCGGATGGGAACGATGATCGGGTTGCTGGGATTATAGGTGCCTGAGGAAATCTCTCGTTTCAATGCACGTTTGAACGTCCTCTTAAAATGACGTAATGATTCCGGGCCTGTTTGACGAATGCCTGTGTACTTATCTTTAGTAGTGATGATGTTTTTCTTTCCCCGAGGTTCGATACGCGGGAGGGCTAACTCCTCGCCCAGGATGTCGGCCATTTCCTCCAAAGTGAGATCGACTTCGAGGATGTGGCCGCCGGGTTGATCACCCGCGCCTTCGCCGGGTTCACCCTGGCCGGGGCCAAGAGGTTGTCCTGGTTGTCCCGGTCCGGAGCCAACTCCGCCGCTTCCTTTTTGCCCAAAGCGGAATTGCGGGATATCGATCTGGGGTAAAGGGATGCTGATGAGATCTTTGCCTTTTTTGCCGATCATCTCGCCGCGCGAGATGTACTTGGACAGGTTGGATTTCACCTTGCCGCGTACAATCTTGCGAAAGCGTTGATGATCGCGCTCAATCTTGCGTCCCATGCTCCCCACCTCTTGCCCGCCGAAAGCCGTGATCCTTGTGGTGTGGCCCACTCCGAACGTCTGCCCCCTCAAGCCCTCACGGCTCGATTCCTTTATTTTTTGGTTTGGCCACGGGCGAAGATGCTCGCGACAAAGGTTAATACATCCGTAGCAGACGATTCATTATACCCGTAGTTGCGGATGAGTCGGCTTTTAACGATATCGATCTTTTCTTGTGTGGCTTTATCGACGACATTGGATACCAAGCTAGTGAGTTTAATAGTATCTTTTTGATCTTCAAAGAGTTTGAGTTCGAGAGCCTTCTGCAGGCGTTCGTTAGTTTTGTAGTCGAATTTTTTACCATCCAGGGCCAAGGCACCGATGTAGTTCATGATCTCGCGGCGGAAGTCGTCCTTGCGACCATCGGGGATGTCGATTTTTTCTTCCACACTACGCATGAGGCGTTCATCAGGATCAACATAGTTGCCGGTGTAACGATCGCGAACTTTTTCGCGTTGGGTGTAAGCTCGGACGTTGTCAATGTAGTTGCTGCACAGCCGCGACAGGGCATCGTCATCGGCGGCGATGGCCCGTTGGACCTCATTTTTGACGATGTCTTCATACTCTTCGCGTACAACCGCCAAGAGTTCACGATAATGTTGCAGAACCTCTTGGTTGTTGATGAGGGAGTGGTGACGCAGGCCAGCCTCCAGTTCGTGCAAAACCATGAAGGGGTTGACGCTGTCCTCGTCGGGATGGGCGACAATGGCGTTGCTGATCTTATCCTGGATGTAACGCGGGCTGATCCCCTGCATACCTTCGTTGGGCGCTTCCCGCTTTAGCTCGATGATGTTGTCCTCGGTGAAGCCTGGCAGTGTCTTGCCGTTGTACAGCTTCATCTTCTGCAACAACGTTAAATTGGCATGCTTGGGTGGCACCAGCCGAGTCAACACCGCCCACATGGCCGCTATTTCGATGGTGTGGGGGGCGATATGTTTGCCGCGCACCCGTTCGGCGTTGAAGTCCTTTTCATAGATACGAACTTCATCCTGCAAACGAGTGACGTAGGGAATATCAATCTTGACCGTACGGTCGCGAAGTGCCTCCATAAATTCATTGTTCTGCAGACGGCGATATTCCGGCTCGTTGGTATGACCAAGAATAACTTCATCAATATCGGTTTGGGCGAACTTTTTGGGCTTGATCTTGTGCTCCTGCGAGGCACCGAGCAGGTCGTAGAGGAACGCCACATCGAGCTTGAGTACCTCGATAAACTCGACTAAGCCGCGGTTGGCAATGTTGAGTTCGCCATCGAAGTTGAACGCCCGCGGGTCGCTATCGGTGCCAAACTCGGCAATCTTGCGGTAGTTGATGTCGCCAGTCAGTTCGGTGCTGTCCTGGTTTTTCTCGTCTTTGGGCTGGAAGGTGCCGATGCCGATGCGATCTTTTTCGCTGAGCAGCAGACGGAAAACGCGAACTTCGTTGCGGAGCATCTCGATCCAGTTGCCGCCATACTTGACCAACCGCTCGTTAAACTCGAAGCGGCTAAAGGGGCACAACTCGCCCTTGATGCGAACCTGATAGCCCTCGGGGTCACGGCCCTCGTTGAGCTTGGCCAAGACCGCGGGGCGAAACTCGACGGGGATGAGTTGCAGCGGTTCGCCGTGCATGGGATCTTTGATGAGGCCGCCGTCGGGAGTCTTCCAACCGAAGCTGAACAGCATGCCTTCTTCAGTGCGTGAATAATCCTCTAGGCCTCGCTTGAGCAGGCGAGCAATGGTGGATTTGCTGGAGCCGACTGGGCCATGCAACAGCAAGACACGCCGCTCGGTGCCATAGCCACGCGCTGCGGATTTGAAGGTGTTGACCAATTGCATAAGCGGGCGATCAAGACCATAAACAGCATCGCCGTGCTTTTTGGCATACTCGGTGAAGAATTTGTAACGAGTGATTTTCTCCTTGAACTCGTAAACCTCCTCGGTGCCGTGCGACAAGATCATGTCATACAGGCGCTGGTAGGCGGTGCGAGTAACTTCGGGGTGTTGGTAAACGATTTCCAGATAGTCTTCAAACGAACCTTCCCAGTGAATCTTGTGGTATTCCTTGAGATTCAACTGGTCACGAAGACCTTCCAGGATCGCATGACCAACCGAGGTGTTCGACATAGGGGTGGCTCCTCCGGGAAGCGCGTGTCGCCACGCGCCATGAGATCTCCGCACGGCCCAATAGCCGACGAAGGGGATAGATCGGACATTCGAGGAAAAAGAGTTCGAGGCTGGCTAAGACCAGCCCACGGGCTAAATCAATACGTGGGACAGATGCGGACATTTCAACTTTGGGTCGTCGGGCCGGTTCCTTTTCCTGTAACGCGAATCCGCCACCCGTCCCTGGGTCTGACGGAATCAGCCCTCTTATTATCCTACGCTGTTGGCCTAGGGGGCTGTCAAGGGCGCTTCCCGTCGTTCGTTCCCCACGTTGCCTGGCTTGTCCTGGTTGGAACTGTTGCAGTTCCGAACTAGTCGCGCAAGATCTGGACAGATTCCCGTTTCAGGGCTGAACCCTGTTGCTCGCCGGGAACCTGGCGTCACACAGCGAACGGGCTGGATTCCTAACCGCCGAGATCGGTATGCAATGGCCTTCGGTCAGACATAGATCTGGCCATTCGTCGGGAGGGTAGGTTATGCGAAACATGCTTGCGTTTGTGGCCTTTTGCGTCCTGACCTTTGCCGTAGTGGGCGGCTACCTGGGCTGGTACAGCCCCCGGACGGGAACGGGACCCGATGGGAAGCCGAGCCTGTCGATCGATTTCAACCCCAGCAAGATTCGCGAAGACCTCAAACACGCCAGCGAGGCGATCGAGAAGAAGTTGGCCGACCGAGCCGCTCAGCTGGAAGCCGAGCGTCGTCGAGCCGACGAACAATTACAAGCAGGAACGAAAAAAGGGTCCTAAGTAGGCGTCTCCAATCCAATCGCGACAGACACTCTGCTCTGTTTGACCTACACTAAAGAGAAACATGCGGAGTGTCTTATGTCTTTGTCGAGTGCTGATCTCTGGCTCCGGAATCCCATCTACCGTGGCTTACTTGATGATGTCATCGAGAACCCCGATGAGGATGCCCCACGCTTGGTGATGGCTGACTGGCTAGAAGAGTACGGCGACCAGGTGGCACAGGATCGAGCACGGTTCATACGTTTGCAGGTGCGGCGGGCCCAACTCAGCGATTACTCTCCGGAGGCTTGGGCCTGCCGCTCTGAGGAATTGCGTTTGCTGCGCCGCCATCGCCTGGCTTGGCTAACTCGTCTGGATCGGTTTGTTAGCAAGGCCACTTTTCAGCGGGGCTTTGCTGAGTCGTTGGTTTTGGGGGTTGCCCAGTTTGTCAAAAATGCTGACACCCTTTTTCGTCTCACGCCTGTAAGGCAACTGCAACTGCTGCGCCTCGCCCAAACCAAGTTAACCATGCCCGATCTGGCGGCCGTTCCGGGCCTGAACCGGCTTCGCGGGTTGAGTCTGCGGCACTCCAACCTAGGCGATGAACGCGTGGCCGAGTTGCTGCAGGTGTTGCCGTTGGCCCATCTGGAATCGCTGGATCTGTCCGGCTGCAACCTGGGAGTTCGTTCGCTGGACAGGCTGGCCAAACTACCGTTGCCTCGGTTGCGTTCGCTGACACTGGCCAACAACAACATCCTGGATCGTGCCGAACGAGTGGTGCAAGTGGTCGCCGGGCGTCCGTTGCAAACGCTCCATCTAGGGTTCACTTCCTTAGATGCTCAGGCGATTGGGCAACTAGCCGAGTGGCCCGGTTTGGCAATGCTGAAGCATCTGAACCTTTCGGGAATCAACATAGGCGCGCGAACAGCCACGCAGTTTTTTGAGTCGCCTTATCTAGGGGAGCTAGATACGCTGATTTTGAGCAACTGTGCCATCCGGCAGTCAGGGGTAGCGGCTCTGGCTCGCTGTGCCGCTTTGAAAAACCTTCGGGTACTGCATCTGGAGAGTGCCGAACTCGCCGCAGGCGGGCTTGAGAATCTAACCTCGGGTCCATATCTGAATCGACTAGAAGATCTGGACCTGACCACCAACTTCCTCAACAACGAGCAGTCGATGGCCAGCCTGGGACGCTGGCCAGGGCTGGCTTCGGTCCGCTCGCTGTGTCTGGATTACAATCTTTTCGGCAATGAGGGATTGCGTGCCTTGCTGGAGAGTGAGCATTTAGGATCATTAACGAGTCTAAGGTTGGTCGGAACGGCCTTGCGTCCCGGTTGTGGCTCACTCTTGGCTGAGTGCCCCAAACTGTCTCAGCTGGTGCACTTGAACATCACCTACAACATGCTCAAAAGTAGCGATATCGAAGCGATTCTTGAGAGTCCGTACTTAAAAAACTTGTCCGAGTTGCTGGTTCCACCCGCTCGTTGGACGGCTGATCTGGCCACACGTCTAGACGAACTGCGGCCGTTATAGCTGAACTTCAGGCAAGGCGTTCGCTGTGTCCAGATCAGCGAGTCTGCTCTTGATCGGCGGAATCAACCGAGCAAACGCCTCAGCCACAGGACAATCGGGATAGCGACTCACAATCGGTTCGCCGCTATCGCCGCAGGCCACCACCCGCGGGTCGATGGGAATCTCGCCCAAAAACGGCACACCAACCTCCTCCGCGAGCCGACGACCGCCGCCATGGCCGAAAAGTTCATAGCGTTTGCCATCGTCGCCGACAAAGTAGCTCATATTTTCGATGATGCCCAGCACCGGGACGCGGACTTGCTCAAACATCGCCACGCCCTTGCGGGCATCGATCAGGCTAACATCCTGCGGGGTAGTGACAATCACGGCTCCACTGAGCGGCGCATGCTGGCTAAGCGTCAGTTGCGCATCCCCAGTGCCCGGCGGCAAATCGATTACCAGAAAATCCAACTTACCCCAGGGCAATTGCGTCAAAAACTGCCGCAGGGCGCGATCGACCATCGGGCCGCGCCAGACGACGGCCTGCTCGACAGGGACAACAAAGCCCATGGACATCAAACGGATGCCAAAGCGTTCCAGCGGTAGCGGTGTGGTTTGTTGATCGACCGGGCAGGCTACCCCAAACATCATCGGTATGCTCGGGCCATAAATATCAGCGTCCATCAAACCCACTTGCGAACCACCACGCGCCAGGGCCAAGGCCAGATTGGCCGCTACGGTGGATTTGCCCACGCCACCTTTGCCACTGGCGACAGCAACGACGTGGCGGACATCTGGAAGTTCGATTCGCGGGGCACCTTGGGGTTGCATCTATCTTCTCCGAGCATCTCGGTGGGAGGAGTCTAATCTGCTTGGGCCTATTCCAACGGCTGACACAACTGCCGCAACTGCGCCAGCGTGTAGATGCCGGTATCATGGCCATCTGACCACACGATCTTGTAAGCGTAGCGGCCGACCCGTGGCATGGATACTGGGGCGAGGGGAACCAGTTCGTTGGGTTTGAGAATGTGAAACGGATTGGCCGGCTTGTCGCGTTCTTCCTTGCAGGCAGCACAGGGGCAATGGTCACGAAGCGTTTTCCAACGGACCGCACCGCGAAACCCGTCGTCCCATTCAATGATCAGTCGCTCGCCGTCCCGCCGTAGGACAGTGGGCAACGGCCCAGCTGGTTGGTTCATCTGGTTCGGCTCCTTGTACTCCGCACCACACTCAGTGTAGCAAGCCCAACAAAAAAAGGGAAAGGGCCAGGAGATGGCTCCCGGCCCCTGGGACGTAACCGTCCATATAGGGTTGGAGGTTAGGTTATTTCGGCTCCACCGGTTTAGGTGGGATCGGCCTAGGTTCCACTGGGGCTGGTGCGGGTACTACCGGTGGTTCGCCCAACTTTGGGGCCGCAGTCGGGGCATGGACACCGTGATAGTGTGGGTGGGCACAGACATGAGGCGGTAGGGTCGGCGAGACGAGAAGCGACTCGACCGGCGGGGCGTTGCAATCGCACACCCCTTGCGTTTTTGTCAGCGTGTGACAGCCGACCAACGAAATGGCCACGCCCAACGCCGTAGCAAGCCAGGTAATCCGGGTCATGAGAATCTCCCTTCCCCAAATGAAGCGTTCTGCCAAAATAAATCGACGGCGACACCCAAATGGCTTGAGCGTTTCACGCCAAACAGAGGGAATCGGGCTCTTAGGCGTTCTGGAAGAAAGAAAGGCAAAGCAATGGATGCAGTGATCATGGCGGCAGGTCTGGGTACCCGGCTGCGCCCCCACACCCTCAGGGTGCCCAAGCCGTTGCTGCCGGTGCAGGGCCGACCCATCCTCGATTGGGCGTTGGGGGCCTTGCCGCCCGCGATTGATCGCGTTCTGGTCGTCGTCAATTATCTGGGCGAACAGATTGAAGCCTACTTACGGCAGCAGCAGCACATCGCTCAGGCCGAGGTCGTCTGGCAAAAGGAACCACGCGGCACGGGCGACGCTCTGCTGAGTTGTCGCGAACGCCTCCGCAGCAGTTCGTTCCTCGTCTGCAACGGCGACGATCTGTATGGAGCGGCTGATCTGAGGCGAATGGTCCGGCATCGGGCAGCGATGCTCTGCGCCCCTGTGAGCGAGCCGCACCAATTTGGCATCGCTACCACCCGCCCCGACGGTAGCCTGGAGCAACTCATCGAGAAGCCGCAACACCTCCAAGGGCCTCAGTTGGCCAACGCCGGAGTCTACACGTTTCCGAGCGAGGTGTTTGAGATTCCATTAACGCTCTCGCCACGTGGCGAGTACGAGATTACGCAATATGTCAGTGAATTGGCCCAACGCGGTCGGGTTGTGGTGGAGCGGGCCGATTTTTGGTTGCCGATCGGCGATCTTCCTGCGTGGGAAGCAGCCCAGCAAGCCGAACTGACCGCAGTGATGAAAGGACGATCATGAAAGGAAGATGAGATGTCCTACTGCCTGGGCATCACATCACCTCGAGGGCCGGTGTTGGCGTCCGACTTACGAACCAACGCGGGCAGGGGAAAAATCAATTTGTACCGAAAAAGTACATCTATTGGTGAATACATCTATTAGTGCGTGAGGGGGAACGGGTCTTCGTGCTGCTCACTAGTGGCAGCCTGTCGGTGGGCCAATCCGTCATCACCTTGTTGAAACGCAATTTCAGGGCAGGCTCCGGTTTGGCCAGTGCCGCGATGTTTTATGATGCCGATGCCGCCCGCGTAGTTGGCGAACAGGTACGACGAGGGTCAGCATTGGATCGTGAGGCACTCGAGCATGACCAACTGACGTTTAACATCCAGATTCTGTTAGGCGGACAGATACGCGGCGAGCCACTTCAGCTTTGCTTAATTTTTTATCCTCAGGGCAACCGGTTCTGAGCGACAAAGGATTCGCCCTACTTATAATATAAAATTAGCGAGGTCAAGTACGGACACCCCATCCTGGATCGTCGGGTGAAGTATCACTTCACGACCTTGGAGGAGGCGACTAAATTGGCCTTGATCAGTCTCGATTCGACCATGCGTTCCAGTGTGACCGTCGGACCCACCCATCGACTTGATGGTCCTTCGCAAGGATGATTGTCGCATTAGCCGCTACCGACGTTTCACGGCCCGTGTCACAGTCCGTAATCCCGATTGGCAGGGATTCTCATCTCCGTAGGATAGGGCGTTAGCGTTGTGCAAAGAGATTAATGAGGTTGCAACATCCCCTTCGAGGAGTTCCACGAAGGGGCGTTGTGATGTCAAAGTCCGGGGGCGCTCACTTGAAGTCGATCGTCAACTCTTTAGCACCGCCCTTGGGTACGTCGATCTCCACGCCGGATTTCTGTGGGTCTTGAGCGTTGGCCGGAATCTCGACCGCTCCCGCCATCTTGGGCGGTCCGGTCATTTTGCCCCCATCAGGACCCGGAGCGCCCGGCGTAGGCGGCCCTCCCGGAGCACCAGGGCCATAGGGGTTGCCCTGGCCAGGTGGAGGGCCACCTTTGGGAAATTGCGGGCCACTGGCACCTTTGGTGGGTCCCATGCCTACCTTGATAGCTACTTTCACCCGGCCCTCGGGGGCTTGGCCGTTGAATTTTCCTGTAGGATCAACCGAGCCCCCGCCTTTCTTGGAAGGATCGCTCGCTGAGACGAACTCCAAAGTGGCGTAGGTGCCCGGCGCTTTGCCTTTGATCGTTACAGTGCCGGAGACGAGCTCACCCGGCGGTATATCCTTGCTGCCGCAACCGACAATCAGCCCCAGCAGTAAGAAGAAAGAGAGGCGACGAAAAACCGACCATGAAGTCATCAGGGTGCCTTTATATACAAGAAAAGAAAAATTGTCGAGAAAAGCAAAGCTACGGAAGACCAGCGAGGGACTTCCGTAGCCGTTGCGAAAAAAGTCCATCAAGGCAGGCTGTTGGTTTCGCCCCCGTTGGGCGTCAGAGCGGCCCGTAGGACCATTTGATTGCGTCCGTATCCAACCAGACGAACCGCGCCATCGCCCATGAGGAACAGACAACCGCCCGAGTGCGGGCCACCCCAGGCGTTGGACTTGTCAATGCTGTTGTTGGTATCTTGACGAACCGAGGCAGCTTGTTCATCCCACCAGCCACCCCAGAAGCCAGCACGGCAGGTGCCACCGGAGCCACCAAAGCGAATGGTTTCGTCCCAGTCCCAACCGTATCGCGTGGGGTATTGCCAGGTGCCCAAAGCCTTGCCCCCTACCACAATCGTGTTCGAGCTACCATCGCGGATGGTGTTGACGGCCCAGTTGCCCGTAGACCGACGCGGTTGCTCCCACCAGCCGCGGTCGTTCAGTACGTTCCAGTTACCGGCATAGTCGGTCACGGCTCCCAGGGCAGGATTGACGTTGCCGTTGTTGCCGTTGCCATTGTTGGCGATACCATCCCCGCCACGACCCGGTTCGAGGAAGGTTTTGACGGCTACGCCATTGTTGAAGTTGCGGTAGAGGTTTTCTTGCTCGATGTAGGGCAAGATTTTATAGCACCACGAACTGAGGTTAGGCATGTCGAGCTGCGGCGTGCCCCAGGGGTTTTGGCTGTTGTGGTCCCACGAGCCGTTATTGGGTAGGCCGTTGTAGGTGTCGTTGAAGCTGTGCAGGGCGATGCCAATCTGCTTGAGGTTGTTGCTGGATTGAATGCGGGCGGCGGCTTCGCGGACTTTTTGCACTGCCGGGAGCAGTAGACCAATCAGGATGGCGATAATAGCGATCACGACGAGAAGTTCAATCAACGTGAAACCACGTCGACGAATGGAGAGAGAAGCACACATAGACGAAGTCCTCGAAAAATAAATAATGCACACACAGGGAACCCTATGGTGGAGCGAGCTCAGATAGGTGTGGTGTAAGAGGCGAAGTCTAATTCATCTGAGTATTTTCTGAAATGATCAGATGAGGGAGAGACCTTTGCCTCTTCGTGCAAGGTTAAGTGGATCGGATGAAACTGTCAAGGTAAAAATGAAAAAATTCCCATCCCCGCTGTCTGCCTCTCTCGCTTCTTCTGCCTGGTTCCTTCACCATTGACGCAACTCCAAGCCGAGCGTAAAAAAATCAAATCGTTGATGCGATTGACTGGGCGGATCCCGAAGCCCACGGAGATTTCCTGCGTGCTTTTACTCGTTGTCGTGCTTCTTGTCCTCTACGTCGTCCTCTCGCTGCTGCTGGCCGCTTGGACGGTGTGGTTTTCCGGTTACCTGTATGAAGAACCGACCGGGCAGATCCAGTGGCGCGGCCCACTCGCTGGGGCGATTGTCTTCGCTCCGATCCTCTTGTGGCTGCTGCTGGCTTATGGTTCGCCAGGCACCTATCGGCCGCTGTGGGAGTTTAGTTCGCGCGAGGTGTCCGAACCGTTTCCGGAAGTGTGGGTGCCTAACGACAAGGGCGCGTGGGAGATGTACCGCTACATTCGTGGCCGGCGCGAGTATCGCCGTGACGGCAACGAGAAACTGCCGCCATTGCCGAGCCGGCCCAGCGAGTTGAAGGTCAAGTCGAAGGGAGGCCCGGAGCGTCTGTTTAAGCCGGAACGCGACGACAAGGGCAAGCTGCTGATTCGCAAGTCGCGATCGTTGTTCTCCAGCCAGGACGAGCCGTTGCGCTATGTCGATGGCTCCGGTGCCGTCATGCGGGAGGGAGAACTCGGCCAGGTGACCACCTTCAAAGGTAGTAACTTGCTCCTCAATGTCTCTTTGAATGGGTTGGTGTTCGTAGCTTGGTTTGTCGCCTTGTGGCCCATTTTGCGTTTTCAGTGGTCGCACGCCCTGGGGCAAGCGGGCATCTTTTGGCTGGTGCTGATGCTGTTTGTCATGCCGCCACTGGTGAGTTGGACCGAGAGCGTGGCAGCGGAGCGAGCGGTGACCAACGCAGCAACGAAATAAACGGTTGACCGTCCAACGAGAGCGATAAATGCGATGGAACCTCTGGGCATTGGATTGATCGGCTGTGGTACTGTGGGCACGGGGGTGGCCCGGCTATTGCTAGAGCAACCCGGACGCCTGGCTGCCCGCGCCGGTCGTGTCCTGGAGCTCCGCAAGGTGCTGGTTCGGCAACTCGACAAACCGCGGGAAGTGACGCTACCGCCGCAGCTGCTGACCACCGATCTCCAGGCCATCATCCGGGATCCTTCCATTCAGGTAGCCGTTGAATTAGTTGGCGGCGTTGATTGGGCACGCCAAGCGGTCCTGGCGCTGTTGGCGGCCGGCAAAGATGTGGTGACGGCCAACAAGGCACTGCTGGCGACGCACGGAGTGGAAATTTTTGATGCGGCTCGGCGACACGGACGGGCGATTGCCTTCGAAGCTAGTGTAGCCGGTGGCATCCCCATCATTGCCGCACTCACCCAGAGCCTAGCGGCCAATCAGATTTTATCGTTACAAGGGATTCTCAACGGTACTTGTAACTTCATTCTGACCGAGATGACCGATTCGGGCCGTGACTACGAGGCCGCCCTACGCGAAGCCCAACGGCTCGGCTACGCTGAGGCCGACCCCACTCTCGATGTTGATGGTACCGATGCGGCGCAGAAACTGGCCATCCTTGCCCAGATCGCCTTTGGGTTGGCGGTGCCGCTCAGTGCCATCGACCGCCGCGGTATCATCGGCATTGATCCTCTGGATATCAAGTATGCAGCCGAGTTAGGTTATGTCATTCGTTTGTTGGCCGAGAGTTGGCTCAGCGAGGGCCAGATCGCCTTTCATGTCTCGCCAGTGCTGCTACGCCAGCAAACTCCCCTGGCCCAGGTACGCGGTCCCTACAATGCCATCTACGTCAATGGCGACACCGTGGGCGACACCCTGTTTTACGGCCGCGGCGCAGGCCAGATGCCCACTGCTTCGGCGGTAACAGCCGATATCATCGACCTGGCAATTGGCCGTTCGCAACGGACGTTTCAGACGTTACGGCTATGGACGCGCAACGGCGAACGGCTGGAGATCCGACCGCCGGAGATGATGCGAACGCGGTTTTACCTGCGGGCGTTAGTAAGTGACAGACCTGGGACACTGGCCGAGGTGTGCGGGGTGCTGGCGTCGCACGGGGTGAGCATTGCCTCGGTGATTCAGAACGAGGTGCCCGATTCGACGGAAGATCAACGGGTGCAACTCGTGATCATGACACACAACGCCCTCACCGGGCATTTCCGTGCTGCCTGTCGTCGCCTCAACGAATTGCGTTGTGTCTCGGCTCCGTGTGTATATTATCCGGTCGAGGACTGAGGCCTCGCTCACCTGAGATGGTGCCTTAGCCCGTTTAGCGTCCCTCGCGCAGGCGGTCGCCTAAAAAGTTTTCCAACTCCGGTATGGCGTAAATCTTGCGAATCGTGGCCTCGATGTCATACTCGACCCGGCGATAATGAATGGTGTTGCCATCGAGCAACACATAGCAAGCCCGCGGGTCGGTGTCGCGTGGTTGGCCGACCGAACCGACATTGATGAGCGATTTGCGATGATCTAGTTCCAGGGAGTAGTCCAGTTCCTCAGGGCTGTGAAACTGATACAGTTCATCGGGTGTTTCCTCGACGAAGACCCCCGGCACATGAGTATGCCCCTGGAAACAGTACCGCTCCACTAACGAGAAGATGCGCTCCATCTTCCGTTGGTTGTAAATATCTTCTGGAAACACATACTCATTGAGCGGATTACGCGCTGAACCGTGGACAAACAACAGCCCGCTCTCTTTGAACGAACGCGGCCGTTCGGCTAGGAACTCCCAACGGCGTTCGCGGATGGTACGGTTTTCTGGGCTGTTTTCCAAGGTGTGGCGGGTCCAGAAGATGGCCCGTTCAGCTGGGCCGTTGAATCCCTCGGGATCAAACATGGCCCCCTGGTCGTGGTTGCCCAGCAAAACCATCTTGCAATGTTTCATGACGAGATCGATACACTCGCGCGGATTGGGACCATAGCCGACAACATCGCCCAGGCAATAGATTTCGCTGACACGCTGTTTCTCGATGTCGGCGAGGACAGCTTGCAACGCTTCCAAATTCGAGTGAATGTCGCTAATGATCGCCTTCACCAGGATGCCTCCGCCCTTATCTTACCCAGCTTAACGAGCCTCGCGCGGGTGGGTCAAGGAGAGAATGATCATCTCGTAATCTTACTCGACAAATCCCTCTAGGGCTAGCCAGGAACACCTAGCTAATCGTGGTCTTGGCGGCCAGCACGCCGGAAAAACTAACGAGGCAACCGGGACACGTCTCACCGGCTGCCTGGTGGACCTGCTGGGTGATCAACCGGGGGTTTACTTCTTCTCTGCCGGCGCGGGCAGTTCGAGGCTGCCGGCCAGCGAGAGATCTTTGGCCCCGAGCTTCTCAGCATTTTTAGGCGAGGTAGTGACCGTCAGCACCACTTGATCGCCCTGGTCGTTGCTAATCAGGAAGAAGTTCTGTAGCACCTCCACACCGTCGAGTTGGCCCAGTACCGAGAACCGGTAGATGCTTTTGCCCTGGCTGGATTCTACTTTGCCCGCTTGAATCTCGCGTTCGGGTCGCCAACCAGAGGTGTTGTTCATTGCCCTCTTGAACTCCTCGGCGTCGTCTGCTTTGCCTTTGGCGGCCTTGGTCCAAGGGGTCACAGTCGCCTGAGCGATGAATTCGCCGCGCTCCACTAGCCGCCAGACAGCATGTTCGGGCGTTAGTGCGGTGAGTTGCCAATCTCGATGATGGAGCAACGAATAACGATCTTTAGCATCGCGATGCTCGATATACGTCATGGCAGCAGGAGGCGTGAAGCTATCAGGAACCGATATGATAGCCACATCGTTGAGTTCGTTGGGAGTGTCGATACATTTGCGGGTGATCTGAACGTGGACGTACAACTCGCCAGCTGGGCTAACCGGGCCTTGATCGCGTTTGTCGCGTTGCTCCCAGGACAAGGAAACAAGTCGTTTCTCTTTCAGGTCAAACTGAGCCAGAGCCACAACCTCACATTTCACCTGAGCGCCTTTTTCCACCCCCGAAACGGTGCCAGTGATTGCCAAGCGTGCCTGATCGCCCTGGAGGGGCAGAAATTGGCCTTCCAACTTGCCTTCGGTAACCCCGTCCAGATGACACAACGGCCCGGCCACGGCCTTGCTAATCTCCCAGGTTTCCTTGGGTTGGAGTGATTTGCCCGGCAACAGGCCGGCTATCAACAGCGTGTCGAAATGATCGGCGACCGCTTCCAGTTCGCCGCGCTGTAGTGCCCCTGCAGGACTATATACTAGAGGCTGATCGTCGTGGCGTTGGGCGACGATGAGCTTACGCGAGGGGCGAAGCGTGCGTTGGGAGGTGTTGCCTTGAAGGTCGATGGTGACCTTGGCTTGTTCGTAATGGCGAACGGTTCGCGTAGCAATGGCGCTGCTGGAAGCCAGCACCCGTTCCGAAAAACGGTGCTGAGCATTAGCCTTGAGTTTGAGTCTTGCCGGTCCGGTTTGTTTTTTGATGCGAAGTTCGCCTTCGAGTTTCATCTCCAGGCTGTAGAGGAAGCAGTCAGACGGTTTGACCTGTTCGCTTAGGTCGGTTCCCTGTGCCCAGGCCGGTGCAACGCTTACCAACGCCAACCATCCCAGCAAACGCCACCATTTCATCGCTCGATCCTCCTGTGAAGGGCTAGCGATCAGCCCCGTAGTCACGGGACATAGCAACCCGACGTTTGGGGAGCAAGGCAGAGTTCAACTGTCTTAGTCAACTGTCCTAGCAGGCCGATGGCAGAGGGGCAGAGGCTCGCCGCCCACCCCCGCTTGGGCAAATGCTGATCGCTTTCTCCGCCTTGTTGGCCAACAACCTCGCGTCGATACTGCGTAGCCAAGCGCGGAATGGCCCCTGCTCTGGATCGAATTGATTAAGGGGGTGAAGCCCGTCAGCCAGACCTCATCCCATCAGCCAGACCTCATATAAAAGATCGTCAGCGACCTCGGGCAAACCCTCCTTGTCCCCAGAACGTAGCGATCCAGGGCCGAAAAGGTTTGCCGGCTCAGAGGCTCTCGCCCAGGGCGTAGACTTCGCGGGCATCCAGCACGGCGTCGTTACGCTCGAACAGAGCGGCGATGGCGCGGCGGTGCAGCTTCATTTTGGTGTCGCCGACGCCTAGCGCGCCATAGCAAACGATGCCATCTCGTTGGGTATCTTTATCGGTTGCTTCGACACCTTCGATGCCCAGGGGCGGCACGGCGTTGAGGTCGATGAGCATCTCCAAGCCCGCTGGCCGAGCATCGCGCGGCAACAACACTACTCCCGCAGCCCCGGCGGCCACGATCAGTTGCACGCCGGTGGTCATCCTCTGCAGATCTCCCGCGACGGGCTGTAGAATAGCTCCGGGAAGTTTGGCTGCAATGGCAGCACAGGCCTGGCTAGCGCGATCCTGTTGCCGGGAGGCTAAGCGGACGATTGCTCCTTGCTGGGCCAGCAGCAGGCCGACTCGTTGGCCGACTGGTCCAGTGCCGCCTAACACTAGAGCCGTTTTGCCTGCCAAGTTCAACTGTTTGGCTGCCACGCGGACGGCAGCGGCAGCGGTGGTGTTGGCTCCGTTGGCATCCAGCAGCACGCTAACTCGCAGGCCGAATTGCGGCAGCATGGCGTCCAGAGCGGCCTTGAGCAATGCTTCTCCCGCTTCGACTTTCGATCCACCGATGAAGATAGCCGTGCGATGCAGATCTTTCGGACCGCGGGTGAAGATCGCCCCGTGGACCAGCCCCTGCACCTGCTCAGGGGTGACATTGCCGTAGCTGAAAAGTTCCTCCACCCCGGCGTCGATGGCCACCACGCGATCGAAGACGCTCGGCTGTGGATCGGGATCCAGTTGGAGGAGGATTTTGCGTTTCTCGGACATGAGCGGCTCCCAGGAGCAAAGAGTGTTACCACGAAACACACCAAAGATGCAAAAAGATGCAAGGAGAAAAAGATCTTTTCATTTTTCTAGTGTGTTTCGTGGAGAGCAACTCCGCGTTACTCAAAGGGATGCTTGGTGCCCTTCTGCGCGATGATCTCTTCAATCTTCGGCTCGTTCTTCATCGCCCGGGCAATGGCCAGCTTGGTCGCTTCGTAGTTGTTTTTGTAGATCTTCTCGTTGCTGTTGGCCGTCGGCGCGATAAACACCCCGCAAACAATGACCAAGTTGTCGGCTTGGTTTTTGTCGATGACACCGGCCTCGACGCTATCGACGACAGCACGAGCAACCGCAGCCTGGGCGGGGCCGAACATCTGCATCACCTGCTTGCTTCCTTTGAGCGTCACCTTGGTGATCATCACCGTGGCCGGCTTGGCCGGAATGTTCGGCGACACCACGGCCAGCAAGTTGGTATGGCCGGCCGATTGATTGGCCAGGGCATTAGCAAAGGCGACACCAACTGGGCCGCTTTTGTCACCGATCAACAAGTCAATGTGGGCGACATTGTCCAGATCGTTACCTTCGATTACCAGAGCTTCACCGACGTACATGCTCATCTTTCAGACTCCGCAAGGAGAAGTTGTGGAAACGACTGTCTGCCAAGATACGATTCGGCGATCTTGCAGCAAGAGGGCCGCGCTCTAGAATGGGCCTTGGACAACCGAAATTGCTGGATGAGAACCTGTTGCTATGATCAACGTCCGTGAAATCCTCGGCCCCGAAGCCGACAGCCTGTTGAACTACCAAAGCAAGAGCGTGAGCAAGGACCGGCTGCACCTGCCGGGGCCGGACTTTGTAGACCGCATTGTCGCGCTGTCAGACCGCAAGCCGGCTGTGCTGCGCAACTTCCAATTACTGCTCAACACCGGCCGACTGGCAGGCACGGGCTACGTGTCGATCCTGCCGGTGGACCAGGGCATCGAGCATTCCGCCGGGGCCAGCTTCGCGCCCAACCCGGACTATTTCGATCCGGAGAACATCGTTAAGCTGGCCATCGAGGGCGGTTGCAACGCGGTGGCCAGCACCTTCGGCGTGCTAGGGGCAGTGGCCCGCAAATATGCTCACAAGATTCCCTTCATGGTCAAGTTCAACCATAATGAACTGATGACCTACCCCAACCAGTATAAGCAGATTCCCTTCGGCACCATTCGCCAGTGTGTCGAGATGGGGGCGGTAAGCGTCGGCGCGACCATCTATTTCGGTAGCGAAGAGTCCACCGACCAGATTCAGTACGTCAGCGACATGTTCGCCGAGGCCCACGAGTATGGCCTAGTCTGCGTGCTGTGGTGTTACCTACGCAACAGCAAGTTCAAGGTCGGGGGCACCGACTACCACGCCTCGGCCGACTTGACCGGCCAGGGCAACCATCTCGGAGCCACTATCCAGGCCGACATCATCAAGCAGAAGCTGCCAACTAACAACGGCGGGTACTTAGCCCTGAACACGGGGGATAGCAGCTACGGCAAGTTTCGCAAGGAGGTCTATACCCAGCTAACCGGCTGTGATGAGAAGGGACAGGGAGGCCATCCCATCGACTTATGCCGTTATCAAGTCATCAACAACTACATGGGACGCGTGCCGCTGATTAACTCCGGGGGCGACAGCAAAGGGGCCAGCGACCTGAAAGAAGCGGTCACCACGGCCGTCATCAACAAGCGTGCCGGCGGGATGGGGCTGATCTCCGGCCGCAAGGCGTTCCAGCGGCCGCTCAAGGAAGGCGTTGCGTTGCTGCACGCCATCCAGGACGTGTATCTCGATGCAAGTGTGACAGTGGCCTAACACTTCTTCGGCTTGGTTCTCGGTCATCAATTGTCCTAGGGGCCAGAGCGGTTCACTTCACTTCCCAGAACGCCTGGCCTGGCCAGAGACGCCACTCGTCAGCCGTCGCCTGGACCACGAATCGGCCATCGCTGCTGAAGGCAAGGTGGCCGTGGCCCAAGCTCCACTCAGCGTGTTCAGCCCCGCCACCGACCGAGTAAAGACGCAACGTATCCGCATTCCAAACGGCTACAGAATGGCCGGTGGGATGGAACACAAAGCCGCGTAACTGGTCCAGGGGCAGGAAAATTTCGGTCGAGCGGCGTTGGACGTGCAGTTCGACACCGTGAGGTAAACCGATGGCCAGATGGCGGCCGGTGGGCGACCAAGCTAGGCCGCACGGCTCGTAGGCATTGGGCCGCTCAATCCGCTGGAGCAGCTGCGGTGGTTGCAGGCTCCAGAGCCAAAAAGCCCCTGGGGAGACACCGGCCAAGAGTCGCTCATCGGGAGAAACGGCTAAGAAGCGTAGATCGACGCGACCAGGCATGGGCAAGGCTCGGGCTGCGTGTCCTTCCAGGGAAACCCATTCGAGACGATCAGGGGGCCAGAAGCTGGCTAAGGCAGGCTGTTTCCAGGCGAAGCCCAGGGCCATCGCCGACAGGTTCCAGTGGGTCGCTAAGCGAAGCGAATGCACGACACTGCGGGCAGCATCGGCCTCCCATAAGTGTTCACCGTTGGGGTGAAAGGCCAAGACCAGGTCGTCGAGCCGGCCGCCCTCCCAGTGATGGGTCCGCCGTGCGGTACAACTGTCATAGACCTCCAGACGCTTGGCTGTCGCTAGAGCCACGCGGCCCGTCGAGGCCACGGCCACGCCGCGAACCGGCGGATCAGCAACGGCAAGTCGCATCGGCAGGAAGGATTCGTCGGCTTGGCGATCGTGGCATGGGCCGCAGCATGGCCCCATCCAAGCAAGATCAGCTGGTTCGCCCCAGGCTCCGCACTCGCAAAAGCACACGGCCCGTGCTCGACCGAAGCGATGCATCACTTTGACCACTCGCGGATACAACAGCGACAACGGCGGATGGTGGGGCCCACTGGGCAAACGGTCGCGCTGCGTTGCGACGCTGACACCTAGATGGCGACGCCCGAGGTGATCGGTCCACCAGACTAGCCGGGTTTCCACGAAGTCAAACGGTCCCCTGGAGGGCAACCGCGCTGGCTGCCACATCCAGAAGGCGACTTCCTCGGCTGACTGACGCAGCTGCTTCAACAATGGCCGTTTGCGGTCGCGGAGTACCTCTTGTTGGAAGTCGTCACGAAAACGTTGACGCATCGGCTCGGGCATCGGCAACAACTGGCCGACGACGGCAAGCAGTTGCTCGGGTGTTGGGTCGATGAGAACGCGTGTTGGTTCGGGCGGGTTGCTCATTCGTCGCCACTTTCACGCAAAGTGGGAAAGCCTGGCGACACGGCCACCTTGGTACCGTCGGCTGTCTTTGTCACGAGTCGGCCACTGACGCCCTTGGTTTTAGCCAGCAGAGCGAAGCCTTTTTCCGAGCCGAGGATGGCCAGGGCAGTAGCAAGGCTATCGGCGGTGATGCCGTCCGGGGCGACCACGGTGGCGCTGACACGGCCAGGTAGGCCCAGACCGGTGCGTGGATCAACAATGTGGGAATAACGCACGCCGTCGATTTCGATGAACTGTTCAGCATCGCCCGAGGTAGAGACGGCAGCGTTAACCAGCGAGAGGTAGCGGGGCCCCTCTTTCGTGGGGTCGCCCTTGGGCTCGATCGGTTGGATAGCAACTGTCCAGCCGGACTTGCCCGGCGGGGCGTCCCCCGCACGCAGATCGCCGCCTGCCGCGATCAAGGCACGGTTCAAGCCCTGCTTGCGCAGAATAGCGAGCATTTCGTCGGCGGCGTAACCTTTGGCGATGCCGCCCAGATCGAGCCGCATCCCTTTTTGCTTCAGTTGCACGGTTTGCTTGTCGGGATCGAGAACGACCTGACGCCAATCGACCAAGGCGCGGGCGGCTTGCAGTGCCGTGGCATCGGGCAAGCGGGCGTTCCTGCGTGCCTTGCGCCAGAGGGCGACCACTGGGCCGATCGTCACGTCGAAGGCCCCCTGCGAGTCGCGGCTGACTTGCTGGGCACGGGCCAACACCGTGAAAAGGGGGCCGGAAACTTTCACTGGTTCGCCGCCCGCCTGGGCACACAAACGCATCAACTCGCTTTTCGGGTCGTAGTCGCTCAGGATAGAATTCAATTCAGCAACGCGGGCAAAGGCGGCTCGGGCGGCAGCAGCCGCTTTGTCCTGGTCCGGTGCATAAACCTGAATGCGGAAAAGCGTGCCCATGTGTGGCTCTTGAAAACGATAGCGTTCTCCTTCCGCTGCGAGAAAAATCACTACAACAACCCCTGCCCACATCGCCTGCCCTCCGCTTCGACCTGTTGGTTCGACCTACTGGAGCATACCCGAGATGAAGACGTTGGTGAAGTTCCTTCCTTTACTTGGCCTCGTCCTATTGGCTAGTTGGGGGCTGCGGCCAGTTCATGCCGACAAGTCCGACAAGCCGTACAAGTTGCCGATCATCGCCAAGCTAGAACACAAGAGCTACACCGAGACGATTCCGGGTACCAAGGTCAAGTTTGAGATGATCGCTGTGCCCGGCGGCAGTTACCTGCGCGGCAGCCCCAAGGACGAAAAAGGCCGTAAGGACGATGAAGGGCCCCAGCATCCGGTCAGTGTGGGGGCTTTGTGGGTGGGCAAGTGTGAGGTCACCTGGGACGAGTTTGACACCTTCTGGCGCGGTCGACCTGGCAAGAAAGAGGATGTTGAACCCGAGAACCCCAAAGACGCCGACGCCGTGACTCGGCCGACACCTGCTTATGCCGATGAGACGTTTGGTCTGGGCCGTGAAGGCAATCCGGTCATCTGCATTACCCATCACTGCGCCATGCAATATTGCCGTTGGCTGTCGATCAAGACAGGCAAGATCTATCGCCTACCGACCGAGGCCGAGTGGGAATGGTTCGCCCGTGCCGGCACCACAACAGCCTATTCGTTCGGTGACGATGCCAGTAAGATCGACGAGTACGCCTGGACGACGGCCAACAGCGAGGACAAGCCGCACCCGGTGGGCAAGAAGAAGCCCAACCCCTGGGGGCTGCACGATGTGCATGGCAACGTGCTAGAGTGGTGCATCGACCTGTATGAAAAGGATGCCTACCGCAAGTACAGCTTGGACAAGCTAACCTTCGGCCCGGTAATTTTGCCCAAGGGCCAGCGCTATTCGCATGTGGTTCGTGGCGGCAGTTACTTCGACGAAGCCCCCCTGTGTCGCTCAGCGGCGCGGGCCTTTTCGACCAAGGATTGGAGCCAACTGGACCCTAACCGACCGCAGTCGATCTGGTGGCACACCAGCGCGGAGCAGGTGGGCTTTCGGATTGTGCGGCCAGTCAACGAGCAAAAAGAACTCATCGGCGTGCGTTCGCTCATGACCCGCGAAAGCAAGTAGAGAGCAACGGTTTTTCAGGTAGATTTCGTACGTTTCTGACACTCTCTCCAGGAGCATTGCTACATGACACAGGACAACACTTCTCGGCGTGACTTTCTCAAGACTGGTGCCGTCCTAGGTGGCGCGGCTTTGTTAGCCCAGGGGGTTCATGCCCAAGGCAGCGACACTATCAAAGTCGGTGTCATCGGCTGTGGCGGTCGCGGCAGCGGTGCGGCCGAGGATGTGCTGCGCGCCGCGTCGGGCGTCAAGATTACCGCCCTGGGCGATGCCTTCGAGGATCGCGCCAAGGGCCTGAAGAGACGTCTGGAAGGTCTGACCAAAGACAAAAGCATCGCCGACAAGGGCAACTCGGTAGACATCGGCGATCGCGTCTTTGTCGGCCTGGATGCCTTCAAACAGGTCATCGCTAGTGATGTCAATTACGTCATCTTGGCTACGCCGCCCGGTTTCCGACCCCTGCACATCGAGGCCGCTATCAACGCTGGCAAGCACGTCTTCACCGAGAAGCCCGTGGCCGTCGATGGGGCCGGCGTGCGGACCGTCTTGGCCGCCTACGAGAAGGCCAAAGAGAAGAAGCTGTGTGTGGCGGCCGGCACGCAACGGCGTCATCAGGCCGGCTACATCGAGACGATCAAGCGGATCCACAACGGCGAGATTGGCGAGATTGTGGGGGGGCAATGTTATTGGATGCAGGGGATTTTGTGGCGGGTTCCGCGTCAGGAGGGGTGGACCGACCTTCAGGCACAAATGCGCAACTGGTACAATTATGTTTGGCTCTCAGGTGACCATATTGTCGAACAGCACGTTCACAATATCGATGTCATCAATTGGGCTATTC
>JBDNDE010000149.1:0-11611 GCA_046719305.1 Gemmataceae bacterium | reverse complement strand
TCTGTGGTGGTGCTATCAGATTCGCACCTACGAACGGCTCAGTGGGGCGGTTTGGACTCTGGCGACACTGCTGACGTTGCTTGTTCTAGTGCAACCGATCTTGGGGGTGGAAGCCTGGATTCGCCGCTTTGGCACCACCATGCTGCCCGATGAGGTGCCCTCGACCGTAATCGGCGACAGCATTCGCAGCGGTCATCATGTCCTAGGTACTCTCATCTTCGGCATCACAGTGGGCTTGGCCACGCTGGTGTGTCGGCCACGTTCCCCCCAGAGCGAACCGTCGCTGACGACGGAACATGCTGTTCGAACCATACCAGCGGTGCGTAATGCATCGGTGCAACCGGCCCGGCCCCTGGAGGAAATCGCGTGAAAACGGCCGTTCTGCCCTCTGCTGTCAAGTCAACCACTCCTGCTGCTCCGAGCCGCTGGGCCGACTATTTAGCAATCACCCGGCCGCGAATCAGTGTGTTGGTGTTGTTCACCGTTGGTTCAGGAGGGCTATACGCGGGCTTGCCAACCTCGGCTCCGTGGCTGCTGATCCTCAACGCCGTCCTGGGTACGGCCCTAGTGGCCTCGGGGGCCAGCGCTATCAACCAGTGGCTGGAACGCGATACCGATGCCTTGATGCTTCGCACTCGCAAGCGTCCCTTGCCAGCCGGCCGTGTCACCCTCGCCGAGGCGTTTGTATTTGGTTTGGTCTTAGCTTTGCTCGGAGCCGTCTACTTGCTGGCCACCATGCCGACTACGCTGCCGGCGGTGCTGGCGGCCTTCACGTTTGCCAGCTATATTGCCGTCTACACACCGCTAAAGCGAGTGACGACGTTGAATACGGTGATTGGGGCAGTGCCCGGAGCCATGCCGCCGCTGATCGGCTACGCGGCGGTGCGGGGCGAACTGAGTGGGGAAGCCTGGGTGTTGTTTGCGATCCTGTTTGTGTGGCAGATTCCGCACTTCTTGGCCATCGCCTGGATGTATCGCGACGATTACGCTCGGGCTGGCCTGCGGATGTTGCCCGTGGCCGATCCGCAAGGAGCCGTGACCGCTCGGCAAATGGTGTTGTACTGCCTAGCACTGCTGGTCACCGGACTGATGCCCGTGATGGTCGGCGGGGCTGGCTGGCTCTATGGCTTGGGCTCCACCTTGCTGGCGATGTACTTTCTGCGTAGCGCAGTAGCCTTTGCCCGCCAACGCGACGACGCCTTGGCCAAAAAAGCGATGCGGGCCTCATTGGTCTATCTGCCACTGGTGCTGTTGCTGTTGGTGTTGGATCGTTGGATAAACGGATGAAGGACTAAGTTGACGCCACGCTCATGAATGGTACTACCCCGCCAAGCCGAGCCAATCACACCCCGATGGGGTTGAACATGCCCAGCGGCAAGCTGTGTATGTGGATTTTTCTCGTCACGGAGGTGATGTTTTTCACGGGCCTGCTGGGGTCGTATCTCATCCTGCGTAGCGGTATCCCGAATCATCCGGTGATCCGTTGGCCGACAACCCAGCAAGTGCAGATGTCGCCTACACTGGGGGCGATCAATACGCTGGTGCTGATTGGTTCCAGCCTGACGGTGGTCTTGGCCCTGCGAGCGGCCCAGCGGGGCGCGATGAGGCGGGCAACCTGGCTAACGGGTCTGACCCTACTGCTGGGCTGCCTCTTTCTGAGCATCAAAGGCGTTGAATATAAGGCCAAGTGGGACCACGACCTGCTGCCCGGACGCATCGGCGAACTCTTACCCGGCATGGGCTGGCCACGCGAACGCGACCTGCACCCCGTTGGCATGCAATATGTTGGCCGAGTTCGTCGGCAGATGGAGGCGTTGCTTGCAAGCCCCGGTTCGCTCTCCCCGGAGCGCCTCACCGAGATGCGACAGTTGCTCGCTGACATGAAAGACGGCGAGGCGGGACCGAGCTATCGCGCGCCGCTGTCCCCGGCTCAGGTGGGCCAACGGGTCAATGCCCTGCTCCATCACGCCGAGCAAGCGGGGGAGTATCTGCCGCTCAGTCCGGCGATCCCATTTGGCAACCTGTGGGCCTCGTGCTATTTCACCCTAACGGGCTTCCACGCCCTGCATGTGTTGGCTGGGCTGCTGGTGTTGGCTGTCTTGTTCGTCCGGGGACTGGGGGGAGGCTTGGGGCCGGACAGTGTCGGCCAACTCGAACTGACGGCGTTGTATTGGCATTTTGTGGAATTGGTGTGGATCGTGATATTTCCGGTACTGTATCTGCTGTAAATTGCGGAGGAGAGTTCCCGCATGCCATCGTCCGGTGAACGCGACTCGATCATCACGCCCTTTGTCGTGGCGAGTAGTTTGGCTGCCCTCACGCTCGGGATGGTCACGCTGCGGCAACGTGGAGTTGAAACTGGCTGGTTGCTGCTGGGGCTGAGCACGGCAATCGTGGTGCAACTGACGCTTGTGAGCGTCTTCTCGATGCATCTGCGCTGGGACGGCAGGCTCCTTGGGGCGATGCTAGTACCCGTGGGGCTGCTGGCAATCGTGCTGATTTTGTGTTTGTTGCCCGATGGCTTGTTTGCATCGTGGCAGGAGATGCAGGAGCGAGCGATTTACTCCGCCCAACTGACCGAGGCACTTACCCCGTGATCGCATTCACTCTCTTGTTGTTGAGCGCGGCGGCCTCCGAGGAGACCGGCCCCCTAGTCACTATCCCGCCGTTCACCCTGACGGAGCGTGGCGGTACTCGGATCAGTAATAAAGACCTAGAGGGCCAGGTGTGGATTGCTTCGTTCGTGATGGTGCGCTGTCCAGATGGCAAATGTCCCCAGGTGGCGACCACCGTCTCACGCTTGCAGAACGAGCTAGCCGACCGCCGCGGTCTGAAACTGGTGACATTCACCGTCGACCCCGACCGCGACAGCCCTGAGGAACTCGACCGCTACGCCCTAGCTCATGGGGCCAAGGACGATGGCCGTTGGTTGTTTTTGACGGGCGATTACGACACCGTGGACAAGCTAATGCGAGCTATCCACCTGCGTGGCGGCGAGGGCAGCCCTAAGCGTGTCGATCACAGCCAAAAGCTTGTGCTGGTCAATCGCAAGGGCGAGGTGGTCGGCTATTTCGATGGCTACTGGAACCGCGAGATAGTCGAGGAGGCCGACTTCGAGCGCAATCTGCTGCGGCTGCGGCGTGCAGTAGACAAGGCGCTGCAACCCGAACTGCCCGCCTGGATGCCGCGTGATTTCCCGGCGTTCAATGCCTCGCTCAACGCCCTGGCCAGCGTGCTGCTCGTGCTGGGGTATGTGGCCATCCGGCTTAAGTGGTATCGGCTGCACATTACCTGCATGGTCACGACGCTGCTAGTGTCCGCGTTGTTTTTGGCGTCTTATCTGTTCTTCCACTTGGTAATCAAGGAGGGCCGGGCGACACGGTTTGTTGATCAAGCCCCTGACGCGCCGGCCTGGGTCGCCCTGCTCTATGCGGGCATCCTGTTCTCCCATACTCTTCTGGCGATGCTCGCCACCCCCATGGCGCTGGTGACCTCCTATTTGGGGCTGCGACGGTGGTGGACAGCGCACACCCGGCTCTCACGGATCACTTTTCCGATCTGGCTATATGTCTCGGTCACCGGCGTAGTGGTCTATTGGATGCTCTATCGGCTGTACCCCGCGCCCTGATCGGGATGGCCATCACCCGACCAGTGGGCCGGTGGGCGTGGCAGGAAAAGCAACACGAGTCTAGAACTGCCACCCCGCGTGGGAGTGCGGTACAGACGCGTTGGCTTCCCTTTGGTACTAGGCTCTCTCAGAGTCAAGGAGGGGCAGCCCTACGGGCCTTGTCGATAGCATCTGGATTACAGCGGCAGGCCCCAGGGAGAGTCTCCCCTTGCTAAGTGGGGCTGGCTTGCTATGTTAACTCTTTGCAGAATTTTCCCCCTACTTGGGAGTTGATTGCTGTGGCCGACCAGACACCGAAGCAGTTTGCCACCCTAGCGTTGCACGCCGGACAGAAGCCCGACCCAACGACCGGCAGCCGGGCCGTCCCGATCTACCAAACGACCTCGTATTTGTTCAATGATGCTGACCATGCCGCTCGTTTGTTCGCCCTGCAAGAGTTCGGCAACATCTACAGCCGGATTATGAACCCAACGGTAGACGTGTTGGAGCAACGCGTCGCTGCCCTGGAAGGAGGGATGGCCGGCCTAGCGTTGGCTAGCGGGCAAGCTGCCGAAACCCTGGCCATCTTGACGCTGGCCCGAGCCGGGGACGAGATCGTCAGCACTACCAGCTTATACGGCGGCACTTACAACCTGTTCCATCACACCCTGCCGCGTATGGGAATCACCGTTCGCTTCGCCGATGCCGCCGACTACGATGGACTGCGGAAAGCGATCGGCCCGAAGACCAAGGCGTTGTACTCCGAGACGGTCGGTAACCCCAAGCTGGACATTCTCGACATCGGCAAGCTGGCCGACATCGCCCACGAGGCCAAGATACCGCTGATCATCGACAACACCAGCTGCTCGCCAGCCTTGTGCCGCCCAATCGAACATGGGGCCGACATTGTGCTGCACTCGTTGACGAAGTTCCTCGGCGGGCACGGCACCAGCATCGGCGGCATCCTCATCGATAGCGGCAAGTTCGACTGGAAAGGCTCCGGTCGCTTCCCCGAATTCACCGAGCCGGACCCGTCGTACCACGGGGTGTCGTACACCGAGGCATTCGGGCCGTTGGCCTTTATCATCAAGGCGCGGGTGCAAGGGCTACGCGACACGGGCGCTTGCCTGTCTCCGTTCAACGCATTTTTGATCCTCCAAGGGATCGAAACGCTGCATCTGCGGATGCAACGCCATAGCGAAAACGCCCTGGCCGTGGCCCAGTTCCTCAGGGGCCATCCTGCCGTCCAGTGGGTCGGCTACGCAGGTTTGCCCGACAGCCCCTACCACGCCCTGGCTCAAAAATACATGCCCCAGGGGGTCGGTGGGCTGGTTACTTTCGGCATTAAGGGCGGACATGACGCCGGCAAAAAATTCATCAACTCCGTCCAGCTGTTCAGCCTGTTGGCCAACATCGGCGATGCCAAATCGTTGGTGATCCACCCGGCTAGCACGACCCACCAGCAACTCACGCCCGAAGAACAGCGAGCCACCGGCGTGACGCCTGAGATGATTCGGCTCTCTGTCGGGATCGAAGACATCCGCGATATCCTGGCCGATCTGGATCAGGCGTTGAAAGCCAGCCAGGGGGCCTGATGAGTACGCCGGACCTTGAGGGCGATCTGTTGTTTGCCGGTGACGAGCCATTTCCGCTAGATGGCGGCGGCGTGCTCGTACGGCCGTCGCTGCGTTATGCGGTCTATGGGGCGGCACATCTACCGGCCGTGTTGGTGTGCCATGCGTTGTCGGGTTCGGCACGGGTGGCGGATTGGTGGGGCGAGTTGGTGGGACCAGGGCTGCCGCTGGACCCCACGCGTTACCGCCTCCTGTGCGCCAACATTCTTGGTTCGTGTTATGGTTCGACCGGACCGACGAGTATCAATCCGGTCACGGGGCGACGCTACGGCAGCGATTTTCCCGTCGTCAGCATCCGCGATTTAGTGCGACCACAAGGAGCTCTGCTGGATCATCTGGGCATCGAACGGCTGCATGCCGTTGTAGGCGGGAGTGTGGGGGGGCTACAAGCGTTGTGTTTTGCCTGCCTATTCCCCACGCGCACGGCCCGTTGTGTAGTGATCGGAGCCGCCCCGCTGGGCGCGATGGGGCTGGCCCTAACTCATCTGCAACGCCAAGCGATTCTCAACGATCCGGCTTGGCGTGACGGGCACTACTCGCCGGATGATCCGCCACGGGCCGGCCTAGCTCTGGCGCGAGCTATCGCGATGTGTTCCTATAAGTCAGCTGCCTTGTTCACCCAACGCTTTGGCCGACATCCCAATCGCCGCACCCACGAAGACCCGCGTCGCAGCCTGACGGACCGCTTTGATGTGGGGGGTTATCTGGATTACCAGGGGCAGCGATTCCTTGATCGCTTTGACGCAGCTAGCTATCTGTATATCACCCGGGCGATGGAAACTTATGATCCTGCCGACGAGGAGCTACGTACCATCCAAGCCCGCTGTACCCTGGTCGGCATCGGTCACGATTGGCTCTTTCCGCCGCAGGACGTGCGGCAGTTGACACAACGCCTGGCCGCGCTAGGCATCGCTGCCCGGTACGAGGAATTGAACACCGACCATGGGCACGATGGCTTTCTAGCCGACACCCACCTGATGGCACCGATACTTGAGCGAGCTTTGACCGAGTGAACTTCTCGGAGCTGAGTACAAATAAACCGCGGGGATTAGCCCGCGGTTGCTTCGTCCCGTCCATTCCTATTGCCAGTTGCCGGCCGATCAGTTGGTGGTAGCCAATTCCGGCGTGGGATCAGCAGTGGTGATCGCCTCGAAGGCGAGCTTCTTCTCGCCGGGTTCGTTGCCGGGCACCACGATGACGCGGATGGTGTCCTTGCCCTCGAAGACGCCACGGAGCAAGTCCTCGGCCATTGGGTCTTCGAGATGCTGTTCGATGGCCCGGCGCAAGGGGCGTGCCCCGTACTCGGTGTTGGTACCCTTCTCGATGAGGAACTCCTTGGCCTCTTCGGTCAGTTCCAGTTTCAGTTCCTTCTCGGCCAGACGATTTTTGACTTTCGAGAGTTCGATATCAACAATTTTCTTAAGGTCTTCGGGAGTCAAAGCTCGGAAGACGATGATATCGTCCAGACGGTTGAGGAACTCCGGTCGGAACTCCTTTTCCATAGCGCTTTTGAGTTGCGCTTTCATCTCGTTGTACGAGGCCTCGGCCGATTGCACCCGGCCACCGGTGTAGCCGAAGGCTTTGCGTCCTGCAATATCGGCCGCACCGATGTTAGTGGTCAGGATCAAGATGGTATTTTTGAAATCGACCATGCGGCCGACGTTGTCGGTGAGGCGGCCTTCTTCGAGAATCTGGAGCAACATATTCCAGACATCCGGGTGAGCCTTTTCGATTTCGTCGAGCAAGACGACGCTGTAAGGCCGGCGACGGATCTTCTCGGTTAGTTGGCCCCCCTCTTCGTAGCCGACGTAGCCCGGCGGCGCGCCAATGAGGCGGCTGACGTTGTGCTTCTCCATGTATTCGGACATGTCGATTTGCACTAGGGCATTCTCGTCGCCGAACATGAAGGCCGCCAGCTTTTTGGCCAGCAACGTCTTGCCCACACCGGTGGGGCCGGCGAAGATGAAGCTGCCGATCGGCCGTTTGGGGTCTTTCAGGCCGGCGCGGCTCTTTCGGACCGCCTTGGCAATCGCCGTGATCCCCTCATGTTGGCTAATGACGGTTTTATGCAGTTCGTCTTCCATGGTCAGCAACCGGGCCGTCTCGTCTTTGTTGATCTTGGTAAGCGGCACACCGGTCATTTTGCCAACCACTTCCCGGACGACCTCTTCATCGACCACGCCATCGACTTCCTTAGCCTTGTCACGCCAGTCGCGGGTCAGCTGTTCTTTCTTCTTTTTGAGCTTGTCGGCCTGGTCGCGCAGATTGGCCGCCGTCTCAAAATCTTGTCGGCCAACCGCCGCTTCCTTTTCTTGGTTGAGTTGCTCGATCTGGGCGTCGATGTCCTTAAGATCCGGTGGTTTGGTCATGGCCTTGAGCCGCAACCGAGCGCCGGCCTCGTCAATTACGTCAATCGCTTTGTCGGGGAGGCAACGGGCGGTGATGTAGCGGTCGGACAGTTCCACGGCGGCTTCGAGAGCCTCGTCCTTGATCTGGACGCGGTGATGGGCTTCGTAGCGATCGCGCAAGCCGCGCAGAATTTCAATGGTTTCCTCCTTGGAGGGCGGATTGACGATAATCTGCTGGAAGCGTCGCTCCAGGGCGCTGTCTTTTTCGATATACTTACGGTACTCATCGAGCGTGGTTGCCCCGATGCACTGAATCTCGCCACGCGCTAGAGCCGGTTTCAGCACATTGCTAGCGTCGATTGCCCCCTCCGCTCCGCCGGCCCCAACCAGGGTGTGCAGTTCGTCGATGAACAAGATAGTATTCTTGGCCCGGCGGACCTCGTTCATCACCGCCTTGATCCGTTCTTCAAATTGGCCGCGATATTTGGTGCCGGCCACCATCATGGCGAGGTCCAGAACGACAATGCGTTTGTCGCGCAGCAGATCGGGGACATTGCTATCGACAACCAGTTGGGCCAGGCCCTCGACGATGGCAGTCTTGCCGACGCCCGCCTCGCCCAGCAGCACGGGGTTGTTCTTAGTGCGACGCGAAAGAATCTGAATGACGCGTTCGATTTCGTTGGCCCGGCCGATCACCGGGTCGAGTTTGCCCTGGCGGGCTAATTCCGTCAGGTCACGGCCAAAGCTATCCAGAGCCGGTGTCTTGGATCGTCCTTGACGAGACTGCCGCTCGCCGCTGCCGCTGCTGCCGCTTTCTTCAGTCGCCATAGAGTTGTGCCCCAGCAGGTTCAGGACTTCCTCACGGACATCTTCGAGCTTCAAGCCCAGGTTCATGAGCACCTGAGCGGCCACGCCTTCTTGTTCGCGTAGCAGCCCCAGCAGGAGATGTTCCGTGCCGACGTAATTGTGGTTGAGGTTGCGGGCTTCTTCGATGGCATATTCGATCACCTTCTTAGCTCGCGGCGTTTGTGGCAGCTTGCCGATGGTGACCATGTCCGGCCCGGATTGAACGATCTTCTCGACCTCCAGCCGAATCTTGCGAAGATCGACATCGAGGTTTTTGAGTACGTTGGCCGCCACTCCAGAGCCTTCTTTGACGAGGCCCAAAAGGATGTGTTCGGTGCCGATGTACTCGTGGTTGAAGCGCTGTGCCTCTTGGTTGGCCAGCTGCATCACCTTCCGGGCCCGGTCGGTAAAGCGTTCGTACATCTTGCCTTCTCCGTTCTAGTTTGCACTGGGTCTCGCCCGCCGGCGGCCCGGAAGCGTGTCAAACACGGGCCATCTGTTCCGAACAACTCAATCGCTTCGTTCGGGGGCCGGGTTTTCACTCTCCTGTTCCGGCTCAAGGCATCCCCATACAATCGGAGGAACAAATTTCCTCGTGGTGGATGAGTCGGTCCCTCCGGTGCATTGTGATTGTAGTGTGAGGGTTTTGGCGAATCAAGGCAGCGGGCGCGGACAGGCTTGACCTAGCCGTCTGTCTGGTCGCTCGCCTTCGCGTGCGGCGCGAATTGCCCCACCGTCTTTTTTTCTCCCCTGGTGTCCTTTCCCTTCGGAGGCTTTCCCATGCTGCGAATCGGCCTAATCGGCGCGGGGGCCAACACTCGTTCCCGCCATATTCCTGGCTTGCTCGCTCAACCAGATGTGAGCCTGGTTGCTGTCTGCAATCGACGCCCCGAATCCACCGCCGCGGTGGCCCGCGACTTCTCAATTCCACGTACTTATAAGCACTGGCAAGATCTGCTGGCCGATCCCGATCTCGATGCCGTTGTCATCGGCACCTGGCCCTATCTGCACGCTCCGATCACCCTAGCCGCGCTCCAGGCCGGTAAACATGTGTTGACCGAAGCCCGCATGGCTATGAACGCTGCCGAGGCCCATGCTATGCTTCGCGCGAGCCAGGCCCGGCCGGATCTCGTGTGCCAAATCGTGCCCAGTCCGTTCGGTTTGGCCGGCGAACGCTTTGTGCGTCAACTGCTCAGCGAAGGAGCCATCGGCCGCCTTCACGAAGTCTGCCTGATCCATCGCAGTGGAGCGTTCGCCGATCCCGCGACCCCCTTGCATTGGCGGCAGGATGCGGCCCTTTCAGGCGACAACATGCTCACCTTGGGTATCCTTCACGAGACGCTTTCGCGTTGGTTGCCGCAACCGCTAGGTGTCTCGGCCCAAACGATGATCTTCACCCCCCAGCGTTGGAATGCCGATAAGGGGGACTATGCAGCCGTAGATACGCCGGATTTCGTGCAGGTGCTGCTGGATTATCCCCAGGGTGTGCGGGGCGCTTATCTGCTCAGTGGCGTTGCGCCTCCCCGTGGCCAGGAGATGTCGGTGCGGTTCTTCGGCAGCCGAGGCGTGTTGCATTACGATCTGCAAAGCGATACGCTCACGCTCGATGGGCCGCTGGCGATTCCCGAGCAGTTGCGTGGCGGCTGGCAAGTCGAGGCGGATTTCGTCGCTTCGATCCGCACGGGTCGCCCGGTGACCCACACCGATTTCGCCAGCGGCGTGGCCTACATGGAGTTGACCACCGCCGTGGTCCGCTCGGCAGCCCAGCAACGACGGGTGACGTTACCTTTGGCTCAGTGAGACAAAAGTCTAAGGAGCGATCATGGCGCAGGATGGCGGTTTGTTGAAGCAACTGTTGGAGCAGGTGCCCACCGATCCAGCTGAGCGAGTGACCTTTTTGCAAAAGTTGCTCGGCGAATCCGCCTGCCGTGCGATGGGGATCTATCCGTTGCCGCCGAACTTCAAGCTGTCAGTGGTGATCCCGGTCTATAACGAGGAACGCTGGATACGCGAGGTACTGCGACGCGTGCTCGCGACCCAAATTCCCATGGAAATCATCATTGTCGATGATTGCTCCAAGGACGGCACACGAGACATTCTCCAAACCCTCACCGATCCCGTCTACAAGATCATCTATCAAGACAAAAACCAGGGCAAGGGAGCCGCTCTGCGTCGGGGCTTTCAAGAAGCCACCGGCGACGTGGTCGTCGTCCAAGATGCCGACCTGGAGTACGATCCAGCGGAGTACCCGCGGCTGTTGCAGCCGATCATCGAGAACAAAGCCGACGTGGTGTTCGGCTCGCGATTCATCGGCGAGAAGCACCGTGTGTTGTACTATTGGCACTCGGTGGCAAACGGCATTTTGACCATGCTGTCGAACTGGTTTACGAATCTGAACCTGACAGACATGGAAACATGTTACAAAGTTTTCCGACGTGAGATCATCCAGGGGCTGACATTGCGCAGCAACCGCTTCGGCTTTGAACCGGAGGTGACGGCCAAGATCGCGCGGTTGCGTCCGGCCGTGCGGGTGTACGAGGTGCCGATCAGCTATGCCGGGCGGACCTATGAAGAAGGCAAGAAGATTGGGCTAAAAGATGCCTTCAATGCCTTGTATTGTATTGTCCGTTACAAGTTTTTTGACTAAGTTAACACAAATCTTCTCTTCATCTTGGCGGACTTTCCCGCCTCCCGTTCCGAGGGACCACCTTATGGCCATCTCTTTCGTGTGCGATTGCGGGAAACCTCTACGCGTTAAGGAGGAATTGGCCGGTAAGAAGGTGCGGTGCCCGGCCTGCAAGGAGGTGGCGAGGGTACCTGCGGCGGAACAGGACGAGGTCGCGGGGCCAAGCGACGACCAACCCCACTCCGGTTATGCCGTACACGAGGAGGAGTCTCGCCGCCCCGAGCCGCCCAAACGTCGACGCAAGAAAAAAGCCAAGCCCGCGTTCCAGTTCCCCTGGCGGCTCGTTGTGGGCATAGCAGGGGCAATTGGCGGCTTCGTCCTGCTAGCACTGATCCTCACGCAGTTGCAAAGCGAGCAAAGTATCGGCCCACGCGGGGTATCCGGCTTAATTGGCCTGTTTATCCTGGGAGTTTCGGCTTTGATCGCCTTCATCAAAGGGGAACCGCTAGATAGTACCTGGTACTTCGACGACGAGGACTGACCCCCTCCC
>JBDNDE010000148.1:0-11659 GCA_046719305.1 Gemmataceae bacterium | reverse complement strand
AAGCAGCGGCTGGAGCAAACCGAGCTTTGACGAGGCACTGCCCGATCCGGTGTGTATGGGCAGCCTGCTTAACGTCGGCAAAACGCTATATTTCAGCAATCTGAACTCCACCACCTCCCGACAAAATCTCACCATCAAACGCAGCGAGGACGCCGGCAAAACCTGGCAAGAGCATTTCGTCGTCACCAAAGGAGCGTCGGCCTACAGCGACCTGGCTGCCAGTCCTGACGGTAAGATCCTGTGGTGCTTGTACGAACGCGGCGAGGGCAAAGATCCCTATCGCTGGCTGACTCTTGTACGATTCAGCAGATAACGATCTCGGCGATTGAGCCGAGACACAATCAACCCCTCCACAACCCTCAGATCCCAGAATGGACACAAGCGCTTCTTGACCAGTTGTGTCACAAGTTGTGTCCAGCGGGTTCTGTTGTGATTACAATAGCTTTCTCGCCGTTATCCTCTGCTTTGCCGCGTTTATTCGCCTGGACAAAGAAGATGTTTCTCTCTCCGATCGAGGCTTCTGATGTGGACGCTTCTACTCTTTTGCACCGCAGCTGCTCCGGATACTCTCCCCGGCACCAAACCGTTGACACTCACAGGCGATTTTGCCGAACAGATGGTCGCGGGAATCGACCGCTTTCTGATGCGTGAACTAGAGGCTACCCATCGACGCCGGCCCGAGAAATGGAAGCTCGATACCTCGAATGCCAAGGCATATGACAAATCCCTGCAACCGTATCGCATACGGCTTGCTCAATTGCTGGGGATTCGGGACCCTCGTCAACCTCCCACTGCACCCGAACTTGTGTCGACGCTGCAGCAACCGGCTCTTATCGGTCGTGGGACCTCCTACGATGTTTTTGCCATTCGCTGGCGGGCCTTTGCGGACGTGACTGGGGAAGGCTTGCTACTCACCCCGCGTGAGGGCAGGCCGCGAGCAAACGTCATCGCCGTTCCTGATGCAGACATTATACCTGAACAACTCTGTGGACTGATGCCGGGTCTGTCGGCCGATGCACAATATGCACGACATCTAGCAGAGCATGGGTGTCGGGTGTGGGTGCCGATGCTGATCAATCGGGAAGTGCAGCCACGGTTTTGGGAGGATAAAGATGGCACCCGGAGTGGCGGTGCCCGCATGAGCAATCGCGAGTATTTGTACCGACCCGCCTTCGAGATGGGACGAAGTTTAATCGGCTACGAGATTCAAAAAATTCTGGCACTGGTCGATTGGCTGAGCACAGAAGATCCTAAAGTTCCCCTAGGCATCCTCGGCTGGGGGGAAGGAGGCATGCTTGCACTGTATGCCGGAGCCCTTGATCCGCGTATCGAAGCTACAGCCAGCTGTGGGTATTTCGGTGCATCGCGAACCCGCTGGCAGCAACCCCTAGACCGCAATCTGTTCGGTTTGCTCAACGAATTCTCCGATGGCGATCTTGCAGCCATGATTGCCCCACGATTTCTCGCTCTAATGGAGGCACCAGGACCGACAGTGGATCTGCCTAGTAGTGGCGGAGCACCTGGCAAACTAGGGGAAATCTCAACAGCAGATTTTCAAAGGGAATGGAACGAAGGCGTGGAGTCGCGTAAACCTCCCGTCTTTCCTCATCAGGTTGAGTATGGAGGAAAACAGAGCGAATTCGCTCAGATGTTATTAAAATACTGGAAAATTACCCCCATCAGAGATAGCAAAGAACTTCCTAAACATCTTCGCACCAACTTCGATCCTCAACCACGACATCGGCGTCAAATGGCCGAACTAGATCGGCATACGCAGAGCCTGCTTGAGCAGTGTCACGAAGTGCGAAGGGATTGGATGCCGATTGCTGACCCATTTGTTCGAGCAGGAGATAACAAGAAACTCGACACCTCAACCATCGAAAAGTACGAACAATCCATCGAACACTACCGGGAGATTTTCGCGACACAAGTCATCGGCCGATTTGATCATAAACGGTTGCCCTTCAATGCCCGAACGCGCAAGCTCAGCGAGACGGACAGAGTGGTAACGTATCAGGTGGTTCTCGATGTATATGAAGATGTCTTTGCTTATGGCCTATTGCTGTTACCACTCGATAGAAGAGCAGAGGAAAAACGTCCGGTGGTGGTGTGCCAACATGGCTTAGAAGGTCGACCCGAACATACCATCGGTAAAGAGGGATACGCCTCATATAAAGCATTCTCAACACGGCTCGCGGAGCGTGGCTTTATTGTGTTTGCACCACAGAACCCTTATCTAGGACGCGATAAGTTTCGTGTACTCCAACGCAAGGCGAACTTAATCGGAAAAACCCTTTTCAGCGTCATTGTGCCCCAGCATCAACAGATCACTGATTGGTTGAAAACACTTCCCCAGGTGGATGGCTCACGTATCGGATTTTACGGCCTCAGCTACGGTGGGAAAACAGCAATGCGGGTGCCACCATTGGTAAAGAATTACTGCCTTTCCATTTGCTCGGCAGACTTTAATGATTGGGTTTGGAAGAATGCATCCACGAAGGATCGTTACAGTTATGTCTGGACGATGGAATACGAGATTTTTGAGTGGGATCTTGGCCACACCTTCAACTATGCTGAGATGGCTGCTTTAATTGCACCACGTCCATTCATGGTCGAACGGGGCCATTCAGATGGTGTTGCCCCGGATGAACGAGTTGCTCTGGAATATGCCAAAGTACGGCATCTTTATCAATCAAAATTGAAGATCGGCGATCGAACGCAGATAGAGTTTTTTGATGGACCTCACACGATAAATGGCCAAGGTACATTCGAGTTTCTGCACAAACATCTAAAGTGGAGCAAGCGATGAAGCGATACTTTATTGCTCTGTGTATCGGGATGGGTGGAATTCCTTTGATAGGACTGTGGGCTGCTGCTCCCCCTCTAGTTCGCTCCGAGATTCCCGAAGCAGTGGCTGGAGCCGAGGGGCTTGAAGAGGCGTTGCGAAATCTCAAAGCTACACTGGTGAAGACACCGGTATTAACTCCCGAAGCGCAACGTAAAGCCTTTTCGATGCGTACCGGCTACCAAGTGCAACTCGTGGCATCGGAACCACTAGTCAAGCAACCGTTACATCTTACTTTTGACCCAAAAGGTCGGTTGTGGATCACCCAGTATCGTCAATATCCCATACCCGCAGGGTTGAAGGTGGTCGAGTATGACCGATATATTCGAGCGAAGTTTGACAAAATCCCAGCAGCACCGCCTCACCATTTTCAAGGAGAGGACCGCATTACCATCCACCAAGATAACCGAGGTGATGGAACCTTTGCGAATGTTACAACCTTCGTGGACGGTTTGAATATAGCAACGGCCTGTTTACCTGATCGTGACGGAGTCTGGGTGTTGAATCCACCGTACCTTTTGTTCTATCCGACCAAAGTAGATGTCCCTGGTACCCCGATTGTTCACCTTTCGGGGTTCGGTATTGAGGACACCCACGCCGTTGCTAATAGCCTTACCTGGGGGCCAGACGGATGGATTTATGGTGCGCAGGGTAGCACTTGTACGGCTAAGGTACGTGTTGAGATTGCCAAGGCGAGCGAGACCGTTAATTTTTTCGGTCAAGCCATTTGGCGTTACCATCCGCGGCAACATCGCTTTGAAATTTATGCCGAAGGTGGAGGAAACACCTTTGGGGTTGCGTTTGATGAAGCCGGGCATGTGTTCAGTGGAACCAACTGGGGCCGCTATCGAGGATTACATTATGTTCAAGGTGGGTATTATGTAAAAGGTTGGGGCAAACATGGGCCATTAACTAATCCGTTTGCACTGGGTTACTTCGAGCATATGCCCCACACGGGGAATGCCGATCGTCTTGTCCACACCTTTGCGATTTATGGAGATCAATTGTTTCCTGAGTTGCGTGGAAAACTCATCGGGGTCAATGCGCTGCAACGCCGAGTTCAAGTCACTCAATTGAAGCCGATGCATAGCAGCTTTGTTACAGCGGAGGAACCTTTTTTACTAACCTGTGAAGATGGTCGTTTTCGTCCTGTGGATGTCAAGGTTGGCCCTGATGGAGCTTTATATATTGCGGATATGTATGAACCGCGTATCAATCATGTTGATCCTCGCGATAACTGGGATAAGTCTACTGGACGTGTTTGGAAAATTGTTCCTCATAACTTCAAATCTCAGCGGCCTCGTGACTTCACAGTACTTTCAACCTCTGAACTCGTAGAGGAATTAAAGTCAAACAACCGCTCGGCTCGGGAAACAGCTATGCGAGTCTTAGGTTGGCGGTGTGATGCAACGCTCATTAAACGCCTCCAAAAACTCGTCTGCGAAGCCGATGATCGAACTGCCACGGCTGCTTTTTTGTCAATCCATCAATCTGCTCTTCTCGACGAAGAAACGAGTCTCCTTGCGCTTTCGCGAGAATCAACTCCTACTCTACGGCGTTGGGCAATTCGTTTAATTGGTGACGATCGTCGGGCTACACACAAGCAAGCAGGGATTCTACAACTTCTTGCTAAGAAAGATCCCGATGCCTCTGTACGCAGTCAGTTAGCCAGTTCAGCGAAACGCCTGCCTGCTGATGTGGCGTTGCCTATTTTGGCGGCATTATGGGAACGTGAGGAGGATGCGAACGACCCCCATCTTCCGATGCTGACATGGTGGGCTTTGGAAGCCCATGCAGAAACGTCGCGTTCGGCGGTATTGGAACTTCTTCGTGATCCGAAACGGCGATCACGCCCGGTCGTACAGTCTGTTATTTTGGATCGGCTGATGCAACGTTGGGTCATGGCAGGCGGGCGAGCAAATCTTTTAGCATGTGCGGCTCTCCTTCGTGCATCTCAAAGCGATGCATCTCGGTTACTGATTGGTATCGAACGTGGTTTCGCTGGTCGTAATGCTGACGAACTACCCGCTGAGCTGCGTGATGCGATTCTCGCTTGTTGGGATCGCGGCGTTTCCACCGCTCGACTCACCCTCGGCTTACGATTACGTCATGGTCCTGCTATCCAAGAAGCGCTTGATGTTCTGAAAGATCGGCAAACCGATTCAACCTCCCGTTTATCGATCCTTAAGGTGTTGGGAGAAGTCGATGTACCCGAGGCGGTATCCGTTCTCCTCGAACTGCTAGAAAAATCGCCGGAGCTTCGAGCAGATTGTCTTGCTGCACTGGCTCGTTACAGTGATGAATGGATTGCTCGCAAAGTAATCGAATGGGGCTTGCATCGCACACCGGCCGGTTTAGACCTGCTTGCAGGACGTGTTGCATGGGCGAAGTTGCTCCTTTCGGAAATCGAGGCGAAGCGTTTAGAGGCTCGGAACATCCCTGTAGAGATCGTTCGCAAGCTCTCACACCACAGAGAGTTGCAGGAATCGGTCCAACGCTATTTCGGCCGGGTGCGACCAACCACAGCGAAAGAAAAGCAAGCAGAGATGGTACGCTATGGACAGCTTCTTCGGACTGGCAAAGGGGATGCGAAGGCAGGAGCAATTATTTATGAAAATCTTTGTGGTAAATGCCATAAGCTTTTTGACAAAGGGGGCGGAATAGGACCGGAACTTACGGGATATGAACGCGGAAACGTGATGTATTGGTTGGAAAACATCGTGGATCCGAGTGCTGTCATTCGCGAGGAATACTTATCTTTCGTGGTACGTACGACGAATGGTCAAACACTTACGGGTATCATCAGCGGACAGGATCAAACCACGATCACCCTGCGCGATGGGGAGGGGCGTGAATCTCGCATTGCCCGCAAACGGATCGAGGATCTGCGAGCCGACCCCGCTTCGCTGATGCCCGAGGGACAACTCCGAACCTTAAGCGACCAGCAGATCCGAGACCTGTTCGCTTATTTGATGGCTCCCACGAAACCATAATCGCTTGCGGTTGCGTAGAGCAAGCATCTTGTGAAGATGTTTGCTCTACGAAGTGAACAACTTAGTACAAAAGCTAAACCGCCTCTTGTGGTCGCGGGAACCCAATTTGGGGTTACCATGATCACTTTTCAGCACTGAGTCGCTCTGCAGAGTCTATCGGGTGGGGTGGGAGTCGAGACATGGAGTGCTGTCGGTGAGGACCATGAACGCTCCTTGGTTTCATTCATCTTTAATTTTTTCAAACAAAATCAAATGCTGCCAGGGTAAACTAGAGTATGTTTTGATGTGCTTGAGTGGGTGAGGCTTCATCTCCCTGATCACTTGCTTTTCGCTCATTTTGTGAACGAGTTTGATCGGTACATTGGGATCTTCAAGGCGAAACTCGACGAAAGCAAGGATGCCGCCGGGCTTCAATGCTTCGACCATTTTTTTGGTCATCTCATACGGATGTGAAAACTCATGATATACATCGACCATGAGAATGAGATCGACAGAGTCGGCTTGGAGTTGTGGATCGTCCACCTTGCCTAATACCGTCTCAATGTTGGTGACCTCCAGCGCCTTCTTCCGCCGGTTAATTATGTCGAGCATTTCCTTCTGGATGTCGACAGCGATCACCTTTCCTTTGGAGCCGACTTTTTTGGCAATCGGAAAGCTGTGATAGCCGCTACCCGCACCCATATCGACGACGGTCATGCCGGGCTTGATCGGCAACAGTTTGAGCAACTTATCGGTGCGTTCTTCTTTGACCCGTTCGGGACGTTCCAACCAAGCTGCCCCATGATAGCTCATCACCCAGGCAATTTCCCGATCCATGTAAAACTTGCCGATGCCGTCGGGATCGTGATTACGCCGATATTCATAACGAAGGTTCGGCGGGCCAGCGGCCCAGAGCGGTAGGGCCAGAAAGACAGTTAGCAGCCACAGACGATTGCAGTGAGGTTGATTCATGGGGTGAGTTCCGCTGGTTGGAGGATCTTGGCTCTAAGAATTTTATAGTCGGTTTTGCCCGTCCCCAACACGGGAATAGCATCGATTTTGCGGACCTCATCCAGACGCATGACGCCGTGGAAGCCCTCTTTCAATAGAATGTCATTTGCTTGATTGACAGTAATGTCTTCGGTAGTAAACAACACGATGCGTCGGCCTCCGCCCTCCAACTCAACCCCTTCGACCGCCACGCGCGGACCGTCTTTGGTCGGTGGGTACATCCGGGCCAGAGGCTCCTCCAGCGCAGGCAGCGACACCATTTCACCGCCGACTTTGATGAAACGTTTAAGTCGGCCACGAAAACGAATGTAGCCTTCGTCGGTAAGCTCCGCCAGATCGCCGGTAACATACCAGCGTTCGCCGTCGATCTGCTTGAAAGGCTGAGGAGCATCGGAGCCGATATAGCCGGGAAAGACAGTGGGGCCGCCAACCAAGAGCATTCCCATCTGATTGGGTCCGAGTTCCTGTTCGGTGTCCAGATCGATGAGCTTGAGCTTGACCGACGGGAACGGTTTGCCCACGGTGCCGGGCCGCACAGCGTTCGGCGGGTTGACGCTGACGGTGGGTGAGCATTCGGTGATGCCGTATCCCTCGGTGATGATCGCCTCGGGGGCGGCCAGCTTCATTTTGTCGAAGACGGCCTGGGGACATTTTTCAGCCCCGACGACCACTAGTCGAAGCGAGGCCAATTCGCCTGGTTCTGCGCGGTCGAGGATATAGTTAACAAAGGTAGGCGTGCCGACCAGGATCGTTGTTTGGAACAAGCCGACTTTTCGAGCTAGGGCAGCGGCATCGGTGGGGTCGGGGTGTCGAACGACACGGAAGCCCGACAACAGAGGGAACAACCCGGTGATTGACATACCAAAACTATGAAATGCTGGCAAGAAACCGAGCATGCTGTTGCGTCGATCAACGCCGAACACTTTCAGGGCATCACGTTGATTGGTGATCAGATTGCGATGGGTCAGGGGGACTGCCTTGGGGGCTTTCTCGCTGCCGGAAGTGAACAGAACGACGGCGGGACTGTCCGGGGCGGGCTGGGGTACCATCGCTCGGACACTACCCGGCATCCATCGCACCCGTAAGAGTGTGGAGAGCTTCTCCCAGATGCTGATCTCTTTGCCGATGTCTTCTAAGTAGATAAAGCGTGTCTCTGGCAAAGTGAGGCCAAGCCGGTCGATGACCGCCCGCGACGTAATGGTGCAATCCAGCTTCATCAGCTTGGCAGCGTGCGCGAGATTGGCCGGGCCAGTCGTCCAGTTGAGCAGTACTGGTAATTTGCCGGCCAAATACAGGCCTTGTAAGGTGATGTCACAGGCTGCGGCAGCCGGGAGCAGAACCCCGAGGGCATCTCCGGGCAGAGCACGGAAACGTCGTGCCATTAGCAAAGAGCCGACCAGCATTTTTTCATACGTCAAGACGCCCGAGCGGTCGTCGGCCACGGCGATTTCTTGCGGGGTCTGTAAAGCCCGCTCGACAAAAGCGGCCGCGATGGTGTCGGCGAGGATAGCGGGCTGCAGATCGCCAACGACAGGCTTGAACCAGGCTGGCGGGGCCGGCTTGGGGGCGGCCTTTTTCAGCAGTCCGGCAGCTAAGGCATAGAGCTGGCCTAAGGTGGCGGGAACCTCTTCGCCATGGAAGCCAAAGCGGCGTTCGACCTCCAGGGCCAATTCCATGCGGTCGAGGCTGTCCATGCCGAGCGAATCCAAGGTAGTGTCGGAGGTGGCCTCCGGGGGTAGGGGGCGGTGCAACCGAGTGGCGAGCATTTCATCAACGGCCCGGCGAATTTCCGGTTTGAGGTTGCCCAGATCGACTTCGAAGTTTTCTTGGTAGGTGGGGAAGGTATGAGAGCGTTCACCTAAGAACAGATGCGGCGGCACAAAGGTCGGCTGTTCCGGCACACCGCCGGGGTGATAGAAATTTTCGAGGAAAGGGTTGAGCCGTTCGCGTTCGAGGCTGGGCAGCTGTTCACGATCAAATAGTTCCAGAGTCAGCGTCACGTCGCGTTTGGGGACAAAAAAGAACAACCCGGCCACGAGCCAAGCCAGCCCCTGGAGGATGCGGGGGATCAACGGTGGCATGTTGCCATCGTATCCATAACTGTAGCGGCTGCCCCATAAGCCTCGCGTGCGGATGAGTAAAAGTTTTACATTGGGTACAGCCTTGAGAACGTCCGAGAGCGTTCGTGCCCCGCCGAGCTTCTCGATCCCCGCACGTTCCAGACGACCCGACGGCCACAGGATGACGTTTTGGCCCGCTTGCAAGGCGGCGATGACGTTTTCAATCGCTTGATTGGTCTTCTCGCGTGCTTCGACGCTGGCTTGTGACAGGTTTGGTACCTTGATAGCATCCAGGGCAAACAGCAGTGGATACATGAGTGGATTGTGGAAATTTTCCTCATACAACAGCGGTCGCGGCCGGAAATACGGATAAAGCTGGGTAAAGACCAACGGCGGATCCACGAAGGCGGGATGGCTAGGCAGAAGCAAAATCGGGCCGGGTGTATGTTTGACCTTGTCCAGGCCGACAATCCGGACGCGATAACGCAACGCCAGGATAAGCCGACCGATGAGCCACAGGGTATAGCGGAACAGACGATCCATCGCGACTTCCTCGGGAAGGGCAAGTGAACAACCGGCCTAGCCGTTTTAGCACCACAAGGGAGCTTTTGTCACGCAGACGGCTCTAGGGGGTCCAACGTGTTCCCAGCACTTCGAGAAATTTGGCCAACCACACGGGGTGGGCTGGCCAGGCCGGCGCGGTCACCAAGTTGCCATCGACATGCGCCTGATCAACGGGCAGTTCCACATAGGTGCCCCCAGCTAATCGGATCTCCGGGGCACAGGCCGGGTAGGCCGAGCAGGATCGACCGTTGAGGGCTTTGGTGGCAGTAAGCAACTGGATGCCGTGGCAAATGGCGGCGATCGGTTTGCGAGCGTCGACAAAGTGGCGGACGAGCTTAAGGACGTTTTCCTCCAGACGCAGGTACTCCGGGGCACGCCCGCCTGGCAGTAGCAAGGCATCGTAGTTCCCTGGAAGAACACTCTCGAAAGCGGCGTTCACGGCAAATAGATGGCCGGGCTTCTCGGAGTAGGTTTGATCGCCCTCGAAGTCATGAATGGCAGTGCGGACGCGATCGCCAGGGGACTTGCCCGGACAGACTGCATGGACGGTGTGGCCGACCATTCGCAGAGCCTGGAACGGGACCATGACTTCATAGTCCTCAACGAAGTCGCCCACGATCATGAGGATGTTTTTAGCGGGCATTGTGAATCCCTCCACGGAAGCAGTTGAAACGATTGTAGCGACGAGCGGGTCAGTCGGCGACGTGAGTGGCGCGTGGGTGCGGCGATCGAGGAGACCTCGACCGCCCGGACGATCTGTCTAATAATTGCCAATTTCTGGCTCGATCTTCGGGTTAGAATGTCTAATAAATTTGATTTTACGGTAGATAGAGCAAATTTTTTCACCAAAATCTATCGAAATTAATCTGAACTTCCGTATACTCACGAAAGAAGACCCGAATGGGCGACGAACTGAGGAATCAAGCGATGGAAAGTTGGCGAAAAGTGTGGCGCGAAGGGCTGGAACCACTCCTTACCACTAACGCGCTTCAGGCTCTGCGGGCTGCCTTACACAGCGATGATCCCCGTCTGGTTCAGGGAGCCACTACCTCCCCGCCCCCCTTGATGTGTGTGCAGGATTGGCCCGTCGAGGCGGCCTGTGCCCTGGGCTATTGCGGCTGGGTGGGCGACGGCCTGGAAACTGTCGGAGAGGTCGAGGAGTTCTTCGCCCGGCTTTGTTTCGAAACCGATAGCCGACTCGGCGAACCGGCCGCCTGTCGCTGGTTCCTCAACTGGTTCGACGAAACCCCCCGCGAAGAGATGCGCCGGGAACTGTTGGCCGAGGTGCAACGCGCTTTGGTCCATCGCTGTGACAACGACGACGGCAACCAGCCAAGTGCGGTGGCTGCCTAGCTTTCGCATCCACGGATATTTACTCGTTTGCAGGAGAGCAGAACATGACCGCGACACTACCGAAACGAACGCCTCGATCCCCTTCGCTCCACACCAAAAAGGTTACCACCGTCCTTCGGGTGGCTGCCGGCGAACAGTACATCGGTGACATCTTGCTGGACAGACGGCATCGGATTTGGCGGCGGGCCGTCCCCGTGCCGGCAGACGTGGTGCTGAAGATCTTGCTGGCGTTCAGCCGTCGGGGGGAGAAGTGCGGTCAGGTAGTGGGGCAGCGGGACGGTCAAATCTACACCTGGATTAGCTTGGATTCAATACTAATAAGAAACCAATCATTTGTTTGATTAATTTTTATATCTGGGCAAGAAAGGAGGATAACAAACATGCTGTGTCGTCATTGTCAGAAGGTGAAGTCGAATCGTCCACGCGGCTTGTGCTGGTCGTGCTACTACAAACCAGGAGTTCGCGATCAGTACCCCTCCACAAGCAAGTTTGCCCGTCGCGGCGTGAGTGATTTCACGGGGAAATCGGCCTTGGCGGCTCAACCCACCGACGCCCTGCCTGGCACACCGGAAAAACTGGCCGTGCTGATGGAACGCGCTCGCCTGGGGCTGGCGTTGTGGCATCCGCTCGATGCAACTTTGGAAAGCGTTGCCCAAAACAAACAACCCTCTACCGCCATTGCCTGAGTTGCTGGTGCCTGAAATCTCCAGCTTCGCTTTGCACCGGCGTCATTGCTTTCGACGCCGGGCACGCAGAGCATCGGCTTTTTTTTCCAATGCCTCGAATAAGGAGGAGCCGGTGATAGCGGCGACTTCGCGGGTTTTGCGGTCTTGGTCGATGGAAATACGCAGTTC
>JBDNDE010000147.1:0-11704 GCA_046719305.1 Gemmataceae bacterium | reverse complement strand
AGAAGGCAACATCGGCAAGGTGCTGCAAGGTCAGACCAGCTACTATCGTAACTACATCGGCGGGCAATGGCGTTACTATCCGCTCACCAAGGAGATGAGTCCCAAGACGATTGATTGGGATATGTTCTTGGGGTATAAGTTTGAATGCTGTGGCGAGAAGCTCGGCCCCACTCCTAAGGAGATGCCCTTCGACCGCGCTCTTTGGGCCCAATGGCGATGCTACTGGCCGTTTGGCGGCGGCATGTTCACCGACCTGTTTGTCCATCAAACAACCCACCTCATTCATGCCATGGGGGTTCGCTTCCCCGGTCGTGTTGTCGGGGGAGGCGGCATCTACCTCGAATACGATGGGCGCGATGTGCCGGATGTTGCCACCATCGTGGCCGATTATGAAGAAGGTTGCCAAGTGATCATTAGTGCCACCATGTGTAATGATACACAGTTGGGTGAGATGATCCGCGGGCGACTGGCGACACTGAAATTCACTGGGGGCGGTGACTACATGAAGGGCTTCGAGGTCTACGGACAGAACATCGCGGGCGGCCCGGTCAAACCCAAGGATGTCGACGGTAAGGAGAAACCAGTCTACGAGTTTAAAAATCCCAAAAAGGGCAATGCTACCTATGCGTTGTGGGAGAACTTCCTGCAGTGCGTGCGGGACGGCAACCGTCAGACGCTCAGCACCCCGGAATTAGGGGCGGCAGCCTTCAGCACTGTTGCTATGGGGGTGCAGAGCTACCGCACGGGCAAGGTATTGTTCTGGAACAAGGACAAGCAAGCCCCCACCGAGGCCGATGGTTCGTGGGCGGCCAACCTGGAAAAGCGTAGTAAGGAGCGGGGCAAGCCATCGCAGATCCTTGGATGGAAGGGCGGCGACAAAGGTAGCGTCGTGGTTCCACCGAAATATCAAGTCCTGGAAGGCCCCTGGATCAACGGCGTGGACCCCACGGAGAAGAAGGGCTAAACTTCTCTGGTAGATCGCTTGGAATCGTTACCTTCCCAGTGGCACCCGTGGGAGTGGCTCCCCACGGGTGTTTAGATGATTAAACCAAGCGACGCTGAATCGACACGAACTCTTCATCCAACTTCTCTCAGCTTGAGGTTGTGAAATCTCCTCTTGGGCCGTATCATAGTTACAGGTTTACTCGTTTCACTTTTCCCGATTCGATCAGGTCCACGCTTATGCCTCTGCCGCGCCAAACCGCTGCACTGCTAGCCTCGGCTTGTCGATTGGCGGCCGAAGTCAAGGCTCGTGCCGTTTTGGTCATCACCGAGATGAACATGGATTGGAATGCGGTTCGTGAGGCGATTGAAGGCCACACCCTGTTAGTGGCGGCTCGCGATCGTCAAACACAAGCGCAGTTGCAGCAGTACCCCGAGATCGGCATTGTGCCTTACGACCCCAGCGACTACGCGATGGATGACCGGGTGAGTCTGGCGGTTTTGGGCGCAATTCGGGCTGAGAGGCTTCGCAAGGGCGACGAGGTGGTCGTACTCTATAATGGGATCGAATCGGTTCCCGAAGCCCCCGAACCCGTAGACACCATCAGCGTCGTTCACTTAGGCGAACATCTCGACCTGCTCAGTAGTCGCGACCTGCGCCGTCTACAGACCCAGGTACCGCTCGATACCCTCAGCGTCGTCGTCAAGCTTGCCGTGGCCATCGGCCGCGAAGGCCGCGAAGGCCATCCGGTGGGCACCATGTTTGTTGTCGGTGATACCCGACGTGTGTTAAGCATGTGCAAACCACTGAATTTTAATCCGTTTCGTGGCTACAAAGAAGAAGAACGAGACATCAAAAATCGCCAAGTACGAGAGCAGATCAAAGATCTTGCACAACTGGAAGGAGCATTTATTATCCGCCGGGAAGGCATCGCCGTGGCGGCGTGTATGTCGATCATCGCGCCGGCTGCGCCGAACTTACGTGTTTCCAAAGGGCTAGGCACGCGGCATCTGGCGGCTGCCAATCTCACTTTCCATACCAAGGCTATCGCCGTTTGCGTCAGCCAGTCCAGTGGCACGGTGCGAGTCTTTCAGAATGGGGAGCAAAAACTCCATATCGAGCCATTCAAACGCCCAGTGATTTTCGGCGGCATCGCGATGGATCGGCCCTCCAACGGGCAAGCACCCCGCTATGGTTTGCCCGCTTTGGAGATCCGAGAGGACAATTGATCCTGTGCCCCCTTTGAGTTTAGCATTCTTTCATGCTCCTTGACGTTTAGCTGCATTGATCAGATCGTTCATGTAGCCGCTGGCGTCCCGGTCATTGGCCAGCCCTGCTTCCTTCAGGCCGGTCTCGGCAAACTGCAATGCCTTGGCTGGACGCTTCAGCTTAAGCATGGCCTCGGCCGCCTGACCGCGAACCTTGAAGTTACGCGGCGAACGCTCGATCAGAGCAGTAAAAGCTTGCTCGGCCGCCTCGGCGTCGCCGCGCTGCACCAGCACATTGGCCCGTCGCAGGCTGTAATCATCCTGACGCTTACCCGCGTTGGCCGCCGCATCATAAGCTAGTCCGGCGTCGAGATATTTCAGAGCCAACTCACCGTCTCCTTCGAGCAGCGCCCGGGTTGCCAAAGTCGCATAGTAGGCATAACGATCCGGCTTGGCGGGGTTCGCCGGCCGGCTTATTCCCACGCTGGCGAAATGAGCGGCTATCTCCTGGGCATCTAAACGCATGGCAGTTTGAAAGGCCTGTTCGAGTTGTTCATCGTTTAACTCTTCCTGTTTAAGAGCGGCCAACTCTGCAGCGTTCATGTCCGCAATCGGACGAACTGCAGCCGTTGTAGCCGATCCGGCAGGCGGTGCATCGGGGGTCTCGCTCAGGCCGATCTTATGCAGAAGTTTGCCGAAATCGTATTGCGATAGCATCCCCTGCTGGGCGGTTTGTCGTAGAAACTCGACGATACCGCGGACCTTGCGGCGAAGTTTGTGGCTACCGACGGCATCCAGGGGGGAGATGTTGCTAAGTGATTTGAGCGGGCGATGGATCCAGGTATCTTCGAGGAAACGTGCGGCATATTCCAGGCTGCGTTTGCTCTGCTGTGCTTCGTCACCCACTCCCAGCGGAAACAACAGAGCCTCGGCCAGAATGTCCGGGAAGCTAGCGGGAATGCGGCTGGTTTGTAGATCCGTCAGTCCCAGGCCGAGTTTGCTTCGCACTTCTTCTTTGAGGCGTTGGTAGATTTCCTCCACCGGGCAGATCAAGCGGAGATAAGGCCCGGAGATAAGCAGATAAGCGGCAAAGCGCCCTCCCTCGGTGCCGGGATTCCCAACCGTAACCAGGCCAGACTTGGTAAGTTCGAGGACGACGGCATTCAGGACGTTCTGCTCCTGGGAAGGCAGGGGAATCAGCCGACGGGACTGAACCCATTCTTGCAACATCGTATTAAGCGGCTGCGGATCGGTGAGTCGCACCAGGATTACATGGTGGGCGTAATCGCAGGCCTCCTCCATATCCAGACCACAGCGAAGCACCTCGCCTAGCGTAGCCGCCTCAGCAGCGGCTGCTTCATCCTCGGTGCTTTCGATGAAGACTTCGAGCGCTTCAATGGCCGACCGATTGTCGCCCAACCAGGCACGCAAGAGGCCTAAGTTGTACCAGGCATCAGCATCTTTGGGATCTTGTTCCACGAGCTTTTGATAGGCAGCGGCCAGGTCACTGAATTTGGGAGGCAGATCCTTCAAGGCTGTATCCCAGGCGACGCGTCGGTTGGCTTTTGCCGTGCGAAGGCTATAGGCTTTGCGAGCAGCTAGGGGCAGCCGCGATTCGGGGCCAAAGAGTCCCTCTAGAGCCTGACGCGGTTCCTCTTCGCTGGGCATCAAGTGGTGGACCAATTCGATCGCTGCTCGGGCGGCCACTGGCCGGTTGCAACGCATCTCACAATCGAAGATCATGAAATAGAGCTTGGCCAGGCTGTCGTGAGCTTCGTGGTGATAAGCTGCCGCCGCCCGACGGGCCATGGTCAACGCTCCTTTGTATTCGCCCTCGGAAAAGCGCATCTGTCCGCGAAGCATCAACCCATAAGCATAATTAGGGTTGATCGCAAACGCCTTCTGGAGCGTTTCGTCGGCTTCTTCCGGCTTGCCCTGGAGAAACAGCAACTTGGCCTTTTGTCCCCAGACTTCCGGATTGCTCGCGTTGGCCTGCACCACTTGTTCCATTGCCTTCAGGGCGTTCTCGTGCTGACCGGCTTCTTCCAGTTCGAAGACTTTCTGGATACTGGCTGAGATAGCTTGGCAGCACCATTTGAACTTCTTGCCGCTACCACAGGGACACATGCCATATAAGTCGGTCATCGCTCGCACCTTCCGCACAGGGAACAAGATGAACTCAGCATAGCAGACCGACCGTGGTTTGCAGAGGGGCAAGCCAAGAAAAGCGTCACCTGGCGTTTCCTCTGCTCCCCAGATACACTGCTGGGTTCCTTTCTCGATCGAGCCTATCTCGATCGAGCCTAATCGTAGAACGACTATAGCGCTGACAAAACCAACTACCACAACAACGGCACGCAACGATGCCCACCGAACTCGATCCTGCTCGACCCTGCTCGATACCTCATCCGGGGTGTACCAAACATCGACCTGCTTAGCCAGATCAGCGAATCCCGCCACTCTGACAGCTCTTGAATCCTTCGGGGTGCCTTGCTACAGCGAGCAATCAGCTAAAGACCTCTTGCCGGATTTTTTCCTCGGAGACTTCCCATGCTTCGCTTCGCCGCTCTGGCCGCATTGTTGATGCCGGCCTTGCTGCAAGCCCAACTCAGTTGTACTCAAGCGTCGCACGACCTGGGTTCGGTACAGGGGGGCAGAGTAGTTCGCCATTCGTTTCTTCTGGAGAACACGGGTCGGGAAACGCTCCAGATTACCGAGATACGCACCGGCTGTGGCTGCGTGCGAGGTCAACCGGGACAACTCACGCTGCGACCAGGCCAGCGAACCAGTTTGCCGATCGAAGTCCACACCGTGACGCAAGCTGCTGGAGCCAACGTCTGGGGAGCCGAGGTGCGCTGGCGGAGCGAGTCGGGCATAACGGGGATCTGTAACGTGCGTCTGACTGCGACGCTGGTGCCCGAGGTGCAGTTGAGTCCCGCGACGATGGTTCTGCACCCTGCGACCGCTGCTCTCCATCCGTTCATTCTCATCGAACGCCGAGCCGATCCACTTGAACTGACCAGCATCAGCACGACGTCGCCCCATATTAAGGCCCAGGCCAGCAAGCCCGTGAAGCAAGGCAACAGCTGGACGCGTGAGATCTGTTTGACTGTGGAGTCGAGTTGTCCAGCGGGGCGGCAAGACTGTCTGCTGGTGCTGACGACCAGCGATGCGAGATTTCCCGAGTTGCGTGCGCCGTTTGTGGTGTTAAAGCGGGATGCGGGCAGTGTCCGGGCCATTCCGGCCGAGCACGAATGGCTCGCCGTCCATAATGAGGCGTTGGCGAGTCGGGTATCGCTGTTGCATAGCGATTCGGATCAACCCATCACTATTGAAAACGTTCGTTGTTCTCATCCCGCCTTCCGGGCTACTTGGGCCTCAGGGACACGCGGCACTGTACGCTTTGTAGTCGATCGTGCCCAGGTGCCCGCCGACGGACTCCAGGCCCTTGCCGAGGTGAAACTGAGCAAGCCACTAGCGACGACACTGAACATTCCGCTGCGAGTGCGCCTAAAATGAGGGCATGACTGCGTCGCAACGGCTTCGCTGTGATCTGGCCCCAGTTCCGACCTCGGCTGCCTGTGCCTTGGCGACCTTGCCAAGGCCCTTGGCTGACTGGTTCGTTCAACGCTATGGCGAACCGACCGAGGCACAGCGGCTGGCTTGGCAGGCCTTGACCCAGGGGGAACATTTGCTCCTCTCTGCCCCAACCGGGATGGGGAAAACGCTAGCTGCATGGATGCCGCTCTTAGCTGAATCATGGGGTAGAAAAGCACAACGAGTCGTTCAGATTCTTATTCTTGCCCCGCTCAAAGCCCTGGTAACCGATACGGCTCGGAATCTCTCTCGCGATCTCGACGATTTGGCTGAGACGTTTCCTGGAGTTGCGTTGCCGTCGATCGCCACTCGAACCGGCGACACCCGCCCAGCCGAACGCAAAAGCCAACGGGAAAGCCCGCCTAATGTCTTGCTGACCACGCCCGAGAGCCTGGCTGTGTTGCTGACCCGACCCGACGCCGAACTCTATTTCGCAAACGTGCGCTGGTTAGTGGTCGACGAGGTTCACGCCTTGGCCGGCACCAAACGCGGCGCGGACTTGGCTCTGTCGCTGGAACGAGTCAGCGAAATTGCCGCCGCCCACGGTCCCGAGCCACGCCGGATTGGCCTCTCGGCCACAGCAACGCCACTCGATCAGGCCGCGCAGTTTCTCGTGGGTCAACGCCGATGTGCAATCGCTTGTGTTGGTTCGGCTACAACGCCCGAGTTGCGACTGGAGCCAATGCCTGGGGGCGAGCAATTCATCGCCGCCGTGGTGGCTCGCTTGGCAGAGGAGATTCCCCGGCATCGCGCGACCTTGATTTTTACCAACACACGCAACCTGTGCGAAAGGCTGGCCTGGGCCTTACGTCGACACGCACCGACGCTGGAAGGACGCCTCGCTGTACATCACTCGGCCCTTTCGGCTCTGCGTCGCCGGGACACGGAGATGCGTCTAAAACGGGGCGAGTTGTCGGCCGTGGTATGCAGCAGTAGCCTCGAATTGGGTATCGACATCGGCGGGGTTGATCTGGCCGTTCTGGTGCATCCGCCGGGGGATGTGATCCGCTTATTGCAAAGAGTCGGACGAGCCGGCCACGAACCCGGCGGAGTGCGTCGGGGACTGGTGTTGACGGCGACAGCAGCCGAACTGTTAGAGGCCGCCGTCACTTTAGCAGCGGCTCGCAGTGGGCAATGCGAGGCGTTGCCGACGGTTCAGCCCCCTTTGGATGTTCTGACGCAACACCTGTTGGCTGCCTGTTGCATACGCTCGCGCGATCCCGACGAATTATTTGATTTGGTCCGACGCAGCGGTCCCTATCTGCATCTCCACCGTGACGACTTTGACGCCTGTTTGCGTTACTTACGCGGCTTGGATATCGAGGGACGCCCTTGGTTGCCGGCGCGCCTCAAGGAGGATGGCGGCCTCTTTCGGGTGCGTGATGCTCGCACTGTGCGGATTCTGCGGCGAAATCTGGGTACCATTCTCAGCGAACGCACTGTAACCGTGCTGCAACGTCGGGAGGACAACCTCCACCCCATCGGCGAGATAGATGAAGCTTTTGCCGAACGCCTCACCCCCGGTGATCGCTTCCTGCTCGATGGTCGATGCTTGGAGTTTCGCCGACTCCAAGAGGGGGCCGCCCTAGTAGAAGAGGTGAGCGGTCGGCCACGTATCCCTCGATGGAACGGCGATGGCTGGCCGCTGTCGGCCGAACTAGCGCAACGGTTGTACTTGCTGCGGTGCCGGGCTGCCGAGGCGCTGCGCGAGGGGCGAACAGCATTGCACCAACTACTCGCCGACGACTACGCGTTATCTGACGACGCCGTGACATTGCTGGCTGATTATTTCGAGGCCCAGGAGCGCGTTAGCGAAATTCCCGAGGCGACGACCCTGTTAGTAGAAGAGGTGAACGTCGGCATCGACACCGAATACTATCTGCATACTCCCCTCAATCGCCCCGCCAACGACGCCCTAGCCCGGGTTACCCTGCGTCGTATCGGCCGATCGGCTACATCTCAGGTCGCCGATCTAGGGCTGATGCTCAAGCTCAGCGGCCCAGAGCCAAACATCGCTGAGCGGCTGCGCGAATGGCTCGCGCCAGAGCGATTCCGCGAGGACCATGAGGCCGCCCTGGCCCAGAGCGACGCCGTGCGGTTGCGTTTTGGGCGTGTTGCCGTGACGGGATTGATGGTGCTGCGCAACCCCATTGGCCGACCGCGTAGGGTGGGTGGCGCGGGCTGGGCAGGCCGCGAGTTGTTCGATCGGCTGTGGCGGTGTGATCCGTCGTTTGTGCTGCTGCGTCAGGCGTTGCGCGAAACGGCTGACGAGGTGAGCGATGGGAAAGTTGCCCTAGGGTATGCACAGTCGTTGGCCGCCCACACGATCCGAGTTCGCGCACTAGCCCAGCCTTCGCCGTTTGCCCGAGCCTGGACGCAAAGCGAACCCGGTCCCGCCGAAGAACCGCTCTCGCCCGCCGACGCTCTGAAGCGCCTTCATGCGGAACTCATGCTTGCCTCCCGGCAGTCAACCTAAGAAACGGAGTGGCCGCATGCAGTGGAACCAATGGTTGTTGACACCGCAACGTGTGGCGGTCGATGCCCAGCGGGCCATTGCTGTGGTCGCCGATCTGCACCTGGGTTACGATCGTATCCGGCAGCGTGGCGGCGAGGCGATTCCCGTGCCTAGCATCGCCGACGAACTGGCCCCGCTAGCTCGCGTCGTCCGGTCTCACGCCGTGCGTGAGATCGTGGTGGCCGGCGATTTATTTGAGGAGGGCCGATGTGCGCGTGCGGAGATGGAGGAGGCCTTGCTAGCCTGGGGGACCGAGCACGGCATCCGTTGGCGTGTTGTGCCAGGCAACCACGATCGCGGCCTGGCCGACTCACGGCTGGAGGTGGTAGCCCGCGTCTGTATCGGCGATTGGCAGATCGTTCATGGCGACAGCCCAGCTACTATCGATGGGAAAATCGTTCAGGGGCATGAGCATCCCTGGTTGCGTTGGCGTCCCGGCGTCGAGGGGCCTTGCTACCTGCTCAGCGACACGCATCTTATCTTGCCCGCCTATTCGGTCAACGCTGCTGGGGGTAATGTTCTGGGTTGCCTACGGTGGCGGGCCTACCGTGCTGCTGTGATCGCGGGCGACTCGGTGCTCGACTTCGGGCCGTTGAAGGGAGCCTGAGCGCAGAGACCACCGAGGCAGAAACAAAGAGGATTACTTTTTTAGCAAGTCGCGCACTTGTTTTTCGATCACGTCGTAGTCCACCTCTTGAAGGATCTTCGTGCCGTCAGGCGAGAGCGTCGGGTACTTCTGTACCCATTTCCCCTCCCGGTTGAAAACAAATACTGCCGGTACGCCCTCGCTACTGATTTTCCGCTCGTAGTCGAACGTCGTGCCATCGACGTGGACGCTGGGAAATGGCACCTTGAGCTTGTCTTTGAGAAACGCACGTGCAGCGGTCACAGCCCTGGTTTCCTTGGCCGGGTCGATCAGCACCGAGAGAACTTCAAAGCCATCCTTGGCCAACGAGTTGTGCATCTGAACCAGACGCGGCAATCCTTTGGATTTGCAGGTCGTTCAGTAGTCGGCCCAGAAGTAGACGAGTAGCACCTTGCCCTTGTGAGAGCGAACAACTTGACCCAGTTGTTCATAGGTCATTGTTGGTGCGTCGCCTGGCTTGATGTCCACGCCGTTTACGAGGCCAACGGACAGGCTCAGCAGCAGCATTCCAGCAACTCGTTGCATGGGTTTTCTCCTAAGCGAAAATGATTCTATGCCCGTCGTCCAAACACGTAAAGCTCTTGCCGGCGCGATACACTACCCGGCATGGAAACACCACCGACCCCTGCTGCCGTCCCGCCAACTACTCTGCCGCGTGTGCTAGGCTTCTGGACCGCTACCGCCGTGGTTGCTGGTACCATCATCGGCTCGGGGATCTTCTTCAAGCCCAACGTCATCGCCCAGCAGGTGCCCTACTCCGGCTTGGTGGCACTGGTCTGGCTGTTGGGAGGCGGGCTGACGCTCCTGGGGGCGTTGATTTATGCCGAGGTTTGCGTTGTCTTGCCGCAGGCGGGCGGCAATTATGTCTTTCTGCGCGAAAGCTACGGTCGCCTGTTTGGCTGGATGTGGGGCTGGGTTGATTTTTGGATGATCCGCTCTGGATCGTTGGCTGCCTTGGCTATCGCCTTCACCTCGGCGCTACAAGAGATCTACATGACTCGGGGAAACGCTCCGCTCAATGAGTGGGGCCAACGCGGCCTGACGGTGGGTGTGCTGGTGTTGCTCGGCGTGGTGAATATGCGCGGGGTGCGGCTGGGCGGCGGGCTACAACTGGTGCTAACGCTGCTGAAAGTTGGCACTATCCTCGGCCTGGCCTTGCTGCCCTTGCTGGTGTGGTGCTGGCCGGCGATTTCGCCAGAAGGACGCCTCCCTTCGACGGAAAATCTGGTGCCGCTGTGGCCCGAGACCTGGTCAATGGGTATCGCTAGCGGCATCGCCTCGGCCTTGCTTTCGGTGTTGTGGCCGTACCACGGGTGGATGAATATTGCGCCGATAGCGGGGGAGGTGCGTGATCCAGGCCGAACCCTGCCCTGGGCGCTGCTGTGCGGTGTGGGGGTGGTGGTGGTGCTGTATCTGGCATGCAATGGAGCCTATTACCTCACGTTGCCTGGCTGGGTGCTAGCCCAGAGTCCGACTCCCGCGACACAGGTTGCCCAGCATCTGCTCGGGGCGACCGGGACGCTGTTTGTTTCCTTTGTCATCTTGTGTTCCACCTTTGGCTCGCTCAACGGCAATATCCTCGTCGGGCCGCGTTTGCTTTTTGCGATGGGGGCCGACAGCCTGGCACCGCGGTGGTTGCATGCCGTGCATCCCCGTTGGCAAACGCCGGCCCCGGCCATCGCGGTGCTAGTGGGTTGGTCGGTGCTGCTGGTACTGGGTGTCGGCCTATTCGCTTCGGGCAAACAACCTTTCGACCAACTCACCGATTTTGCGATGTTTGGGGCCGTCATCTTTGAGACAATGGCTGTTCTGGCCATTTTTCGTCTCAGGCGGACGATGCCCGACGCGCCCCGGCCGTATCGCTGCCCTGGGTATCCCTGGCTGCCGGCGCTGTATGTGCTGCTGCCGGTGGTCATTCTGGCCAACAGGCTCAGCCGGTGGGAGTCGGCGATCGAGGCAGCTGTCGGCTTAAGTTTTTTGGGTCTAGGCGTTCTGACATACTATGCGTTGGGGTTGCATCGACCCCGGCCAAGCCTCTCATTAACCCGGGAGCATACATGAATCTTCCCAAGGCAATTGAGTGGACCGGGCAGTCCGTGAGGCTCTTGGATCAAACCTGCCTGCCTGCCGAACTGCGCTATCGCGATTGCCGCACTCTGGAAGAGGTGCGAGCGGCCATTTGCGAACTGGCTGTGCGCGGTGCGCCGGCCATCGGGGTGGCGGCGGCCTACGCCTTAGCTTTGTGGGCGCAAAGCGGCGATGCCTCGGGCTTTGGGGCGGCTCTGGAGCGCTTGCGTACCAGCCGACCCACAGCCGTCAATTTGTTCTGGGCCTTGGATCGCATGGCGAAGATCGGCTTCGACCCCGCAGCGCTGTTGCGTGAGGCCCAGTCCATCGAGGCCGAGGATGCCGCCATGTGCCGGGCCATCGGCGAGCATGGGGCGCGACTGATCCCACCGGGGGCGGGCGTACTGACTCACTGCAATACCGGCAGCTTGGCAACGGCTGGCCTGGGTACAGCCTTAGCGGCCATTTATGTCGCCCAGGAACAGGGGAAACACCCACGGGTGTTTGCGGATGAAACGCGGCCATTGTTGCAGGGGTCACGGCTGACAGCCTGGGAACTCCAGCAAGCCGGGGTCGAGGTCACGCTGATTTGCGACAACATGGCCGCCCAGGTGCTGCGAGAGGGGCGTATCCACTTGGTGCTGGTCGGTGCTGACCGCATCACGGCCAACGGGGACACGGCCAATAAAATCGGCACATACGGATTAGCGATCTGACGCCGGCTGCTT
>JBDNDE010000146.1:0-11711 GCA_046719305.1 Gemmataceae bacterium | reverse complement strand
CGCCCAAAGACGCACTCAAGGCCGTCGCACAATCAGTGAGGCTGGCACTATGGGCATGGATCAGGACCACCGCCGCCACCCCAAACGTCAGCGACAGGCAGGTCGGTACCAACATGCCCGCTTGCTCGCCCAAGTATTCCAATGCTTCCCATATGGCTAGGATCATCAACGTTAACCCAACAACTGCCAGGGGGGTTCGAGCCAGCAACAAGCCGGCACTTAAGGCCACCAACTCTCGTAATCGCCAGCCTAAGCGGAGAGGAAGCCAGCGTGCGACCTGACCGACCAGCAGAGCGAGCAACACCAGATACGGCAGCCAAGTTCGGGCCGGCGGTGGCTTCGACGTTTCGGTCGAACCGCTTGATCCGGCTGCCTTTAGCGTTGCGATGAGGCCCGTCCCTAGATTCTCCAGCGAAAGTTCCTCGGAACCGACGGCAAAATTCCAACCGCCGCGTGCTTGGTTGCCGGCTAGGAAGCCCAGCACCAACGCCAGCATTGCCGCCCACGAGGCCGTCCAACGATGCCAACGGCCGACAAGGACTAGGGCGGCAGCGGTACCGAAGGCGGGCAGCGCGACGTGAGTGACGACAGCGACCACTTCGTCCCACGGGGGAAGATTCATAGCAAACTCCAAGCAAGGGGCGAGGGAAGGGTCCAAGAGGCCTAGAGCTCACCGACAGGATGCGACCCCCAAGAGCGATCGACAAGGGGGTCGCAAAGGGATAAACAGATCAGCAGGCAAGATCAGTCAAACCACTCATCCGCCGGATCAAACGGAGGAATCACAATATTTAAGATACGCATGGGCGTTACAGCACGGTGACGCACTCCCGGACGGAGCAAAATTGCCTGTCCCGGCGCTACTGGCCTGCGTATGCCATCGAGTTCTAGGGCGGCATCGTTCGGGCATTCGAGGATGTAATAGATCTCGGTGTGGGAGCGATGATAATGCGTGCGGGCATCGTGTTCGATCTCGACCAGATGCACACTTGCCGGGGAATCAGGCAAATCGCCAAACGCCCGTTTGGCCCAGCCGCACGGACACCTTACCGCTTGCACCCTCGCCAAATCGACAATCACGGCTGGGCGGCCTCCGTCTTGGTCGTCTCCGCTTTCTTGGGATCGGCCTTGTCCTTGGGCGCATCTTTGGGAGCTTCCTTAGCTTTGTCCTCGGTTCGGCTACGCGGCAACAAATTTTCCAGGTTAGCAATCCGCACTGCTGTCACGGCAATCACCCGTGCCCCCTGGATCAGATCGTCAGGCCGCAGCCGCTGCGGGGTATCGGCCATGGTGTGGTGCGACAGGGTGTAGAAGGCCGAATCCTGCACCATCAGGAAGCCGGGCACTCCCTTGGCTTCAAAAGCCATATGATCACTACCGGGGTAAGAACGTGTCTTAAAATCGGTCAGGCCCAATGGCTTTAGGGCCGTCAATTCCTTCTCTAGCAAAGCGGCAATAGCTGGGCGACCACCGACCCCCAGGCCGTTGATCTTACCGGTGCCAACGTCATGCACCAAGACGGCGGAGATTTTCGGCATCTCGGCGGCATGTTTTTCGACATAGGCCCGCGAGCCATACAGTCCTTGCTCCTCGCCGCTCCAGAGGCAAAATTTAATGGTCCGCTTGGGTTTGACTCCGGAGCGTTGCAAGATACGGGCGACCTCCAGCACGATACTGGTGCCAGTGCCGTTGTCGGTGGTGCCCTGGCCCAAATCCCACGAGTCGATATGGGCACCAATAATTACTTGTTCATCTGGCTTCTCGCTGCCGCGCAGTTCGCCGACTACATTAAACACCTTAATCGGACCAGGAAGAAATTTATTCGTCACTTCTAGCTCTAGGCGGGTTTTGGCCTCACCTCCGCGCGTCGCCAGCCGATACAACATGGCGTACGAATCGTGCGACAAAGCCAGGGTTGGCAGTTTGTTAGTGACGCTGGGGCGATCCGTGCCACGCCAACCGCCCGTGGTGTTCATCAGACCCAACGGCTTGCCTGAATCGAGGAACAAGGCTGCCGCCCCTTCACGGATCAGGAAATTGTCGCGCTCCTTAGCATAGGCCATCATCTCGGCGTAGTTGGGTCGCGGGGCTTCCTTGTCACGCGGCGAAGCGCCGGTGCTGCTGAAAGGCGAGGTGGCCTTGTTGCCGATCAGGTCTTCCAAGGGCCGTACTTTGGCCGGTGGACCATTCAGAACGATCGCCCCTTTGAGCTTGCCCTTGTACTTCTGCAACTCTTTGATGCTCAAAGCCGTGATGGCGACGACATCGCCGATCACTTTGCCCTCGGTGCCTGGACGCCAACCGTAGGATGCCAGCTGTATCCGGACACCGTTGGCCGGCTCGACGAGCTTGGCTCGGGCTTCACCGCGTTCCCAGCCTTCGGGGATGGTATATGGCTCTAGGCGGACATTCTCGAGGCCGTAGTCCCGCATGCGGTCGGCCGCCCATTCGCAGGCGCGATTCAATGCCGGCGAACCCGTCAGTCTCGGCCCAATCACATCGCTCAGATGGTACAGATTCGGCAGTAGCGACGAATCCTTTGCTGCCGTGGCGATCAACAACTCGTCGATGGTTCGAGCCGGATCGGCTGTGGGGTCATTGGGGACGGCCGGTGCCGCCGCAGCGACCAGACCGACCAAGAACAAGAGCATCAGCGGAACGAAGCGAATCACGAGTGTTGATCCTTTCCGATTTCAAGTGGCCTTACAAGACAATTGAACAAAACAATTTACCTATTGTATCGCCCCCTGTGGTCAGATCTAAAAAAAAAGATAAAGGTCGGCGGTAAGAATAGGACGGCTTGTGTGTCTGGGGCCGATTCGTCGTTGCTAGTGTAGCAAACTGGTCAAACCGAACTCTGCTCCCGACAGCAAATCAAGACACGTACCCAGGAGAAGGCACGAAATGAAACGGGTGTTCGTGATCGGTCTTGCCGGCGGATCCGGCTCGGGCAAAACCACGATCCTGCAACGGCTGCAACAGGGCCCGTGGGCTGAGTCGCTGGTAACGCTGCCGCACGATGCCTATTATCGCAATCGTAGCGACATGCCCGCTGAGGTGCGGGAGACCCTCAACTGGGACCACCCAGATGCTCTGGACAATGCCTTGTATCTTTCACATGTAGATGCCCTCTGCAACGGTCAGTCAATCGAAATGCCGGTTTACGATTTTCGCGAGCATGTTCGTACATCCCAGACGATCCGCATCGAGCCACGCCCGATTCTCCTGTTGGATGGCATCTTACTGCTGGCAATCGCCCCCATTCGCCAGCGGCTGGATCTGCGTGTGTATGTGGACACGCCGGCTGACTTGCGAATCTTGCGTCGGCTCGCGCGGGATGTACAAGAACGCGGTCGAACCGTCCAGGGCGTGACCGAGCAATACATTCGCACCGTGCGTCCAATGCACGAACAGTTCGTCGAGCCAGGCAGGTCCCTGGCCCACCTCGTCATTCCGTGGGAGCTACACAATGAGCCGGCCGTCGAGGTGTTGCAAGCACGCATCGCGGCCTGGCTGGTCAGTTACCCGCCGCATAAATGAAAAGTTGCCATAAGCTGCGTTGGCCCGTGGGCGGGGTGGTTCGCACCATCGGAGCAAGCCGTTTTTCTGTTAGCACTGAAGTCGGAGCTACCGCATTGGGGGCTTGTATCTTCGCAGAGCAACCGGACCTGCTCGGTGCCGTTGGCCGCGATACCACCTGGATGGTCGGCCCAAGGCCTGTGAAACCTACAGGGATCGGCTGCGGGGTCGGTGCGAGAGACGCTGTGGACGGCGGAGTTGGCGTCGCAACCGGCAAGGTGGCTTGGGCCAACGGCGGTTCTGGGCTAGGCGATATTCCCCAGAAGCGGGCCAACGCCTCCCGAGCGCGACGTTGCAGATCCTCAGCCGAACTCTGCCTGTTAGCCGTGCTCTGCCCGTTAGCCTTGCCTTCGTTTTTGGGTGGTGGCAATTGGCCGGGTTGGTTGCCCGGAATAGTGGACTTATCTGGCACGCCAGGTTCGGGAGCTTCTTTCTTGGGATCGATCACCGGTTTCTCAGGCGGCCTGGGTGTCTCCGTGTCGCATGCCAGCTTTAGGCAGCGTTGCAACGCCTCGGCCGCTGCACAGCGGACGCGCGGCGACGTTTCCGCCGGCTCGGTGGTTTTCTCGCCGTTGACCACGACGATAAGGGTGTCGATGACCTTTTTGGAGCAGCAGCAACCGTTGCGGAAGGCCAAGGCTGCCTCCAGCCGCACGCATTCGTTCGGGTCGCCTCGCAGGGCATTGATCAGCGCCGCCTCAGCCTCGGGGTAGCGTTTGCAATCGACTGTGCCCAAGTAGCGGACGGCGGCCCGGCGTGCTTTGGCCTCCGCCTCGCTGGCTTTGATGCGAGCCGCCGCTCCTTCGGCACTATCAGCCGGTTTGCCCAAGTCGGCGGCGTTGGCGTCGAGCGGTCCGGGACACCATTTGGGGATGATGCCGCCGGTCATGGCGCGATACGGTGTAAGAATGCCGCCCACAAGTTGACCGATCGGCGACGCACACAGCTTCTTCTTGAGTTTTTGGCACTGTTCCTCGGTCGGGAACAAGCGGCTCCAGATGTTGGCGGGGGCCCCAGCCGCCGCTCCCGCCGAGGCAGCCGCTGTGGTCGGCCCCGCTACTGCCCCTGCAGCAGGGCCGGCGGCCCCCGGCGCGCCGGGAACCTGGGCAAGAAGGGGCGAAACAACAACCAGCGAAGCAATCAGTACAGCACGCATCTTCACTTTTCCCTCAAGATGGAGGGGACTGGATGCTCTCATGGTCGGCTGATTACACGGGATAAATCGAGTCTTGTTCCCAGAAATCTTCTTGGGCTTGAAAACACTGGGCCTGTCGCGCATAAGGCATCGCTCTATGACACGAAAGGTTCCGAAAGGGGGGTGCGCCGTGTGCTATGCTCGCGCCTGCTTGGTGCTGGTCGTTGCCACGGTGACGATTCACGCTCAGGGGCCAGTAATCGAGATCCTCCCGGTGGGCTGTCGCAGCTGCGCCGTGCCGATGCTGCCGCGCCCTAGTACCCCGCCGGGACTGCTGCTCGATCCGTCGCTGGGTCAAACAACATCGGTTTCGCCTCCGCCGGGCCACGACGCCCTACCCCCCCTGCTGTCAGCTCTTCCCCCCCACTTCGCCGCCCACGCGGTGCCGACCTGCGACCCGCAGACCGGTTGCCTCGGCTGTGGTCGAGTGCCTTGCACGCCGGGACGTGAACCGTGCCAACCGTGTGATTCGCCTCACTTGGTCGGCAAATTCTTTTGCGCTTTATATGAATCGCTGTGTTGCCCCGACCCCTGTTACGAGCCGTCCTGGACGCCGATTGCTGATGCTTCGCTATTTACCGAGGCAGTGCGTCCCGTCAAACAGATGCGCTTGCGTTACGATTCGGCCCAGCATGTCCCTTTTCCTGATCGCAACGAATTTCTCTGGCCCCGCGCTGATGGTCAGGGCAAAGGACCGCCCGCGCCAGCCAATGGACTGTTTCGGGGCGAAACCCGCCTGCGCTACAATGATGCGGTGCTCATCACGGAGGGCGGCACCGACACGCTCAGCGTGATCGTCGAGACACGCTACCGCAGTCAGTTGGCCGAACAGCTCGGGCAGGCGAGTGGCTTCACCGATGTGGTACTGGGGACTAAGACGCTGCTGTTTGATTGCGAACTGTTGCAGGTGTCCACGATGTTCAAGACGTTTTTGCCTAGTGGTATGTTTCGTAAGGGATTAGGTACCGGTCATGTTTCGCTGGAACCAAGTCTACTGATAGGATTGAAAGTAGGGCCAGTGACGTATCTGCAATCGCAGGTGTCTCAATGGATTCCGATTGGAGGCGATCCGGCCTATGCCGGCGGGATCCTGCACGCCCATTTCAGCCTCAACCACGAATTGTGTCGACTTGCGCCGCAATTTCCACTGATCGGCACCCTAGAGCAAAGCTCCTGGTGGTTCCAGGACGGCTTGTATACCGACCCGGTGTTGGGACCGCGCAAGTCCAGCGGCCAGGGCTACCACTCCCTGGGCGTGGGGCTACGTCTGTTTTTCTGCGACCAGTGGGACCTGGGCTTCGGAGCCAGCTTTGGTCTGGGCGAGGAGTATCGGGCACGGGAGTTCTATCGCACTGAATTTCGCATGCGGTTTTAATCCCAGCGCGTGATCAAATCGATTGGCCTGGTTACACCTACACCTGGGGTACGTCGACCCAGCTGCCTTTTTTCACCGACTCACTAAGAGCATCAAGGACGAGTTGCGTCTGGTAGGCCTCTCGGAAGGTCGGGCTGGCGAGTTGGCCCTTACCCACCCCTTCGAGGAAGTCGGCCACCTGATGTACGAAGGAATGTTCATAGCCAATGGCGAGGCCAGGCACCCACCATTTCCCCATGTAGGGATGATCGCCATCAGTGACATGGATAGATCGCCAACCGCGGACGATGCCCTGATCGCGATGATCGAAATACTGCAGCCGGTGCAGATCGTGCAAGTCCCAAAAGAGGCTGGCATGTTCCCCGTTGATCTCGAAGGTGTACAACGCCTTGTGCCCACGAGCATACCGCGTACTTTCAAAATTGGCCAGAGAGCCGTTGCTGAACTTGCCGATGAACTGGCAGGCGTCATCAATGCCGACCTTTTGCATCTGCCCCGTTTCAGCATGCTTACGCTCTTTTACGAATGTCTCCATCATCGCACACAGAGACGTCATGGAGCCATTGAGCCATAACGCGGTGTCGATGCAATGGGCCAACAGGTCGCCGCTGACGCCGGAGCCGGCCGCCTGCACATCCAGACGCCAAGTACCCGGTCCGCCCTGGGGCACCTCGGGGTTGATGGTCCAATCTTGCAAAAACTTGGCCCGGTAGTGGAAGATTTTGCCCAGGCGGCCTTCCTCGATGAGTTGCTTAGCCAACGTTACGGCAGGAATGCGACGGTAGTTATACCATACCATGTTGGGCACGCCGGCTTTTTCGACGGCCTGGACCATCTTCAGCCCCTCGGGGCCGTTCATGGCTAAGGGTTTTTCACACAGGATCATCTTGCCGGCAGCAGCGGCGGCCAGGGCGATTTCCGCATGAGTGTTGTTAGGGGTGCAGATGTCGATGATATCAATATCTTTGCGTTCGATCAGCTTCCGCCAGTCTGTCTCGGTCGATTCGTAGCCCCACTGCTCGGCGAAGGCCTTGAGCTTCTCAGCGTTGCGAGCGCAGGCGGCCTTGAGGTGGACCTTGTAGGGCAACTGGAAGAAGTTGCCCACTTTGCGGAAGCCGTTGGAATGGGCCCGGCCCATGAAGCCGTAGCCGATCATGCCCAAGTTGAGAGTTTTGCTCATGGTCGCGCTCCTCAGGAGGGTGGAGAGAATAACTAGCATTGTGTGAAGCAGTACACCGGTCGGCAATGGCCTATCGAATAGGGCGTAGGTGGCCAGATCAGGAGGGGGAGCAGCAGCTGAGGAGCAGCTTGACAGGGGGAGAGAGGTTGCTATACTGAGGTGAGACTGTGTCTCAATCTTTCTCTCCCGCCGTGACAACCCGCTATGCACCTCGATCTGCTGCCCCTGGAACTGCTTCGACCCGGTCAACGCGGCGAAGTTTGCGATATTGCCGGCGATCCCTCCTGGATTGCTCGTCTTGCCGAATTGGGGATCCGCATTGGCTGTCGGCTTCGGCTGGTGCAATGCGGCAGCACTTGCATGTTCCAGTGCGAGGGCGGTACGCGGCTTTCCCTACGTGGCGACGAAAACTTTCAAATCTTGGTACGCCCTCTGCCATGACCTCGGCTCCCCTCTCTTTGGATCGGCTGCCCCTGGGAGCCACGGCTCGCATTGTTTCTGTCGACGGCGAACCGGCCATTCTGCAACGCCTGTTGGAGATGGGCCTGCTCGAAGGCGATGAGATCGAGTTGTTGGCCATCGCCCCCTTGGGCGATCCGCTTGAGATTCGTCGGGGGGATTTTCGCCTCAGTCTACGCCGCGCCGAGGCTGCTCGCATCCTGGTGGAGCCTGTGTCATGACTGCCGCCATTCCTACTGCCCCGGCTGCTTCGGTTCCTGCCGCCCCGGCGGTGGTTGCTCTGCTGGGCAATCCCAACACTGGCAAGACCACCCTCTTTAACGCCCTGTCGGGTCTAAATCACCGCACGGGTAACTACGCCGGCGTGACGGTCGAATCCAAAAAGGGCAGCGCCACCTTCGGCACGACGCCGGTCACCTTGGTCGATCTGCCGGGCACCTACAGCCTAGCCCCGCGAAGCCCAGATGAAATGGTCGCCGTCGATGTGCTGCTCGGCCTTCAGGCGGGCGAACCACGGCCTGATCTGCTGGTTTGTATCGTCGATGCCTCGAACCTGGAACGCAATTTGTACTTGACGACCCAGGCGCTGGAACTGGGGCTGCCTGTGGTGGTGGCCCTCAACATGGTCGACTTGGCTGCCAGCCACGGCCTGACGATCGATGTGCCGACTCTGAGCCGCCGCCTGGGGGTGCCGGTGGTGCCGATCCAGGCCAACCAGCGAAAAGGACTCGACGAGTTGCGCCGCGTGATCGTGGCCCAACTGAGCCAGGCTGCTCCGAGCGAACATCCCCGCTTTCCTGAGGCATTCGAGGCCGAAGTACGTCAGTTGCGGGATCTCCTGCCTCAAACGCCTGATTATCTGTTGCGTCGCCTGATTCTCGATGTGGGCGGACAAACGGAGAAACGTCTGGCCATCGCCCCCGAGATGCTCGACGCCTTGCGTGGCCGATTGGCCCAGAGCGGTTGTCCCATCCCGGCGATTGAAGCGCGGACGCGTTACGGATGGATTCGTGACGCCCTTAAAGATGTCGTCACCCGTCCGGCACAACGGCCCGTCACCTGGACCGATCGGATCGATGCCGTACTGACTCATCGGCTTTGGGGCACGTTGGTTTTCCTGCTGGTGATGTTTCTGATCTTCCAGTCGATCTTCGTCGGGGCCAAGTATCTCATGGACCCCATCGACGAGGCGAAAAACGGACTGGCCGAGACGGTCAAGGCCTCCTTGCCCTCCGGGCCGTTTACCCGGCTGTTGGCCGACGGCATGATTGCGGGGGTCGGGGCGGTGGTGGTGTTTCTGCCGCAAATTCTTATTTTGTTCGCCTTTTTGGCGATTTTGGAAGACTGCGGCTACATGGCGCGGGCGGCGTTTCTGATGGATCGACTGATGGCTCGCGCGGGACTGAGCGGCAAGTCGTTCATTCCGCTGCTGTCGTCGTTAGCCTGTGCCATTCCGGGGATCATGGCGACGCGGGTCATTGAGAACTTTCGAGACCGCTTGGCGACGATTCTGGTTGCGCCGCTCATGAGTTGCTCAGCCCGCATCCCGGTTTACACCCTACTCATCGGGGCCTTTCTCACCGAAGGCTATCCCTGGTGGTTTCCTGGTCTGGTGATGTTTCTGCTTTATCTCATCGGACTTGTGGTCGCTCCCTTGGTCGCCTGGGTTCTTAAGGCCACTCTCCTGCGTGGGCCGCGCCCTGTGTTTGTGATGGAGATGCCGGCGTACAAGTGGCCCGATGCCTGGGTGGTGCTACGGCGAATGGTCGATTCCGGCTGGGCCTTCCTGGCCCGTGCCGGCTCGGTGATTCTGGCCACCTCAATCGTTATCTGGGCCTTGCTAAACTTTCCCGAAGGCACCTACCCCGAGCAAATCGATGAATTGAACGCTCGCATCGCCGAGCCAAAAGAACAGGCCGAATCGCTCCAAGAGCAACTCCAGCTGGCCGAAAATGCAGAACAACCGACCGCCGACTTGCGGGCTAAGTTGCAGCAACTGCGTGAGCAGATACAACCGGTCGAAGCCCAGATCAACGCTTTGTTGGCCGAGTGGCGCCAGCATAGCTATCTAGGGCAGTTCGGTCGGGCCGTACAGCCGGCCTTTGCCCCGCTGGGCTGGGACTGGCGCATCACGGTGGCAGCCATCGCCAGCTTTCCGGCTCGCGAGGTAATCGTGGGCACCTTGGGCATCCTCTATCAGCAAGGGGAAACCGACGCCGGCGATGATTCGGCCGTGTCGCGTTTGGGCGAGGAAATCCGCGGCAGCGGCCTCGGACTGGCGGCGGCCCTGTCCTTGCTCATCTTTTTCGTGCTGTGTTGTCAGTGTGCATCGACCTTAGCGGTGATTTACCGCGAGACACGCTCGTGGTTTTGGCCGGTGTTCACTTTCGTCTACATGACCGCCTTGGCCTACTTGGCGGCCTTGGCTACCTTCTGGATCGCTTGCGCACTGGGAGCTTGACGCTGTGCAATTAATCCTGGTGATCTTGGCCGTGATGCTCGCCAGTGTCTATCTGCTGCGTGGTTTGTTGCGGAGCCTGAGTGGGGGTGGCTGTGGCGGGGGCTGCGGACCCAAAACGACCCCCAAGCAACCGCCGCTTATCGCTTTAGAGGAATTGACGGCCCGCTTCCGGGCCAAATCCAGTTGAGGCCCCTATAACAAGTTCCAGACGCTCAATGCGGAGGTGGATGCGATGCAGTGGTCCTATCCGGGGCTGATCCTTCTCGTGAGTGCGGCGACGGGCCTCGCCGTGGATCCCATGCCAATCGACACGTCTTATCTGGAACTCCACGCCAAGACCCGTGGTTTCCTGCTAGGTCGGCCAGTCCGGCCCAAACAGACCTCGGATGGCAAGGCGGTCCTGTTTCTGCGAGCGACGGCCACTTCGCCCCAAATGAGCCTGTTCGAGTTTGATTGCGCCACGGGTAAGACACGCGAACTGCTCACGCCTGAGTCGCTACTGAAGGGCACCGAGGAGAAGCTCTCGCCTGAGGAAAAGGCACGTCGCGAACGCCAGCGCGTCACTCTGGGTGGTTTCACCTCGTTCCAGCTATCCCCCGACGGCAGCAAGATTCTTACTTCGCTTTCTGGTCGGCTCTACGTCATCCAACGCACCACTGGCCAGGTGACCGAGTTGGCCACTGGCAAGGGGACGCTGGTCGATCCGAAATTCAGCCCCGACGGCGGCAGTGTCTTTTATGTGTTGGATTACGATGTTTATCGGGTCGAACTGGCCAGCAACAAGGAGAACCGCGTTACAACCGGCGGCACCGAGAAGAAGCCGCACGGTCTGGCGGAGTTTGTCGCCCAGGAGGAGATGGCCCGCTACAGCGGCTATTGGGTCTCGCCCGATGGCCAGCAGGTCGCCTACCAGGAGAGCGATCACGAGGGGGTCGAGATCTGGTATGTGGCCGACCCGATGCAACCGGGCCAGCCGGGGCATCCATCGTATTATCCACGCCCGGGGAAAAAAAACGTCGCGGTGCGGCTAGGCATCGTCGCGGCACGTGGGGGCAAGACGACTTGGGTGGACTGGGACCGCGACAACTATCCCTATCTGGCCCGTGTCGATTGGCAAAAGGGCGGCCTGACGCTGCTGGTGCAGAATCGTACCCAACAGGAGCAATTGCTGCTCAGCGTCGAACCTGCCACGGGCCAAACCACTGTCTTGCTTCGCGAGAAAGACCCCGCCTGGCTCAACCTCAACCATGACAAACCCCACTGGCTCGAAGACAGCGCTTTCGTCTGGCACGGCCAAGACACCAACGGGCCGACGCTCGATGTGCGTTATGCCGGCCGAGAGGACCAATCCGGGCCGCTCGCTGGACCGAAGGACGGCTTCCGCTCGCTGGCTCATGTCGATGCCGATAAACGGCTGGTGTGGTACCTCGGCGGCACCGATCCCACGCAACAGCATGCTGGC
>JBDNDE010000145.1:0-11721 GCA_046719305.1 Gemmataceae bacterium | reverse complement strand
AGGTGCATTCAAAAGTCGCGCTCTGCAGGTTCAGCACCGTCAACTCGACACGCTTGCGCGCCATACCCACTCTCCCTCAACTGGCCTTTCGAGACGCAAATCGCTGGGCCGTTTGCCCCTGTCGCCGCGCTAGGGCATTTCTCACTAGTTGCCGGGTGAACTGTTCATGGCTAATGTTAGCCGCCCAGAGGTTGTTGGCCAAACCGCGATTAGGAGCAAATTCGGGGTTGGGGTTCAACTCCAGGACAAACAGTTGATTGTCTCCTTCACGCAGGCGGAAATCGACGCGGGCATAATCTCGGCAACCGAGCAAGTGATAGGCGCGTTTGGCAATGCTGTGCATCTGGTCGAGCAATTCCGGGGAAAGCTCGGCGTGAAAGTGATAGTCTGTCTCATTGAACTCGATTGAATCCACATCCCATTTAGCCTTATAGGTGAGAATTGGCCAAAATTCGGGATTCTTGTACTGAAAGAGAACCTCGGTCCCCGGCAGAAGGGTTAGCTGGGGTATCTCGACCAGCGCCAGGGTGATCTCGCGCCCCGGAATGTACTCTTCGACTAGAACCGGTTGGGCAAACTGTTCATAGAGAAAACGCACCCGCGCCTGCAACTGCTCGAAAGTCGTCACAACGCTCGCTTGATCCACGCCGACACTCGCGTCCTGCTGCGTGGGCTTCACGATGCACGGATAACGCAATGGATTGCTCGTTACCTTCCCATCTTCAACCACAAAATAGGCCGCCGTCGGGATGCCCTCAGCGTGAAAGAGCCGCTTGGCCTGATGTTTGCTTCGGGCCAGCACCAGCGTCTGAAACGGACACCCGGTGTAGCTGATGCCCAGCCATTCTAGAATGCCCGCCGCGTACATCTCATTGGCGTTGTTGTCGGGGGTGCCCTCAAACAAATTCACCACCACGTCGGGAGCCTGTTCGTGGAGACCGCGAATCAACGACGGTGCATCGTTGGTCACTCCCAGACGCATCACCTGATAACCGGCCTCGCGTAACACCTTCTCAACAGCGTCGACATTGTCGATCACGTCGACTTCCGAGACGTAATCGGGATGGTCTTCGGGTAAGATCGGTTCGTTGTACAGCACGGTGATCCGTTCGCGATGCGTCATGATGGCTCCTTTCGATCGGCTGGCGAGTCTGTTGTTTTCTCCCGTTCGGTAATTCCTCCCCAGAGATCGGATGTAACCGCACAATGCCAGATACCCCAACCTCGCACAACCCCAAGTCCACCCGTTTCAAGGCGGTTGCTGCCCCCTTCGAGTCGAACTCGTCAAAAGGAGTTCCACTGGTCGCCCGCTTCTTTAACCTAGAAGCTCCCCGACCACACCATATCAGCTATCAGTTGGAGAATAAGCAGAATTGAAAGAAGGGAGATCGTTAACGATTGATTTGGGAATCAAAGTCACTGTTGTCTAACCCATACAGGCTAGCTTGAAAGGCCCCTCCCGGATTCGAACCGGGGAATAACGGATTTGCAATCCGTCGCCTTACCACTTGGCCAAGGGGCCGATTATCTTTTTATCCTAACGGGTAAACCAGCAATGGTCAACCGTTCTTAACTGCTAAAGTCTTGCTTTCGTTAGGACCGTTCTAGAAGAACACATCGACCAGCAGAGGCATTTTCTTGAACTGGATCGGAAACAAGCACTCGCCGATTCGGGCCGAGATTTTTAAGAAAGAATCGGCAACAAATTATTTACCTAGGATCACTTTTTCCATGTATGTGTACAAGTGAACGCCCCACCAGGATGCCTTGTATAAGTTACTGACATGGTAGAAGATGTTGGTCTTGCTCTTCTTTCTGGTGGCGTGGAACAACCCTTGTACTACGGTACCTAGCTTGCCGCCGTGGTCGCTGATCGATCGATGTTGCTGCTCGGTCATTTCGTTGGCGAACCCCTTCTTGCCCCCGATCGACACCGGGTCCGTCGCTTGCACAAACACAAAACACCGATGATACGATCCCATGTCCGGTTCCGATTCCAGCACTGCCGTTTGCGTGGCAATGCGGCGGTTGAAGTCCTGGGCAAACGCGAGGTTACCCGCTCGCGGACAGCAGAAGGGAAACACGAACGGCTTGCAGATGCCCATACATTCCAAATCGTGCCCGCAGAGAACCGATAGGCCCGCGCCTAAACTATGGCCGGTCACGATGACCTGGGTTTTGGGGTTCTGAGCGAGCGCCTTGCGAACGGTAGCGCGGACCAATTCGCCGACGCTGCTGTAGATGCTGTAAAAACCTTTGTGAACCTTGACCGAACTGCTCCAGGCTGGCGTCGTCAACGAATTGGTGAAGTTGGCCCGCCAGTCGATATTGCCCTCATCCCCCTGGCTGTTCATGACCCCCCAACCGGCTCCTTCAGGGTTGCTATCGCCCCTCTCGGAACCTCGCGAGCCTCGGAACACCACATACAGCAGATGCCACGGGAGCTTGACGTTCTTGCCCGTGGTACCCGAAACGCTGAAAATCATCAGTCCGACCCGGTTGTCCACCATGCCACCGGACTCCCGGCCACTCATCAACAGCGTCTTGGTTGCCGTGGCTGCTGCATCATTTCCCGCCTTGGCAGCCACGCGTTTCTCAATGCTGCCGTGGTCGATCAGTTGATTGTGTGTCGAGAGCTCGTAAATTGCTGAGGCATAGCCGATGGCACGTCCTGCGGCCGCCTTGGGATATTTCAGGTAATTCTTGTAGGTTTCGAGTTCCTGACGGAAACGTTTCTCCATGCCAGTTGGTGTCTCATTGCCACAATACGGACAATCCATCAGGTCCGTATGTGTGTAAGGATGAGCAATCTTCCTTTTACAATGAATGCATTTGATTGACATAGATAGCTCCTTGATCGCCAGATGAGGGGAAACTGCCAGAGCAAGCAGCCCAGGGGCGATTCGGGGCCACGACCTGGGCTGCTTTGGCACCACCTGAGCGGCTATTTGCCGTTATTCCTTGACGTTCTGGGCAATATCGAAGGTCATGGTCTTGGCCGGAGTCTTAGGCTTACCGGTCGCGTCTTGTTCAACGTACTCGAATTTGATCTTGGCAAAGTTGATGGTGACGTTCTCCGTGAGGCGATCTTCGCCACCGCTGCCGCCAGTGCTTACCGCCGTGATCAGGCATTCTGTCAGAGTGATCTTGATGTACTCGACCGGGGTGCCGCCTGCCTTGCGAACCACCAGCGTGGCCGTGGGAATATGAGTGCCGGTACAGCAGGCCAGCAGCAGGGCCGCGCTAGAGGCATCAACATACTTGGTGACGCTCAGGTCTTGGACGTTGGCCTTGCCTGCACCGGCCCCGCCACCCATATGAGCCGTGCCGCTGTTGCTCACCCCCCAACTCCACGCCAGGATGTCGATCTCCTGAGCATGGGTTTTGTCCCGTGACTCGCCCTTAAAGATATCTCCTTCAAACTTCAGAAACATATCAACAGCCATGATGCTCTTCCTTTCTCGATGGAGTGTTCCGACTAACCCGATTGCCGTCCCTGAGTACGCAACGAGAGCGGACCGGTGACGGCAAACACCGGTTTCGCTTCTCCACGGAGGCCAGATGCCTCGGTGGTAAGATTCACCAACTCACAAAGAACCTAGCGGCCTTAGCTTTTCTGGGGCACTTCCGCGACCAGACGCATCGACGTGGTGAGCGTTTCCAACTGAAAGTGGGGACGTAGCCAGGCCACCGCCTCATACCAGCCTGGTTTACCCTTGACTTCCCTTACCTCTACCTTGGCCTCGGCTAGCGGCTTCTCGGCCTTGGTCTTCTCGCCGGCCAGCGCTGGATCGCAGCAGAAGTTGCTAATCCAGTCATTGAGCCAGCGCTCGCAGTCCTTGACTTCCATAAACGAGCCGATCTTGTCACGGGCCATGACTTTCAGGTAGTGGGCGAACCGCGACACGCACAACAGGTAGTTCAGCTTGGCGGACAACTCCGCGTTGGCATTAGCTGCCGGATCGAAGTAGCTCTTGGGTTTCTGGCAGCTTTGTGTGCCCATGAAGACGGCAAAGTCGCGTCCTTTGGCATGCACCAAGGGCAAGAAGCCCAGGTTGCTCAACTCGAACTCGCGCCGGTCGGTGATGGCGATTTCTGTCGGGCATTTCATGGCCACGTCGCCGTCATCGGTGGGGAAGGTGTGAACAGGCAACCCCTCGACTTTGCCCCCCCCCTCGACGCCCCGCGTTCGGGCAAACCAGCCATCCTTGGCGTAGGCATCTGTCAGCCGGGCCGCGTAAGCCCACGCTGCTCCCATCCACAAATACTTATCATGATTGGTGCCGTCCACCGACTCCTCGAAGTTGAACTCGGCCACCTTCTTGAAGTTGCTGCCGTAGGGCAATCGACCCAAGACTCGCGGCATCGTCAAAGCCACATAGCGGCTGTCTTCCGATTCACGGAATGACTTCCAGGCCGCATATTCGACCGAGTCAAAAATCTTGGCCAAATCCCGCGGATTGCTCAGTTCGGTGAATCGCTCAAAGTTAAACATCTTCGGCGACACATTGCTGATGAACGGAGCATGCGAGGCTGCCGCCACATTGCTGATCATCTTGAGCAACTGAATATCTTCGGGGCTGCGGCCAAATTCATAGTCGCCAATCAACGCACCATACGGTTGACCGCCCAGTTGGCCGTACTCTTCCTCGTAGACTTTCTTGAACAGAGTCGATTGATCAAACTCGACAGCCTTTTCGAGATCCTTGAGGAGTTCTTGTTTTTTGACGTTCAAAACACGGATCTTGAGTGTCTCTCCTGTTTCGCTTTGGTTAACCAGGTAGTGCAGGCCGCGCCAGGTGCCTTCGAGCTTCTGGAACTCGGGATGGTGCATGACCTCGTTGAGTTGCTCGGTCAGTTTTTTGTCAATCTCGCTGATCCAGTGCTTAATGTTCGCTTCGACATCTTTGCTAATTACCTGACCGGGCTGCACCACACTATCCAGAAACTGTTTGAAATAGCTCTTGTTCCGCTCCGCTTCGCGGCTGTCCATCGGACGGGTCGCCTGGATCACCTGATCCAGCAGGCTACTGGTTTCAGTAGTTGTGGTGCTGGCACTCGCTGCTGTTTGTTGTTCGCCGGCCATGTTACTTCCCCTCCTCTTCGCCGCCCAACTCTTTCGCCAGTGCCGTCGCCTTTTCCGTGTTAGCCAGGATGTCGGCCAGGAGACTTTCGAGCTTGTCGTTGCCTTCCATCTTGCTGAGTAGTTGCGTCAGGCGGCTGCGCATCTCCTTGAGTTCCTTCAAAGCCGGAATCTGCTCAGCGATCTGGGCTGGCTCGAAGTCCTCCATGCTCTTGAAGTTCAGTTCGACGGCTAGTTTGCTGTCCGGCTCGCCAGTGAGCTTGTTGTCGACCTTGATGGCTAGACGAGGGGCCGAGCGGGCCAGCACCTCGTTGAAGTTGTCGCGGTCGATGTTCACGAACTTGCGTTCCTTCAGCGGACGCAATGCCTCTTTGGGCGAGCCAGACAGATCGGCCATCACCCCCAGGACAAAGGGCAGTTCCGTCTTGACCATCGCCCCGTTGGTTTCGACATCGTAGGTAATCTGAACGCGCGGACGTCGCACCCGGTCTAGTTTGTGTTGGAGGCTCTCACTCATCGCTCACCTCAGTGGGTTCGGTTACACAGGCACACTCGACAGCTCCGGCACCTGCCGGACACCGATTCACCTGTACTGCGGATTTTCTTCGCTCGACTCTAAGCCCAACTCGCGATCCATCTCGACCAGTCCTTGGTGGTAATCTGGACGCAGCAACTTCTTCATCATCTCCGGGAAAGGCAAGCGGCCCAGAGCCACCGCCCGGCGAATCAAATACGGCACGGGGCTATGAGGCTCCAGAGTGGAAAGCGTCTGTGCAATTTCTTCAAGTTGAGCATAAAGATCGGCCCGTGTGACAGAGCGTTTGCCCTGCGGTTCACGGGAACCAATTGCCTGTTGGTCTGCGGTCGGGGAGGCATTCGGTTCGCGTTCGGTTGAGAGGTCGTTGGCCTGAATGGGGCCCCCCTGGCGTTGCAACGCCCCTTTGACCAGTGTGTCAACTTCCAACAAGGCTTTACGGATGTCGATCCAGGCCGGTGCCGAGCTTCCCAGGCGTTGGTTGAGCGTCTCTAAGAGGTTCTGTGTACCGTGAATGCACGCCTGTATATCGGAAACAAGCTCTTGCAGCCGCTCACGAGTAGTCGAACGGATCGCCTGATCGATCTGTTCCATCTTGAACTTGCCCTTGTTGTCTTGGGCTTTCTTCCAATCCAACCAACCGATCGGCTGACCTTCGTAAAAAAACAACGGCACTGTCCGCAGCGAATACGGAAACCGCGCCCCTCGCCCATCGTCGCCCAGCCAGTTGAATTGACCGGCTCGCACCTCTAGATCGCCATCCTCGATGGCTGGGTGCAAATAATCCCAGCATTCGTCGGTCATCCGTCGCAGCAGCGTGAGTGCCTCGGCGAAACCGGCGAAGCCGTGTTGTTTGGTCAGAGCTTCCGTCAAGCGGGCTGCCAAGAGCAGATCTTTGGATTGGGTGCGTAGCAGGTCGATTGTTCGGCGGATGATCCCTTGCCAGTCGGCTTTTTTTAGCTCCGTCGGGCGTAGGGGGTCGTTTTCGTCGAAATCGTCGGGGTTGATCTCCTTGCGCATCTCGTCTAGTTCGGTACGCACCAGATAGCTCACTGGCTCCCCGCCCGGGGAATCCCCAGGTATCGGGGTCACCAGTTCATCCACGAGCAAAATCGACTCACGGCTCATCAGTACTCTCACGCAAGAAGGTTAGTATCGAACCTAGATAATCCGTGACACAAGGCAACGAAAAACTAGCCCATGATTTCGGTAGTGCTTTGGTTTGGAGAAGAGATGCGGCACAGAAAGCCATGGAAGAGAACGCAAGCGAACGTAGAAATCGGGCCGGAGGGCCGAATCAACCGACAAGCACCGTGGCACAGCCACCAACGACCACTCCGCCATGCGCGGTGCTATCGCCCATTCGTGCCGCGGGTAGATTGCCGATCAACACCGTGGCCGAGCCGGGAAGCAGGAGATCCGGCGGTCCGGTGCAAGTGGCCAAGTCCGTGGCCCGGGCCGCGGGCAGGCCACCGATGAGCACCGTGGGACAGCCCGGCGGAAGAATCGGACCACCGACATGGGGCACCACTCCGGTAACCATCGGACAAGTATGCATATCCGTTACGCGTGCCGCTGGTTGGCCCATGTCTCATCCCTTTCGGTTCATCCCATTCGAAACCGGTTCGGGCCAGCGATTGTTTCCCTTGCTCACCTGGGCCGCTATCTCCACACAGAAAATCGCCCGCTGGGGAATCTCAGCCGGCTTGCCTTGCAGAGTGGCTAGCAGAACTGCGTTGGCACACGCCTTGGGTAGCAGATTTTCGGGCGGAGCCACGGTGGCAAGTTTCGCCGGGGCCATGCTCCCGCCCGACCAGAAAGCGGCTATGGCACATTGGCCCGCAGGGGTGGCAAAGTTCACCACCTGGGCAGCCGTTTCTGCTTGGCGACGATGGTCTTCCGTCGGTTCGCAGGTCCACCGGCGTGCTGCTTCCAGGGCGGCGCGTTCCTCGGCCGGAGCGGTTTCTGCCATGAGCAGACGTACACATTCACAAGCCCACCAGACTGCTTCTCGGCGAGGCAAGCCCCAGGCCAACAGGCGAAAGGCGGCCCCTTCGTGCCTTTGGGCCAAGAGTTGTTTGGCGGCTTGGAGAACATTGGCCTCGCTCGACAAGAGTTGATACACCTCCGCATCGAGGCCCGCCCGTTGGCCGACCTCGCGTGCCGAGTGGGGTTGTGTGAGTGCATCCGACATAACGTCCCTCCCATTCATCTTCTCGACGAAGCGAAGGGGCAGAGGACAGGATGTGTTGGGCCAGGCGAGTAGTTCCTTTTTTTTTCTATGAATGGATGCTACCTCTTTCCTAGGATCTGAGCATCCAAGCACCCGAAGACCGCCTCTTCCTTCCGCCCCTTGAACCGTGATCTCATCTACGGAACGGACGAACATAGGGTCGGGCGAAGCACCTAAAGACTAAAGACCGCTCCTTACTTCATTCCCTTAGGCAGCGGCGGGCCTTCCAGGCTGAAGTTGGCCGTAGAGGTTCCGCCCGCGGGCACATCGAAAGTCAAAGTCGATTCGCTGTTGTATTTGTCGGGGATTGGCTGCTTGAGTACCTTGAGTCGGCCTTTGCCACCAGGGTTAGGGTTAGCAGCATCAGAGTCGGCATCGGCATCGGAACCCCCCAGAGCATTGGGCGGGAAGGCGATCCGCACCTGATGCTTGCCGACAAGAGCGCCTCGCGTCGGGCGAGCAGTGGCGGCCTCCAAAGTGAACTCGCCTTTTTCATTGGTCAGGGCAAACGAGCCGACTCCACCGGCATCGATGCTGCCACTGGCCAGCGGCTGAAACATCACCTGTACTTTAGCCAACGGGAGTCCGTTGTACGTCACCTTGCCCGAAACGGGAACATAACGGCTTTGGCCACACCCGGCCCCAATCAGGACCAGGCTAGCGCTCAACAACACTCGGCGAAACATAGCAGCTTGGCTCCGGCATGCAGATTGCAGGTTAGTTGACACCGGCCACTTCGCCGCCTGCGATGGTGGCCATGTTGGCCAGCAGGTTCATATCCACTGACTGCGGAATGAAACGAACCGAGCCATCGGCCATGGCCCAGTTGCTGCCGTTGGTGTGGAAGCTACCGAAGGCACGCCGGCAGGGGCGGTTGTCCAGTCCCAGGGATGCCGAGATTTGCTCACAACGAGTGAAGTCATTCAGATAGGTATGGCTGGCTGGATGCACCGAGGATTGATTGTACGAAGTGTAAGTGTAAGCCCAGAAGGTCCGGCGACGTTCGACCGTGCGGGTCTGCCATTCACCCAACAGCAACGTGTTGGAGGTACCATCGGTGATCGTGCTAAAGGATTCCTGAGTGAGTCCCTGAGCCGGCCAAACGGTGTGAAGCACTCCTTTGAAGCTAGCTGGCAGTGCCAAGCCCTCGGCGTTGTCCATCCAGCCCAGCGGAGCGGTGATATTGGCCCGACCCGACACGGCGCGATAGGAACTGACCATGTATTGCAAACCTGAGCCAGGTCCACTCGCCGGAGCAAACGTCCGTTCCATTCCGCCGATGCTGGCGTCGGAGGGGCATTCATACGTCCGTACCCGCTGTGTCCGTGTGAAAGCGTTGCCCGCATCCTCGTTGAAGAGGTTGTTGTTGTAGGTGTTGTACAATTGTTGCTGCTCGATATAGGGCAGAATCTCGATCGCCCAGTTGGTTCGGCTCCGTGTGCTGCAGCAGTTCCCTTCGGTGATCCCGCCAGGTGGAAAACGACCAAAAGCATCATGATAGCCGTGGACCGCTAGGGCCATTTGCTTGAAGTTGTTGCTGCATTGCATGCGAGCCGCCGCCTCGCGGACTTTTTGCACGGCCGGCAACAGCAAGCCGATCAAGATAGCGATGATGGCGATCACCACGAGCAGTTCAATGAGAGTAAACGCGAGACGATTGCGCAAAGGAGAGGTTAATGCATTCATGGATCGATCCTAGAGAGAGAGGACATTCAGATCCGTTTGCTCAAATGAGCTTGATCAATCGAAGACCAAGAAGAGCTTTTTTAAGCTAACAAAATCGAAAAGCGATGTCAATCCAGTCATAAAGGTCTCATCAAGATATCCTCGGGTGTCTCTCACCTCGAACTCTCCAATAGCCTGTCGTCTGGCCTTTTCCCGTCGCAGCGGATGAAAAGTGGCGATTTCGTTGCTTTTGCATCGTCTGTTCAGGACGGGGCGTATATAATGACGCGAACCCCTGCTCATTTTAATCTATGTGAGATGCGAATGTCTTTTCAGTCTTTTGGTTTGCCCGTGTCGTTGCTTGTCAATCTAGAACGCCTCGGATTCTCGACTCCTACCCCCATCCAAGAACGGGCCATCCCCGTTATCCAGGCGGGGCGCGATCTCGTCGGCACTGCCCAAACGGGCACCGGCAAAACGGCTGCCTTCCTCTTGCCGCTGTTGCAGGCCATGCTCAGCGAGAAGCGTGGCCCGGCCAGTACGCTGGTACTGACCCCAACGCGTGAACTAGCCCAGCAGATCGAAGCCAACTTCCGTGCCTTGGCCCACGGCACCGCCCTACGTTCGACGCTGGTTATCGGCGGGGTAGCTGAATTTCCTCAAGAACGCTCTCTACGCGGCAACTTGGACCTAGTTGTCGCTACGCCGGGCCGCTTGCTGGCCCACCTACGCGGTGGTCGGGTCCATCTCCGGGGGGTCACACGCCTGGTGCTCGACGAGGCGGATCAGATGTTTGATCTTGGCTTCCTGCCCGATGTCCAGCAGGTTCTTCGACACCTAAGTTCTCGCAAACAAACTCTTCTGTTCAGCGCTACCTTCCCAAACGAAGTGGCCGAGTTGTCACGCTCCATCCTGAACGAACCCGTCGAGGTGACGGTTGGCACCACGGGAGCCGCCGCAACCACGGTCAGCCAAACCATTTATCCGGTACCGCTGCATCGCAAGACGGCGTTGCTAGAGCATCTGCTAGAGCAGATGGAACAGCCCAGCGTGCTGGTGTTCACTCGAACCAAACAAGGGGCGCGACGGCTAGCACAACGGTTGTATGACGCCGGGCACCAGGTAGCCGAGTTGCATTCGGGGCGCACCGCTTCGCAGCGAACACGGGCCATGCAGGGCTTTCGCGAGCGGAAGTTTCCGATCCTGGTGGCGACCAATATCGCCGCGCGCGGGGTGGATGTTCGGCATATCACTCATGTGATCAATTATGACGTAAGTGGCACCCCCGAGGAACACGTCCACCGTATTGGCCGCGTTGGCCGGGGCGGCGATTGCGGCCAGGCTATCCTCTTCGTAGCCCCGGAGGAACGCGCTCAAATGGCTCGCATCGAACGGCGTATCGGCCGCTTGCCGTGTGTCAAGCTCGACGATTTCGACTACAGCCTACCCGCCTCAGCGGCCTCGCCAGGCAAGTCCAAGGGCCGCGCTACTGTTGGCCCTGTCGGCGAATCCGGCCTGGTGCCCTCTGGTGGCCAAAGCAAACCGCGAAAAGCAAGGGCAGCAAAAGTTCCTGCCGGAAAAGCCTCATCGGGCTATCGAGCGGCGGAGAGCGAAAAGAAACCGTTCGCGGGCAAGAAACGCAAATCTTCCCGAGGCCAGGGCCGACGATGAGCGTGTTGTTGGTTGTACAGGGGTTGACCAAACCGTTCGGTCCCACTCCCCTGTTTAGCCACCTCTCGTTCAGCCTTAACGGTGGACAACGTGTTGGCCTGATCGGCCCCAATAGAGCCGGCAAAAGCACCCTGTTGCGCCTCCTGGTCGGCACACTGCACCCTGACACTGGCGAGATAGCTCAGGCCGAGGGGCTGCGTTGCCTGCTGTTCGAGCAAGTCCGAGCCGGACTGAATCCCACATGGACACTCAAAAGGGCCCTGTGTCCCATCGGCGACGAGGTGGAATATGGCGGTCGCTCGCTGCCGGTCCAGGCATGGGCCAAGCGATTTTTGTTCCACCCAGAACAACTCGAAGTTCCAGTGGGCAGCCTGAGTGGCAGCGAGCAAGCGTGGGGGCGGATCGCCCAGTTGATGACAACGCCCGCGGATGTGTTGATGCTCGACGAACCAACCAACGACTTGGATATCCCTGCCTTAGAAGCCCTCGAAGAAAGTTTAGAGTCGTTTCCCAGTGCTGTCGTCGCTGAGCGCC
>JBDNDE010000144.1:0-11759 GCA_046719305.1 Gemmataceae bacterium | reverse complement strand
AAGAGGCATGTCCTTCTTGGTGATGTCGAGCGTTTCTTCGATGCTTTTGCCGTTGATGCGGATCACCTTGGGTTTGCGATATACCCCAGCTGGCCGATCAAACATCAAAACGGTTCCGCCTTCTTGATTGGTGCTGATGAGCAGCTTGGCCTTGTCGCCGTCGGCGTACTCACGTTTGTCGGTGATGATCTCGATATCGTTGAAGCGGTACTCCTTGCCCGTGAACCCCTCACCACGGATGACAAACAAGTAGCCCCCCTCGATGGTGTTCTTCTTGGCATCGGTTAGCTGATACACCAGGCGATATTGCCCGGCCTTGGCTGCCTTGATTTGCATGCTAGCCGACCCGGTCTCATCGGTGTTCAGATCCCAGCTTTCGACTTCCTTCTCGAACGGCTTAGCGTCCTGGTATTCGATGGCACGCAACGACAGCTTGCCCAGTCCTTTGACTGGCTTCTGATCGGGCGTCAACGCCTGAAAGCTGGCCTTGATGGTGTCGCCGGCTCGGTAGTGGCCACGATCTAGCCATCCGAAGACACGGAACGGTTTGCGGGCGGCGATGACATCACCGCTTCCCACGATGGTGCGGCGGCTTTCATCGACCACTTCGGCGGTGATGCTGTAGCGGTGATCCGTGTCGCCGTGCAATTCCTTAGCGATGGCGGTGTCAATGACCACCTTGATTTCCCCATCGGGGCCGACCGGCAGTTCGGTATCCAGCACTACTTCGGGCGGCTCGGGACGCCAGTCGATCCACCATGCGGGACGCGGCCGATAACAGCCCCACTCGTCAAAGCCGGGATACCAGACATAATCCGGAGCAAACCACCAGTAGCCCTTGCCATAGAACCAATCCCAACGGCCCGGAGCATACCAGGTGGTGGAATGGGGCGTGCGGAGCACCTTGATCTTGGCCTTGCCGTTGGTCACTGGAGCGCCGAAGTAGTAGCGGGCCTGGACGGTGGCCTCGATCTTGTCGCCTAGTTTGGTCGGTTCTTTGGGGGCTTCGACCTTGACCTCGAACTCGGGCTTCTTGTATTCCTCGACGCGGAATGTCCCCACATGGCCACCGCCGAACCAGTTGACGTGGATGCTGTAGACGCCCAGGGGTGCGTCTTTGGGCAATTTCCACTCCCCAGCAATACCGGCGTAATCGTCAGCCTTGAAGTCGGCCTCGTAGACCTTGTCGCCCTTGGGGTTGTGGATGACGACGTGGAAGCACTGGCCGGCGAAGTCAGAGACGTTGGGCATGTCATATTTGGCATGACGCACCCAGGCCTTGAATTGGACGGTGTGTTCGGGACGATAGACCGGACGATCGGTAATCGTGAACACGCGGGTAGCATGATACTGCGGATCGTATTCGCGGTTGTACCAAACATTGCTGAAACCCAAATACGCGAAGCGGTCCGCCCCACCCGGGCCGTCGCCTTTCTTTCGGGCGATCACTAGCCAGTTGTAGTTGCTCGGCTGGTCGCCTGGTCCGGTCAGCACCATACCGTCGGCATCACTGTTGTGAGCCATGGCCGTGGTAATGACCCGATGGTAGCCACCTCCTGCGGGGTGCGGAACCCACTGTGGATGCCAGCCGAAAAATTCCAGGTTGGCTTTGTCGATCGGCTTGCCGGTGATGGCGTCGGCCACAAAGTACATGGCCTGGTTTTGCAGCATCTTCTTGACAAGGACGGTGTCGGCGATCCAGGCGATACAACGCGTCGTGTTGCCGCCTTCCATCTTAGCTTCAATGAGGTAAGCACCGGCCTTGGTGAGCGGGGTCTGGACGGTGACGCGATCATCCACATGGTTGGGCCGAGGTTGAAGCTCCAGCGACCAAGTAGCGACCTGGTCGCCTAGGTAAGTCTTCTCGTTTTGGTGCACGAGGCGATAGCCAAGGTTTTCAATGTTGGTTTTCCGCCAATCCAGATTGCGCGGATTGCTCTTGAGATAATCGCGCACATCGGCCAGCAGCTTCTCAACCTGGATGGCATGGGCGGTGAAGGTGACCTTCTTCGCGTTGCGGAAACGTAGATCAAAGGTCGCCTTGGTGACAGCCGGCTGCGTGCCAAAAGGCTCGATGATGCCCCAGTTGCCAACGATCTGATCCAGGCGTTTTTGATATTCGTCCTGGTGCCCCTTGCCGTGCTTGGCGATCAGTTCACGCCAGGTGTCGGCAGCCTTGGGGTATTGGCGACGGTCCTCGAATTCCTCGGCCAGGCGAAGGTGAGCCGTAAGGGCTTCGCTGCCGCCCCGGGCGATGATGCCGCGGTAAATGTCGATGAAGTTGTGTTCTTTGGGCAGGGCGAAGCGTTTGACTCCCGTGGCTAAGCGAGCGATGGTTTCGCTGTCTTTGAGGGTGTGCAGCGAGAAGGTGCCTTCCTTATCCGCGGTATCCTTCGGGGCTGAGAGCAAGGTTTGTACGCCGTACTGCGAGCGGCAGAAATCGGCCCAGATAAGGGCGATCTCGTTGAGACGGCTGGGGTTGATCTGGGCCACTTCGGCCAAGCACCAGCGCCAGCGTTCGCCGTCGTTGGCAGCGGTTTCCCAGGACTTGGGCAGAGCATAATAGAGCGGTTCGCCATTGTCGGTGACCGGGGCACCGCGATCATCGGAAGAGGACCATCCACGATCGGAGCGTCGCCAACCGCGACCGTAGTAGCGGGTGCCTTCTTCGTAGTCGGGCAGGGTACTCAGGTCAGTAAGTTCTTGAAGTTTCCAGGCCGGGCGGTATGTGCTGCCGGTGCGTACCGTATGCGCTAGGCTCATAAAGTAGTTGCTGACCCATTGAGTGTCTTTCTCCTTGCGAGCCAATGGCATCCCCTGCACAAGCAATTGCATGGCCCGCACGCGGTCGCGATCAAAGGCATTGACATACTTGCCTCCGCCGCGCTTGTAGCCCCGACTGAATTGTCCAGCAACGATGTAACCGTGGTGTTCGTAATCCAAATAGCTGCGGGCGGCCGTGAATAGCACATGCACTTTGTCGCTGTGCGTTTGAACCACTGCTTCGCGGAACTCGTCGATCTCGTCGATACGGCCCAGTCGGGCCAAGGCTTGCAGCCCCTGCTCTAGATCGTTCGCCGGGATGGGGTTGCCTTTGTCCAACGCAATCTGTCGGTACAGCTTGTACGCATCGTTAAAATTACCATCCTGGAATTGCTTTCGGGCGGTCGCTCGATTCTGCTCGATCGTCGGGTTTTCAGCCGCTGCTTGGTATAGGCCCGTGACCAGTAGGCCCAGCCCGGCTGCGAGCAAGCCGGCATTGCGGTACAAACTCATGCTCGGACTCCTAAGTAAGACAGAGAGGAAAACACTCTATAGCTCAAGACGGTCAGCGGCAGGGAATGGTTTTGACTCATCAAGCCAACGGAGGAAAAACCAGGTTTTTTCTGATTGCGTCGCGGCCCGGCTTTCTTTAGGATAGCTTAGAGAGGAAATTTTCGATGGTAACACTGCTGATTTTCCGGATCGACTTGCTACTAGTTCTACCCGAACTGGCACCGTACCGGGAACGCCGTTAGCTTTGAGCGAATCAAAGTGACCAAAGCAGACCCCGGGCGACAAATGTCACGGGGTCTTTTCGTTTCCAGGGAGCTTAGCATCGATGGCCACCGACTACGTGAAAATCTTTGATACCACCCTGCGTGATGGCGAGCAAAGCCCCGGCGCAAGCATGAACCTGGCCGAAAAACTACAAGTCGCCCGGATGCTTAAAGAACTGGGCGTTGATGTGATTGAAGCCGGCTTCCCAATTGCCTCGCCGGGTGATTTCGAGAGTGTCCAGGCCATCGCTCGCGAAGTTCACGGGCCGATTATCTGCGGCTTGGCCCGCTGCAATGCTGTTGATATCGAGCGGGCTGGGGCAGCAGTCAAGGATTCGACTCGCCCGCGCATTCACGTCTTCTTAGCGACTAGCGCGATCCACCGAGAATTCAAGTTGAAGATGGCCAAGGAGGAGATACTTCGCCGGGCGGTCGAGGGTGTCAAACGCGCCAAGGATCTGGTCGAAGACATCGAATTCAGCCCCGAGGATGCCTCGCGGACCGAACTAGACTTTCTGGCCGAAGTAGTTGAGAAAGTGATTGAAGCCGGTGCCACCACCATCAATTTACCCGACACGGTTGGCTATGCGGTACCCGAACAGTACGGGGCAATTTTTTCTTATATCCGCCGGCATGTGCGGGGCATCGACAAGGTCATCCTCAGCGCGCATTGTCACGACGACTTGGGTCTGGCCCTCGCCAACAGTCTAGCGGCCATCCAGAACGGGGCGCGTCAGATCGAATGTACGATCAACGGCATTGGCGAGCGAGCTGGCAATTGTGCCCTGGAAGAAGTGGTTATGGCCTTGCGTACCCGAGCCGACTACTTCGGCACCGATACCGCCATCAACGCTAAAAAACTCTACCCCGCCAGTCGGCTGCTGTCTCACGTCACCGGCTTGGCCGTCCAGCGGAACAAGGCGATTGTCGGTCAGAATGCCTTTGCGCACGAGAGTGGCATCCATCAAGATGGGATGCTCAAAGAACGCCGTACATATGAAATTATGAATCCCGAAGATGTGGGCATCTCTCGTACCGAGCTAGTGCTGGGCAAACACTCTGGCCGACATGCATTGCGCCAGCGAGTAATCGACTTGGGTTACCATCTCACCGAGGAGCAACTCAATCGAGTGTTCGAGGCGTTCAAGACCTTGGCTGATAAGAAAAAAGTGGTCTACGACGCCGACATCGAGGCCCTGGCCGAGGCGCAGATTCACAGTGGTCCGGCAGTGTGGACGCTGGAAGCGGTGAGTTGCACAGGCGGCTCGGCGACCATCCCCTCGGCGGTGGTGGCGTTGTGGCACCAGGAGGGACGGATTGTCCGCGAGGCGGCTTATGGCGATGGCCCGGTCGATGCGGTTTTCAAAGCGATCGATCTGGCTACGGGAATCACTATCAATCTGATTGACCTACGCATTCGCAGTGTGTCCGAGGGCGAGGATGCCCAAGGCGAGGCCAGCGTCGAGGCCATGTATCAGGACAAGATCCTCTCCGGCCGGGCCGTCTCGACTGACATTGTGGAGGCGGCCGCATTAGCCTATTTGCAGGTGACCAATCGCGTGGCCCTACGAAACCGAATTGCTCTGGATCGGGTCAAGCCCACCGAGGTAGCCCCCGAACCGGAACTGCACGAGGCGAACTAACGAACTAACCTGCTGATCTCTACCCAGGAGCGCAGCTACAGCGCTGTCCTTCCCAGCTGGTTGTCAAGAGAGTTGGCCATCCAGCTTCTCGTCTGACCTGTGCTTGACAGTCGGGCAGACGATGCTACGATGATCTAATGGAAAATTAGGGTGCGAGAGGGAGGCGGCTCGATGAAGTGCGAAAAATGCCCCAATGCCGCCACGCTTCACATAACCGAGATTCTCAGCGAGAATCACATAGAAGAAGTACACTTGTGCGAGGTGTGCGCGGGGAAGTATCTCAGCGAAGAGAAACCGCCGGTGATGAAAATGACCGCGGCACCGCAGGAGCAGTTGGACGAAAGCGAACTGGCACAGAACGCTTGCGAGTTGTGCGGGCTGAAGTTTCTCGATTTTCGCAACACGGGTCGATTGGGCTGCCCGCACGATTACGAGGTTTTCCGCGAAGAACTGGTGCAACTGCTCGAAAACATCCACGGCGAAACCCGACACTGTGGCAAGATCCCGCGTCGCTCTCGAAGCGTCAGTCGCAATCAACATGAAATCATTCGATTGCGCAAACAGCTGGACGCGGCTGTCAGCAAAGAACATTACGAAGAGGCAGCCCGGCTCCGCGATCGCATTCGTCGTTTGGAGCAATCTTAACTGCCTACTTGGTTGCGAGGATGCCGGCGTGAAGTGTGAAGCGTGTGGGGCTGCGGCCACGGTCCATCAAACGATATTGGTCGCCGGTCAACACCGTGAACTGCACCTGTGCCGACGTTGTGCCGAAGACCGCAAGGTGATTCACAACAACGAGTTAAATCTGCCGACAATCCTCCAAGAGGTGATCGGGCACCATCTGCCTCCTGAGATGGATGAACTGGCCCGGCAGACCTGCCCGGTGTGCGGCATCGGATTCATGGAGTTTCGTGCCCAAGGACGCCTAGGCTGTCCACATGACTATGAATTCTTCCGGGTCGGCCTGGGGCCCATTCTCCACCGCCTGCACCGCTCGACGCGTCATTGCGGAAAAGTGCCTCAGGCTGGTGTTCCGAAACACGCCTTGGAGTTGATATTATTACGTCAGCGGCTTCGTGCAGCCGTTGAAGCTGAACAGTATCAAGAAGCGGCAGCCTTGCGAGATTTGTTACGCCAGAGGGAAGCCGGGCATGAATCTGGATGAGTTGACGTTTACGAGCGGCGAGTGGTTGCGGGCCACCGGTCCGGAGTCGGATATCGTCATTTCCAGCCGCATCCGCTTGGCCCGTAACCTTGCGGCCTTCCCCTTTACCAGCCGGGTGTCGGCCCTGCAAAAGAGCGAGATTGAACATCTGCTGCGTGAAAAAATCGCTCAATTGAATCTGTTGCCGCGCCTGAATTATTTGTCCATTACTGCCATGCCCGCCTTGGATCGGCAATTTCTGGTTGAGAGGCAACTCATCAGCCGCGAGTTAGCCTCGGCTGAGGGGCCGCGCGGAGTCGCTTTAGGACCGCAAGAGACGCTCAGCCTGATGGTCAACGAGGAAGATCATTTGCGGCTACAGGTCATGCGTTCGGGCTTTACGCTGGAGTCGGCTTACGCTGAGATCGACCATGTAGACGACTTACTGGAGCAGCAGCTTACTTATGCCTTTAGCGACGAGTTTGGATATCTGACGGCCTGCCCGACGAATGTCGGCACGGGGATGCGAGCCAGTGTAATGTTGCATCTGCCGGCTCTAGAGACGAGCAAACATATCGACAAGGTTTTCCGATCGCTGCAGAAGATCAATCTAGCGGTGCGTGGATTGTACGGCGAGGGCAGCCGAGCTTCAGGACACTTTTATCAGATCAGCAACCAAGTGACCCTGGGCAAAAGCGAACAGCAGATTTTGCGTGAAATCCATGCCGCCGTGCCACAGATCATCGAGTTTGAGCGGACAGCCCGGCAGTCATGGCTCAACGACAACCGCCAAGGCTTGCAGGACAAGATTAGCCGCGCCTACGGTACCTTGTGCAACGCCACGATGATGACCAGCGAAGAGACGATGGAACTGCTGTCATTCGTGCGCCTGGGTGTCAATCTCGGCTTGGTCGAGGAGTTGTCCATCCCCACGATCAACGAACTCTTCATCCATACACAGCCGGCCCATCTACAGAAGCTGGTAGGCGAGGCGCTCGATGGGGAGGCACGCAATACAGCACGGGCCAACTATTTGCGTGCTCGATTACGTGAAGCGGGCGCTCAGCCGCATGGCAGCGTCTAACCCGCTGAAACGATCCCTGCGAGCTGGAGCTACGACTGGAAGCTCAAGTCCATCAGCCGTTGGCTGAATTCCGCACGAGCCGCCTCGCGCTGAAGGGTCAACTGCTCTTGGCGGGCCGCGATGTCCTCCAGACGGTCTTCCTGGTCGCTGAGTGTCCGTACCAATCGCTCGCGGAGAGTTTTCTCAGCGTCTTTGTCCCCCAACGCTTGTAGATTCTCGCGGATACGGCCTTGTTCGCGGTGAATCCGCTCTTGCTGCCGCTGCAGCTGCTCCAGTTCCCTTTCCAAATGGGCCAGCCGGTCCAGGCTCTGAGCGGCTTGCCGTAAGGCCTGACGGGTGTTCTCATCGAGATGTTTTTGCTCGATGATGCCGAGCAACCCCTGCACGTCGAGTTGATTCAAGCGGGTCGTCTGACGCAGCGGCTGTTGCTGACTCACAACGAATGAAGTGGTCTGGGCAGGGGGCAGAGTGAGTGAAAAACGCCAAAAATTCTCGGTGGTCTCGACCGGTTGCTGGGTGTCCAACAAGCTCCACCCGTCCCCCTCGCGTGGATGATCAAGGTAAAGAATGTACTCATGCTTGCTCTTGTTAACCAAATGATACGTCCGCCGGTGAAGGCGTCGACTCTCGGCCACTAATTGTCCCTCACGGATGACCAGCCGATGCGCGTCCTCAGTATGGCTGTCGAGGTTGTCTAGTACCCGCACGCTCAGTTCGACGGCGTAGGCCACCAGACGTTGCTCATCGGGTTTTAGCGTGTCGAGCATCGCCTCGCCGACGTAGCGGTCGCCCTCGAGTACCGTGACCGGTCCTCCTTCAAGCGTTAGCCCCGTGGTGTTCTTGAATTCCACCGCCCGCATCGGATTTTCCGGTCGTGTCATGCGGTTGTGGAGCAATACCATCCGTCCCTCGAATGGCCGCAACACGATCGGCACCAGGGCCGATTGATTGCGACGGATGGTGACGGGGTGTTCGATCTGATACTCGAAGAAATCACCCAACTGACGTTCGCGTACCTGGGCCTGACTGAGTTGCTCCGGCGACATCTCTTGCCGTCGTGCCCACCCACCAGAGGCGGAACGCACCAGGGCCGCAGGCACCGAGGCCGAAGCGGTCTCAGCCAGCACCTCGACATCGCCGAACTTGTGGCGGTGCTGCATCAGGGCCATGCCCTCTTCGACGACGGGGGGTAAGACACCGGTGGTCTCTTGGACCTCGACCACTGGACGACGCACATATCGCGGCGTGTACAAATCATGTTGAAAGGCCACGGGTAAGCCAGCAACCAAGGACAGAGAGACGCCGTTCCAGTCCTCGTCTAGAGTGTTATCGACCACAGCCCAGCCCTGGATGTAGGGGGGCCGATCGTCCCTGCCCGGTGTGCCGGGTTCGGGCAACAGCACGCGGTAGCTGGCCTTCCACACCGGGGCTTCCAGGGTGTAGCTCATCCGTACTCGACGCGTGCCTTGGCCCTGGGCAAAAAACGTAAATGTCCGCGCATCTTTCTTCTTGGCCGAGAGTTGCGTCCGCAGGTAATACTCGAGGTCGCGACGGAGCGTGGAGTCGAGAATCTCCAGCTGATTTAACCCGTGCAGGTCGAATTGCCGCACCGCTCCATGATCGTCGAGCAGCGACAGCAACCTCACTTCGGTCAGGCCGTCAGCACTGCGGCGTTGAATCCGATCGAGGCCCAGCAGTGTGCCCTCCGTTCGCCTGTCCCCTTCGATCACCGCTAGGCGTACCCCTTTGATTTGCGGTAACAGCCCCACTAAGCTGCCGTCATCAGGAATCGACAACGCCACCTCAGCCAACAGTTGCTCCAACGGTTTGGTGGAATCGTAACTGACGCTAGAGATGTGGCCGCCGTCGAGGTCTAACACGGTAAGGGATTTCAGTACGTCGCTGACTTCGGTCTGGCGGAAGGTCAACGCCAAATGGGCTGTGCCCTCGACAGTGCCTTGACGTTCAAAGTGACCGACGCCATGTTTGTAAAGAACCACCCGGGTGATCGGTAACGCACTGGTCATCGCCATGCACCTCTGTAGTATGAACATGTTCAACAGACAGGGGGTCCTATTCCTACGGCCACGACCAGGAGAAATTACTCGTCGACCACATCTTCTAGGCGAGAAATGGCGACAACATCCCGGCGAAAGACCAGCAGGCGGCGGCGATTACGTTTGATGCCAGTGTCACGCGATTGCACGATGTAAATTTCACGGGTTGTCTCGGTGTCACGCAGATCGTGCAAGTCGGCACTTTTTAGTTCAAGGACATCCTCATTAAAGCCGACGAGCGTGCCCAGACAGACATAGGGACTGCTCAGGTCGATCACTACTTTTTGACCGATGTACTGCTCGAACATGGCTTCTCTCCCGAGCGGCCAGCATTGCGTGTTGTTGCGAACATTGTAGCAGCCGGTTGGAAAGAAACCGACGCACGGCTCATCTGGGCGCGGCGAAGCCGGCTTGCTACATTGAAATACGATCGCTCTCTCGCCTTTTTCCCTCCGTGAATCGTTCATCATGGCTGAATCTAGTCCGCACTCTCTCAGGATGTTAGACCGTCTGGCTCTGGCGATTTTTCTTATCGTCGGGGTCGTTGGTTTGGGTTGGCTCATCTGGCGGAAGATCAGCCCACAGCCCGTTGCCGATCCCTTCGACGACATCGAGAAGGTGCTAGCACAGCGGCGCATCGTGGAGCATTTGCCCGCACCGGACCAGGCCGATGCTGCCCATCACGCGTTGCGGCTAGCACGATTGGAAGTCCAGCTTGCTCGTGCGAAGGCCGTTGATGCCCAGATCGCAGAGTTGGCCGCCCGCTTTGCGGAATTGCAAAAGTGGACTCTGGACCAACTCGACCAGGAGAATCGCGCTCGATTGGATCGACGCTTGCATGCCATCGAAACCGATCCGGTTCTGCGAGCAGCACAGGCCACCTACCAGCAACGACGCGACACGATACCGCCTCAGGCCACTGCCGCTGCCGAAGCTCGCTTACAACAAGCCGAGAGGCTGCTTCAGCAGGTATATGGGGTGTTGGATCAGGCAGTGGCCCAGGCAGCTGCCACGCCGGCTAGCAAGTCCGCCCGCAGCGAACAGTGTGTGCAGTGCCACCGTGGCATCGACCGAGCCGAACTCGATCGGGCCAGCCTAGGCAAACTGGCGGATCCTGAGGAGAGCAAACGCCTGAGCATGCGTTTGTCCGAAGTGCGTGACTTGCTTGCCCGTCGTGCCCTCGTCGATCCTAACACCCCCTCCAGCTTGCAGGGCGTACGCCTCGGCAGTGTCTGGCTTGTCGTGGCTTTGATGCTGTTGTCCACTGTGGTGGCCGCTGTCTCTCTGGGGCTGCTGGAACGCTCGTGGCGGGTCGGCCTGAACGCCACCTACGTCGGACTGGTCTTGAGTCTGTTGACCGGGGCTGCATTAGCCACCCTGACGCCCGCTCCGCCGCGGGTCGAGCCGGTGCCGCTCAGCCAGAGCGAGATCAAACAATACTGCGTGCATCCACGCTTGGATCTGTACGTCGGCGCGAACAGTCCACACCCTGCCTCCACTTTCGCTTGTGCCGATTGCCATCACGGCCAGGGCAAGGCTACTCGCTTCGGCCCGGCAGGCCATCAACCCAACGACATAGAATCCCTGGCCGCCTGGAACCGCGATCACGGCTGGAAGCCCGAGGAGTGTGGCCCGGGGGGCATGTTAGCGACGCGGTTCACCCAGGCCGCTTGCCTCAAATGTCACACCCAGGTCACCGACACCATTCGCTATGGAGTTCAAGAGGAAGCCCCCAAGCTGTTGGCGGGCCAACGTCTGTTTCAACAACTGGGGTGCCAAGGCTGTCACGAGGTTCAGGGGCCGGTTCTGGACCCTCGCCCCGTCGGGCCGAGCCTGCGCCGTGTAGCTGAAAAGGTGGACGAAGCCTGGCTGCGTCGCTGGATCGCCGAGCCACGCAGCTTTCGTGAACATACCCTCATGCCACACTTTTATGGGCTGAGCAACAATCATCCCGATGTCCTACCCCCCGATCAGAAAGCCTTCCCCGCGGTCGAGATCGCGGCCATCGGGAACTATTTGCGCAGCGAAAGCGAGCGAGCAAGCCAGGGGAACGACTCCACCAGCGAGCAATTACGACAGAATTGGCAGCGGCTTTATGACCGGCTAACCAAAGTGCCGAGTTCTTCCGAAGCCTTGCAGGCGGCATGGCAGTTGGCCGAGCAACTACGCGAGCATGCCCGACGACAACAACCCCTAGCGGTAGCGGAGATCGACGACACGCATCGCCGCCTGGACGAGGTATTTGTGCGTCTGAGAGAACTACCGGTCGATGCGCCCGATCGCTTAGCATGG
>JBDNDE010000143.1:0-11869 GCA_046719305.1 Gemmataceae bacterium | reverse complement strand
CACATCATTAGAGCGGCCAAGACTCCCCATCGCCACGCTAGCATCTTCAGCTCACGCCCTCGGCGAGTGGTCCTCGCACAAAGCCGCTATCGGCCGAGGCGGTGTAGCGGACCTCGAGTTCGGGAGTGTCGATTTTCTGCCCCTTGCGATGGTGGCTCTCCATGATGGCATCGAGTATACCGGTGGTCAGGAGCGTGCGTTCAATGGGCACAGGAGCCTTGCCCGTGTCGAAGAATTTCTCTAGGGCCAACACTTGAGCATCAAAGAAACGTGCGCCCGGTGGATCAGGCAGGAGAAACCGGCAAGCCGCAGGTTTCTTTTCGCCTTTGATCTTGCCGGCAAAGACGAAATCGCGGATGTGACCATTGAGCAACAATACGGTGCCGCGTGTGCCATCGCGATACTCGATCAGAAACGCAGTAGGGGGCACCACAGGATGGCCTAACACTCGCATGGTGCCGACGTTATGGCGGATGTCGCCGGGGTTGACTGTCTCACTCTTGGCCAGGGCAGCTTCGAGCAGATCCCAACTCCAACGCCCGGTGTCGCCAGCCTTCCAGACCTCCTTGCCCAGGAGACATTGGACCGACTTCACGCCGGTCTCGCCGCCTTTTCGGCGTTCGAGCATGGTTTGCAGCGTTTCCAGGGCGTGGAAGCCATAGATTTCGATGGGTCCATAACAGGCGACCAGCCCATCCTCGAAGGGTGTCTCCAGACGCGGTTCTAGCTCCGGTCGACGCCACACCAGCGGAAGGCTACTACCGGCCATGAGGGGGAAGCCAAGCTCCTTAGCCCAGTTGAGCATACGCTTGGCACGGGCAAACGAGTAGGAGAGGTGCTTGTCACAAAAGACCGGAACGGCACGACCAACTTTCTTGAACACGCGGACAATTTCTTCCATCCATTCATAACGCGGATACAGCAACTGTCCTTTGTCGTTGAGTGGATAGTTGCCGTGCTCGGCAATCAACAGTACGCCCTCGACGGCTAGTTTACTACCCGTAGTGAGCGCTTCTTCAATCGACCGAGCATGTTTGATCGAAAACTCCTTGCAAATGTCGCGTGACAGATCGTTGTCAGGCTCCTGATGCGCAAACAACGTGCCGATATACTGTTTCGGTACATGCATACGATCGGCCAGGGCGAAGCCGTGAATGAAACGGCCGGCGATGTGATAGGCGTGGGAGAGCGGCCGATAGACCGTAGTGAGACAGGCGAGCGGCTTGCGATGTTTCAACGACAGTTTGGCCGGCCGAGTCCGTGACAGCGGCGGCGTTTCCGGAACCAATGATTCGGCAACGGAATCTGCTCGTGTCTCAGCGCGTGCGGCAATACCAAGTGCCGCTGTAGTCGCCAAAAAAATCCGCCGCGAAGGGATCTCGTCATTCATCGGCTTGCTCCCTGATCATTGGTTTCAGTCTATCACACGAGCTAACCCAGGAATAGGGGAAAGCTGTCGGCTAGTCATGGACACAGCCGCCAAAACGATCGTGCAACTGTTCACGCTCCTCGGCGCGCAACGAATTGGCCCCGATTTGTAGCTCGGTCAGTTGCAAATAGGGCGAGGCTGCCAAAGCCTGGACCGCTTGAGAATCCAAAGCATTCAGACGCAGCCCCAGAACCCGCAGCTGCGGCAGATAAGGGGTGTTGGCCAGAGCGTGGATTCCTCCAAGGCCGATTCCGTTTCCATGTAGATACAATGTGTGAAGATTTACCAGTCGTGTAGATGTACACAACTGCTCAAGGCCTGCATCCCCCAGTTGGCACGCCGACAGATCCAGGAGGCGTAACACTTTAGGGCTTAATTCGGCAAGCAAGCGTGCCCCGCGAGCCAGTAGCGGGTTATTGCTCAACTCAAGGCGTTGCAGTTGACCAAGCAAAGGACAGGCAAGTAGATCACGCAAGCCATCGGGACCTAGCAGCACATTTTTGATTTTAAGTTCAGTTAAATTGGGGAGGAAAGACCCTTCACACAACGCCCGCAGACCCCTCAAACCGAAACGCGTGCCCGATAAATCCAGATGCCGTAAACCCTCCAGATGGGGCGAACGGAGTAACGCTTCGACTCCTGCCCCCCCCAGGTCATTATTGGCCAGCCGCAGCGTCTCCAGCTGATCCAGGTGCGGCAAGCTGGCCATGTCCCGAATGCCGCGGCTGGTAAGTCCGGTCTCACTGAGATCCAACAACTTAAGTGAGCGGGCCAATGGGGAACGCAGCAACTGAATCACCCCTGCGTTGCCAATAAGGTTGTTATACGACAACACCAACTCGCGTAGGTTCGGCAACTTGGACGACTCGGTCAACAGCCGTAGCGAATCGGCCGTTAGATTATTCATTGAAAGGTTCAGATATTTCAGTTGCTTAAACCAGGGAGCTTGGAAAAGCATTTCGACCGTTAGCGGGCCGAGAAGATGGGCGGCTTGGAGGTGCAAGTGTTGCAAAGATTGCAAATGCGGCGAATCTACCAACGCAGCCAACTCTTGGGCCGTCAGGGCAACATACCCGGCAATTAATTCACGCAGATACCGGAGCCGGGCTAAATCGTCGGGGTGGCGCAGTTCGCCCAGTCTCTCCCAGTGAACCGAACGGAGGGGCAGGGGTTGTTCATGCAAATAGTCCAACAGTGGGGCCAGGTGGCCTACCTGAACTTGCTCGATCACTCCGCGGTGGAAGCTCCAGTCTTTGGCAACCAGCGACAGGTCACCGGCCCAGCGAGCTTCATAACGGGCCAGCAATTCGGCCTCGCGTCGAGCCAAGCCGGGCTGCTCGGGGTCGTGTATCGGTAAACGTGCCCGGCGAATCTGCACGCGGATAAACTCGGCCTGAGCTTCATCGCCGTGATCCTCTAGCCAGTCGGCCAGGATCAGCCGGGGGGCATCGTCGTCCGGATGTTCGGCGATGTCCTGCCAGAAGCCACGTATGCTCATGAACGAACCAGCCGCACGAGATAGGAAATCTGGCCGCGATGTAGAGCAAAATGGCTGACGAGGCGGACCATGGCGGCCGCAATAGTGGGGCCAAGGTGTGCATCCACGGGAGCTTGGAGCAACTGCTGGTTGCTGAGGTTTTCAATCACGCGACGATAGACGACGACTGCCTCAGCTAGGTTGGCCAAGGCGACCGCTTTGGGCGGAGGAGCGGGATCGGTGAATTCCCGTTCGCGATCCCGGATGTAGCCGGTGCCGCCTAAACGGGCCCCAGCAAAGTGATTGAGATTTCCCGTTAGATGTAACACCAGATGCCCGACGGAGTTGCCCGGCTCGATCGGCTTGCGGTAAAACTGCTCTTCGCTAAGTGGTTCGACCAGTTCGAGGATTTGCTGGTGCAGGGCCTCGAGTTCCTCCGCCAGAGCTTCTTGAAACGCTTGTAGAACGGCCTGGCTCATGGTTGATTTCCCTCCTGGCTCTTCGTCATCTTACCTTTCTTGCCGAGATGGAATCTATGGAATGTCTTAGGTAGCATTAAGCCGTTCGGCTCAGGAGAATCCGACTTGCTCTGGTAGGGCGTGCCGATACAATCAAATGCCCGTTTGGGCGACGTGAGTGCAGGATATAAGGAAGGTGGATGGTTCGCAGCCTGGAAGGGGCGAAACATGACGAGAACGCTAGGGGTCTTGATCGCTCTGAGTCTGGTTCCGACCTTAGCCCCAGCGCAGACGCAGTGGGCCGAGAAAATGTTCACCAAAGGGCGGACACATGATTTCGGCACCGTGCCGCGCGGTGCCCAACTTACCCACTCGTTTGAGATTACCAATCCTTATGCCGTCGAGATGCATATCACCGAGGTGAAAAGCGGCTGCGGCTGTGTGACGGCTCGGGCCACCAAGACGGTTCTCCAACCGCGTGAGACGGGGGCAATCGAAGTCCGTATGGACGGTACCCGCTATGTTGGTCCCAAGACAGTAGGCATCCGTGTCACCGTCGGACCACGTTACATCTCCAGCGCCGAGTTACGGGTGACGGCCAATGGTCGAACTGATGTGGTGTTCAACCCCGGTCAAGTGTCGTTCGGGACGGTGACGGCGGGCGAAACTCCGACTAAAAGCGTGATGATGGAGTATGCCGGCACACTTGATTGGAAGGTCAACGAGATCATTACCAAAGACATGCCCTATGAGGTGGTGGTGAAGGAGGCCTATCGGCGACCGGGTCAGGTGGGCTACCAGGTCTCGGTGACGCTGAAGAAAGATGCGCCAGTCGGTCTGTTGAGGCATGAACTGCTAGTCAAGACCAACGATCCGGCCAGCCCCACGGTGCCGCTGTTGGTCGAGGGGCAAGTGATGTCTTCGCTAAGCGTGCAACCCAGTTCGCTCAGCCTGGGGGTGATGAAAGTAGGCGACCCGCTGATCCGCCGCGTTCTCGTTCGAGGAGCCTCGGCCTTCAAGATCACCGAGGTCAAGGCCGACGGTGTCGAAGTGGAGGGAGGCCTACCCGACAAGGAAGCCTCTACCCATTTTGTGACGTTGAAGCTCAAGGCGAGTACGGCTGGGGCATTTCGCCGCCAAATACAGATTAAGACCACGGCCCAGGAAGCCCCTCTCTTACTCGAGGTAGACGGATTCGGCGTCAATTGATGGCCTGGCTCGCTGTGGCCCGATACAACACCCCTAGTCCAGGAAGCACGCCCTCGTGGAAGGAGTCTTGGTCATGCCCACCTCACCTAATTACCCGTCGTTGCGTAATGTAGTTCTGCGTGACGCCGACCTACGTGCCCTGTATGATCATCATCTGGCTTGTGGTCATGCCATTAATCCCCACGATGCTGGACCTCGCGAACGCTTCGAGGCAGTGGCTGCTACCCTCCGCGATCTGCTAAGCGAGCGATGGATCAAAACCAACGCTACCCATGACGCGGCTAATCCCAAGCGGGTCTATTACCTGTCGATGGAGTTTCTTATCGGCCGCTCGCTGAGTAACAACATTATCAACTTGATGGCCGAGCCGGTCGTGCGTGACTTGATCGAACATTCGGGGTTGGACTTGGAGACGCTCAGCGAGGAAGAACCCGATGCCGGACTGGGCAATGGGGGACTAGGACGCCTGGCGGCCTGCTTCATCGATTCGTTGGCGACGTTGCAGATTCCCGCGATGGGCTATGGCCTGCGTTATGAGTACGGCATCTTCAAGCAAGAGATACGGGGGGGCTTCCAGGTGGAAAGTCCCGACCACTGGTTGCGGCATCCGGACCCCTGGGAGCTAGCCCGTACGAACCAGACCATCGAAGTACGGCTCGGCTCCGGCGCGCAAATGTCTGCCGGCGGGGACATCAAGATCCGTATTGGTCAACCGATGAGCATCGTCGGCGTGCCGTATGATCGCCCGGTGGTGGGTTACGGGGCCCGTACCGTCAACACGTTGCGGTTGTGGGCAGCCACGGCTTCCGATTTTTTCGACTTGAATGAATTTAACAGCGGCGATTTTTTTAGTGCTGTGCATAACAAGGTGCTAGCCGAAAATCTGACGCGGGTGCTGTATCCCGGCGATTCGACGGCGGCTGGCCAAGGGTTACGGCTGGTGCAGGAATACTTTCTGGTCGCCTGCTCGATTGCCGATATCTTAAAGCGTTTCCGCCGGCACAACGACGATTATCGTTGCCTGCCCGATAAGGTTGCCATTCAACTCAATGATACGCACCCGGCCCTGGCCGTCGCCGAACTGATGCGGCACCTGTTGGACCACGCCCGGCTCAGTTTCGATGACGCTTGGGACATCACCCGGCGTACCCTTGCCTACACCAATCACACCCTGTTACCCGAGGCGTTGGAAAAGTGGCCGGTGAGGTTCTTCGAGTGGTTCTTGCCACGCCAACTGGAAATTATCTACGCCATCAATGCGCGTTTCATGGATGAAGTTCGGCAACGCTACCCGAATGATCCGGGTAAACAAAGCCGTCTGAGCTTGATCGAGGAAGGGCCAGAAAAAAAGGTTCGTATGGCCAACCTCGCCATCCTGGGCACACACAGCACCAATGGCGTGGCCGAGATTCATAGCGGCTTGCTGCGGACCCGTGTCGTGCGCGATTTTGCCGAGATGTTCCCCGAGCGGTTCAGCAACCAGACCAACGGAGTCACCCCGCGGCGTTGGCTGCTGATGGCAAACCCGGGCTTGGCGGAACTCATCACCGATGCGGTTGGGGATAAATGGGTGACGCATCTGGATGATTTAGAGTTGCTCAAACCGTTGGCTGAGGACCGCGGCTTCCAGCAGCGATTCCGCGAAGCTAAGCGTCGAGCTAAGCTGCGTTTCATCGACTGGCTGAAAGGCCAAGGCGGGCCTACCCTGGACCCCGAGATGTTGTTTGACTGCCAGATTAAGCGGATCCACGAGTACAAACGCCAACTGCTCAACGCTCTGCATGTTGTGGTGTTGTATCATCGCCTGCGACATAATCCGCAACGGGCCTTACCGCCCAGGGTGGTCTTTTTCTCTGGCAAGGCGGCTCCGTCCTACACGCTAGCCAAACTGATTATCAAATTCATCAACAATCTCGCTGCCGTGATCGAACGGGATCCGGTAGTGCGTGGACGGCTCAAGGTTATCTTTTTACCTAATTATTCCGTGAGCCTAGCGGAGCGCCTCATCCCTGCCAGCGATCTTTCCGAACAGATCAGTACTGCTGGATATGAAGCTAGTGGCACTGGTAACATGAAATTTATGATGAATGGCGCGCTAACCATCGGCACGCGTGATGGGGCTACAATCGAGATGGCTCAGGCTGCCGGCGAGGAGAACTTCTTTCTCTTTGGTCTGACAGCAGAGCAAGTGGCCCACAACCGTACCTGGTACAGCCCGTGGTGGCACTACCATCACGAAGCCGAGACACGGGCCGCGTTAGATTTGATCTTCAACGATCATTTCAGTCCGCAGGAACGTGGCCTTTTCGAGCCGTTGCGTGATTTGCTGCTAACACGCGGCGACTACTACATGCATCTGGCCGACCTCAGTTCGTATGTTCGCGCCCAAGAGGCGGTCAACGCCCTGTTTGTTGAACCTGATGCCTGGACCCGCAAGGCCATTCTCAACGTTGCCGCTAGCGGGCGATTCAGCAGCGATCGCACGATACGCGGCTACGCCGAGCAGATTTGGAAGGCGCGCAGTGTTGTGGTGGACTGAGCATGCCGTGACACGCGAGTCGGAACAGACTGCTAGCTACGTCGAGATGGATCGCACAATAAAACACAAGCCGCCGAAACAGATGTCCGGTGGCCTGTGTCGTTACGATGTTTTGTTGACAATGGGGTCGCTTAGCCGTTGAGACCCGAGAGACGGCCTTTGCTATCGCCGAACTTGGCAACGCGTACCCCCATGCGATCCATCATTTCGATCCACAAGTTGGTCAATGGGGTTTCCTTGGCATATTTCACATGGCGGCCAGGCTTGAGGGTACCGCCGCCTTTACCCAGCAAGAGGATCGGCAGGTTGTCGTGGTTATGCCGGTTGCCATCGGAGTTCCCTGAGCCATAGGCAATCATGCACGAATCGAGAAGGGTTTGCTCACCCTCTTTGATACTTTTGAGCTTTCCGATGACATAGGCCAACGCTTCGATGTGGAATTTGTTGATCTGAGCAATCTTTTCCATTTTTTCTCTTTTGCGGCCGTGATGCGAAAGATCGTGGTGTCCTTCGCTGATGCCGATCTCACGATAGGGCTTGTTACTGCCCTCGTTAGCAAAGACGAAGGTGCAGATGCGGGTGAGGTCGGCCTGGAAGGCCAAAACCATCATGTCGCCGAGCAACTTCAGGTGTTCGCTCTGGCTCTTGGGCAAGCCACTGGGAACTTTGGCCCCCTCCGGCACTCCCTTGATTTCGCTGGGTTGGTCAAACTTCGCTAAACGGCGCTCAATCTCCCGCACGCCATCCAGATATTCATCCAGTTTTCGGATGTCGGCCGCCCCCAGGCGATTACGCAGCGAACGAGCATCTTCGCTTACAAAGTCCAGAAGCGATTTTTTGTAGCCGGCCGCTTTCAGACTGCTGCTGTCGGTGCTTTTGCCGTTGCCAAAGAGACGTTCGAAGACGAGTCGCGGATTAGTTTCCTTGGCCACGGGCGACGATTCGGTCCGCCAAGAGATGGTTGACGAATAAGCGCAGCTGTAGCCCGAGTCGCAACTACCTGCCTGACGGCCTCCTTCGGTGCCAATCTCCAGGGATGGGAAACGGGTAGCGTGGCCGATCTGCTGGGCGGCAAACTGATCGGCGGAGATGCCGACCTTGATATTGGCTCCGGCAGTTTTGAGTGGCTGCGATCCGGTGAGGAAGGCACTCATCGCGCGGGCGTGGTCGCCCGGTCCATCCCCGTTAGCCCGAGCCTTGTCGGCGGTCAATCCCGTGAGAACCAACAGATCGTCCTTGAACGGGGTCAGGGGCTTGAGAATCGGCGTCAACTCCTTCAATGGCCCTTCGCTGGCTGGTGTCCAATCTTCCATATGAATGCCGTTGGGCACATAGAGAAAAGCCATCCGCCGCGGAGCCGACCGCGGAGCCGACGTGTCGGAGGCCGAAGCGGCGAAGAGTGAATGAGGCATCATCGCTTCCAGCAGCGGCAGGGAAAGCGAAACGCCCAGTCCCCGGAGAACCGTTCGGCGGGAAAGTAGAGGAAGTGTCATTTGGAAGGCCCCTTTGCACGTCGTTTCTGAAACGGATCGCTCTTAACGATTTCCAAAACCACTACGGAGAATTTGTAATCAGCTGTGGCGACTTTTTTAGCAATCTCCTGGACGAAACACCGGTCGGAACGCTCGGTGCCGCGTCCCAAAGCGTAGGTGAGCATCTTTTCGGTGAAGCACTTGGCAAACAAGTCTTTTCGTGCCAAGAGAATCGTTCGCAGTTCGGCTGGCCCGTTGAACTTGCTGCCGTCAGGCAACTCGCCCGAGGCGTCGATAACATGTCGGCCGTCACGGGTGCGCCAGCGGCCGACCGCGTCGAAGTTTTCGTAGCCGAAGCCCAAGGGGTCCATGCGGGCGTGACAAGAGGCACAGCCAGGGTCTTTACGGTGTTGTTCCATTTGTTCGCGTAGCGAGCCGCGTAGTTCGCCTTTTTCTTCTAGTTCGGGGACGTCGGGCGGTGCGGGCGGCGGCGGGGTGCCCAGAATGTTTTCGAGTATCCATTTGCCCCGCTTGACCGGGGAGGTACGTGTCGGGTTGCTGGTTACGCTCAACACGCTGGCATGGGTCAGCACCCCCGCTCGGGGCGTGCCGGCCAGACTGACTTTGCGAAACTCTTTGCCGGTCACATCCTTCAGACCATAGTGACGGGCCAGGGCTTCGTTGACAAAGGTGTATTGGCCGGCCAAGAAGTCGAGGATGCTGGCGTCGCTATCTTTGACATGCAGGAAAAAGCGCCGCGTCTCCTCAGCCATGTCCTCTAGCAGACCGCGATTGACCCCGAAGAAGCGGCGGGGATCGGGGCTGAAAGAGGATAGTCCACGAAGGTTGAGCCATTGCATGGCGAAGTTGTCGGCCAGGGCGGCACTTTTGGGATCTTGGAGCATGCGTTTCACCTGGGCTTCGAGAACCCCCGGATGGCGCAATTTGCCCTGCTCGGCTAGCTGGAATAATTCCTCATCGGGCATGCTGGACCAGAGGAAGTACGACAACCGGGTCGCCAGTTCCCATTGGGAGATCAGGCCTGTCTCTTTGGGGTCAGCCTCGACCCGGAACAAAAACGACGGCGAGGCCAAAATCGCCTTCAGAGCCAGCCGCATACCTACATCAGGTGGATCGCCGGCCTCACGGGCTGCCCGCGTCAGGGCCAGCAAGCGATTCACCTCGGCCTCGGTAGCCGGCCGCCGCCAGGCCCGTGAGGCGAAATACTTCAAATTCTTGGGGGCGGCCCCTTTTTCCTTGGGGTTGATCGGCAGCATCTTTTGTCGCAGCGACGGCCGGGCCCAGGCTTTCTCGATGATCTGGTCGGCCGCTTCGAGATATTTCTCCATCAGCAGGGGCGGCAACGACAACACATCGCCGATGTTATCGAAGCCGTAGCCTACATCGTCGGCGGGAAAATCCTTGGCCGGCTGGAAATCGAGGCCCACCAGATCACGGATGGTGTTGTTGTATTCGGCTCGATTCAGCCGCCGCAGCGTCACACGTCCTGGGTCTTTCGGCCCGGTGCAGGCATCCTTGAAAACGACGCCGTTGAGCCAGCGTTCGATGAGGTCCATTTCAGCCGCCGTGGGTTTAGCCGAGCCGGGCGGCGGCATGTCCCCCGACCGAAGATTTTCACCGACTCGTTCCCACAAGGGACGATTAGTGAGGATGGTTGCATCGGTGGACTCTTTATCCAGGATGATGCCGCCGCGTTTCTTCTCGGTGCTATGACAACGCAGGCAGTATTTCTGCACTAGCGGGGCTATCTCACGCTCATAGGACGGAACGGCGGCTTGACTCGGTACGGTTGAATCGGCTGGCTGTGCGATGGTACCGGACCAAGTCAGGACGAAGACGGCAAAGCCAAGTAGCAGAGCCAACGAACAACGACGATCGAGCATCAGAGGTCAACCACCGCATCAGGAGGGAGACGAAACATGTCAGCGTCATTATGCCAGAGAGACCAGCCGGTCACAACGTTAAAACAGAGACTCCTTTATTTCTCATTTTTGTTTTAGAACTCAGACCAGGAGCGACAAAGCCTTTTCCGGGTGGTGAGCGTGATCTCATCATTACCCTCTTGAACTCTTCAGCCCCTCTTGACCAATCGTTCACACTTCGTAATTGTTTCTCTTTTGACTTTTTTCACAGGAGGAACGTTCATGGCTGGAGAGCCGCTGGTGATTCCGTTTGCACAGGCACCCGCAGCAGTGCGCGAAGGGGGCGGGCATCGAAGCATGATCGTTGTCTACCTGGGTTTACATCTGGCGTTGTTGGGCCTGTTCTGGACCGGACTTACCCTGGTCGAACTGCTCGCTGCCTTCCTACTGGTGGAACTGCGCGGGTTGGCTCTCTCGGCGGGATACCATCGGCTGCTGGCCCATCGAGCCTTTCGTACCTACCGCTGGGTTCGCTTTCTGCTCGCGGCCACGGCCTGCACGGCGTTGCGTGGGGGGCCACTGTGGTGGGTGGCCTATCACCGCTACCATCATCAGAATGCAGATACGGATGCAGATGTATTCACTGCGGAGAAAGGGTTCTGGTGGAGCTACTACCAGTGGCTAGTGAGCGGGTATTATGTTCATACTGATTATGACCGCGTGCGTGACCTCCGCGATCAAGTGGAACTTCGCTGGCTCAATCGCTGGTGGTTGGTGCCTTCGCTGCTGCTGGCTGCATCGATCATTCTGCTCGGCGGACCCCGGGCTTTTTTCACCGTCTATGTGTTGTCGACGGTTGTTTTGCTCCACTCGCTTGCCTGGGTCGATGTCCTAAATCACGGTCATGGCTGGCAGCGTTATGACACCGGTGACGAGAGCCGCAACAGTTGGTTGCTGGCGTTGCTGACCAATGGCGAAGGCTGGCACAACAATCATCATCATTATCCGGCATCGGCGACACTAGGCTTTCGATGGTGGGAGGTGGACAGCACCTTCACGCTGTTATGGTTGGCCTCGATGGGGGGGGTGGTGTGGAATCTAAAGAGGCCGCCGGAGAAGATTCTTCAGCTACGTCTTAAAAATGCTAGTGTATTGGCAGCAGCACGCCAGCCGGAATCAAACGCCTCTTCAAACAAGGGCAACCCAGTGGAGTCGGAGTGGGCCAACCAGACGCAGCCGTGACGCGTGCTTATCTGATTACGCATTCAAAAAAAACCGACCGTCGGCCGAATCATCGCATGGCCCCAACGCATCACATCTATACGGGTGACCAGACAGCGCAACTCGCGGTGCGCTCGCTCCAAATCGGCCAACGCCACCTCGGCCCACTCCTCGCGGCCGA
>JBDNDE010000142.1:0-11884 GCA_046719305.1 Gemmataceae bacterium | reverse complement strand
GGCTAGAAGCGCCGCAACGCTTCCAGCTTTGCCGGTGTGTAATCTTCCTCGCTGGCAGCGCGTTGGACCTCGAAATGATCGCCCCAGGTGCACAACTCCAGCCCACCGTAGCCCCATTCACCCGCTCGGGCCGCCACCTCCTCCAATGGCAGATCGGCCCATTGGCCAGTGAACAACAACACGGGTCGCGGCATAGACGGCCTCCTTCCGACAGATGCAGGACTGCTGGTATCGAGTCTAGCGGTTGGCTCACCAGCCGAACAGATACAGCAGCACCTTGTCAAAACGAGCGGCCCAGGCCTCTTCGTTGTGTTCACCGCCGGCCACTTCAGCGTAGTAATAGTTGCGTCCGGGTACCAAGCCCGTGCGATCCCACAGTTCCACCAGTTGCCGACAATGCACCACATGAGGGGTGAGGTGTCCCCGGAGGCGTCGGCCCTCGCGGGTGCCGATGCACATCCAAAAGCGGGTGCGTTTCATCCAGTCAGGCTCGGCCGCCAGTTCGTCCAGGATGCGGCATTGGCTCCACCACAACGAGGGCGACAACGCGCCACACAGCCCTACGCGGTGCGGATATTTCCAGGCGATGGCTAGCGAGATCAGCCCGCCCATCGACGCGCCGGCAATCGCGGTGTGCGTCCGCGTGGTTTGGGTGCGATAGGTGTGGTCGATGAACGGCTTGAGTTCCTCCATGACAAAAGCCGCATACAATTCGCCCCGACCGCCGGCTTGATGTTCCGCTTCGGGCCACCAGCCGTATTCATCCAGGCGGTGCGGCGTGTTGTCGATGCCTACCAAGATCACCGGGCGGATGCGTTGCTCGCGGGCGAGGCGGTCGGCCGTCTGTGCGGCTTGCCAAGTCCGGCCGAAAGCGGCCCGGCTGGAATCGAAAAGGTTTTGGCCATCGTGCAGATACAGAACGGGGTAGAAGCGTTCGCGTTCTTCAACATAACCCGGCGGCAGATGTACCGTGATGCGTCGGGTGTTGCCCAGAATCTCGGAGTGAAACGGTTCGTGGATAATTTGCCGGCTCTCGCCCCGGCTACCCAACAGGGCGGCGCGGCGCGGCTTTTTGCGACTCATGCCGTGGCCTTATCCGCAGGGGGCAAGACCGCCTGGTACTCAGCAGCTATTCTTGCCATATAATCATTTAGCAACATATCAATGCGTGCTGAATCGGCTGATCGTACAATCAAACCAATGTGATGCTTTTGATCCAACCGGTGGAAAATCTCCGGGTCGTTGAATGCGGAGGTGTCCGGCCGCTCGCTGCGGGCCAACGACACCACCGCGCCGCCAAACTCTTGCCGCAGCGCCGGTAGGCAATAGCTGCCGGGTGCAGCCAACTCCACCGCGGCCCACTCTTCCCACAGGTTCAGCCCTGTAGCGGCCTCGACCATGTCGGCAATGCCGGCTCCACCGACGCGATAGCTGGTTTCCAGAAAATAAAAAGTGCCATCGGCTCGCGAGTGGAGAAACTCGGTATGCGAGCAGCCGTTGCGTAGGCCGAAGCCCAGCAACAGTTGGGCGTTAAGGTCGAGCAGTTGCCGCGTCTCGGGCGAGTCACGCGGGGCGGTACGGGTGGCAAAGATGCCGCCGCCGGTGTACACCTCCAAGAGTGGCCGGTGATAGCGACCAACCTCAGCAAAGACGACCTGTCCGTTGCTCACGAGCGAGTCGACATGATAGAGATCCGAAGGAACAAAACGCTCCAGTAAATGATAGGATGATTCATCCCCCAGTTCGTTGATGCGTCTCCAAACCTCTTGCTCGCTGTCGAATTTCTTGATGCCGATGGACGACGCCTCGTGCCGCGGCTTGACCAACCAGGGGGGCGGCACCGTGGCCAAGAATTGCCGCACGGCCTCATGGCTGAACAGTGGGGTAAACTGGGGCACGGCCAAACCTAGCTCGCGGGCACGGTAGCGCATCGCTAGCTTGTCGCGGAAATGTCGGGCTACCGATTGCCCCACTCCACCCAGCCGGAAATGCTCTCGCAGAGCCGCCCCCAGTTCGACATCATAATCATCCAGGGCCACCAGATGGGTCAGCGGCCGGGTCCGCCACAAGTAAGCCACGCCCTTGATGACCTCGGCGAGGTTGCTTAGGCTGGGCATAACAAACAGATCATCCAGGGCCTCGCGTTCCCAGGCCGCCTGGCGTAGCGATTCCACCGTCAACAGATAGACCCTCGCCCCGAGCCGTTTGGCTGACCTCAAGAAACGGTTGCCCTTGAAGTACGAACTTATGCACAGAATCGTTGGGGTAGTCATCACGGCAACTCGGTGTCGGAAAAAGGAAGAAGGTGCATGACGTTTTATCCGCCACCCAGCACAAAGCCCAGGGGCGACTCGCTTGCCGTTGCACCGCTAGCGTTGTCGAACCAGGGCTGGTCAGTAAGCGGGTCGCCGATGCGGCCTGGGTTTTACTCTTTGCCCGGTACCCATTCCAGGCTGAAATCCATGGCTCGGGTGTTCGACTTGCCCTCCCACGAATTGGTATAGGTGGCCTTGTCGCTGACGAGCAACCATTCCTTCAAGGTGCCGTCCTTATCAAAGTGTGCCTCGCCGACAAAGCGGGCCTCGACGACCCCATCGGTCGGTCGACCGAGAGCCGGATACACCATCCGCAGAGAGCCAGTAAGCTCGGCCTGGGTCGCATTGCGAAATGTTAGGCGTACAGCAGCCTTTTCGATCTTCGCCTGCTTGGCCTGATACCAAGGCAATGGCGGATAAGCATGCCGCAGCAGGGCTTCGGCCGTTTCCTTAGGCAGGTCGTGGATGCCAGGCCGTAGGCGCGGCCACAGCGAGGCTAACTGGGCGGCGTTGAGGGTGAAGTGATCGCGGCCCATACCCAGATCCGGCTTGGTGTGCAACCGGGTCCGCATCACAAAATGTGGCAGCTGTTTGGTCGGTTGGTCCTGTTCGGGCCGAACGATATTCACCTCGCGTTTCGGCAACTCATGTATGCGGATATGTTTCTCTAGCCACTCCGCTAGCACGCCAGGCTTGGTCGCCTCCTGTACGCGTAGCACGTCCCGCGTAGTGCCATCGGCATCGACGAGATAGACGGCAACGGTACCACCGACGAGTTTTTTCGCGCGACGAGAGTCATCCATTTTGCGGGCGAAGGCCAGTTCTTCCTTGCTGGCAGGGGGCATCAAGTAGCGATCGCGTGAGAGTTGTACGGGAACAAAATAGGTGCTAATCCATTTTTGCGTTGCCGGATCGGAGAGCGGACCCGCTCTCATGCCTCGCGCGCCGTTTCAACACCGCCCCGTATCCAGATTCCCCTCGAACGAAAACACAAACAGTGGCCGCTTCTCTTTGGCAGCCAGAGAGACGGCCTCGGGCACGCTGGCCGCCCAGGGGATGGTCCGCCAGGCTTCAGCGTCGCCACCACGCAATTGTGCGGCGCGAGCGCGAATTTCCTCAGGTGTTAAGGCCAGCGCAAGTAACATCAGACACCAACTCATCGTGGTTTCTCCCCGTTGCAGGCGAAGCTTCCAAAGTACCACCAGACTGATCTCGGCAGGTGACGAGGATAGTCTTTAACCGTGTCGGAGGAAAAGGGCGTTTGTTGGCAGAGGGCTGGTGGTGCTTCAAGCTCAACGGTCAGAGCTTTTTTCGCTGGGATCAGTTCTCTTGCATCCTCACCTGATAGCAGCGCAGCTCGCCCACTCGCGCACTGGAAACCATGGTTAATGCCACATACAGATGCGCTACCCCAGCGACCGACTTGACCGCCGGCGTCGCGATGACCTCCGTATGCACACTGCCATCTGTCAGGGCATGTGTCCAGTGGCTGCGACCGCTGAGCGGATCCAGACATGCCAGAAGCCCGGCCACACTTACCACATACAACCGCTCAGGGGTGTCTAGGCCATCCCGCTCCAAGGCCGCACCCGCGACGATGGGGCTGCCCAAGTCGGCAGACCAACGAATGCTCCCATCGCGCTGACGCAGACAATAATACTTACCATCGCGGCAGCCGAAATATAACTGGGCTTCATCTACTGTGAGCCGGCCAAGCACCCCATCCGGCATCTTCACTTTCCAAAGCTCGTTCCCTGTCTTGGCATCCAAACACATCACACGCCCCAGAGGTGTCTGGGGTTCTTCGTTCAAGCGGCCATTACCCATGCCGACGAAAACCCGTTCGCCGACAACCGCCACCTCGGTCCACACGGGTAGATCCGTAGCCACTCGCCAGACACGTTTACCCGTCTGGGCGTCGAGCCGAAATAGGGCGGTCTCCTTGAAAGCATCGCCGATGCCGCTACCGATATAGACCGCATCGCCCACAACCACCGGGCCAGTGTCGATGTGGAAGCCAGGAAAGTTCCACAGCTTGGTCAAGTCGCTGCGTCGGATACAGTGCAGGCCGTCGTCGCCCGCACCTTGGTAAAGGCGCTCGCCGACCACGACCGGCGTTGCTTCGGTATGGCTAGCGGTGGCATATTCGCCCTTCTTCACACCGGTAGCGGCATCGATCGCGTAGAGCCGACATTGGTCGTCCTGGTGCAACCCTTCGCCGATGTAAAGCATTCCCTCAGCGATCACCGGCGTGGAAAACGCCTGGCGCATCTTGCCGGCGTTGTCGAATTTCCAGCGTAGCTGTCCGGTGGCGCGATCCAGACAATAGAGGCGTCCATAAGGACGAAAAACACTGTCATGAGCGGCAGCGATATAAATATTTTCTCCATCGAGTACGGGAGAGGAGACAATCGCGCCACGCTCGGGCAGTTGGAACGTCCAGGCTAGTTCGATCCGCGTTGGCGATACGGTCCCACCCGCTCCGGCGATAACTCGTGTCGGCATTAGCATCGGCCCCAGCGGCATCCCCACGGCTACCAGCAGGCCGAGGAAGACAGCCTCGCAGGAAACCGCCGGCTGTAGGCGAGGACCGCGGAGCCGCAAGACGACAACGTACAGTGCGGCCAGAACGAGCGCCGAAGCATAGACGACGACGGGCCACCAGTCCGGGGTGAGCAAGCGTTGCTGAAAGCCCAGGGCAAGCGTGGCCAGGCCCAGCAAAGAAAGAATCCCCATGCTGCCTAATATCGCCATCTCCAGCCGACTGGGGAGTAAAGGAGCTTCTGCTCTGTTCACTTGTGCCGCATGCCGCTGCATAGCCCAAAAGAAACCGGCCAAATGTACCAGCGACAAGGCTGCCCACACTGCGACCGAACTAGCCAGCCAGGTGCCCTGGAACCACTCGAAGGCCAACCAGTGGACGAGCAACAGCGTGCTGGCGGTGCCGGCCGTGCTGAGTAGCGCCAACCACCGCTGCCAGCCGGCGAACACGCTGGGGAACAACAACGCCAGCAGCGCCAGCGGGCCGCCAATCAACACCATCGGGATCACAGCATAGCGTCGCGGCTCGGGCTCGGGCTCGGGCATCGTTTGATGGTTCGCTTCGGACCTCGGCAGCCGATGACCGGTCTTTTTTTTGACCGGCGGCCCAAGTCCCGGTTTGCCCTTCGCGTCGGGTTTGGGGTAGCCCTTGTCGGCCTCCAACAGCTTGAGCATCTCGGCCGTAGAGCCGGCAAAGGTGCGACGCAGGTACGGTTCCAGGTGGGCGAAGCGCCAGCGGAGGTTGCCCTCGACCGATTGGCCTTCGAGGCTGTACCAGGTACCGTCGCTGAAGACGAAGGCGGTGAACTCTTTGTCGCGCTGGCTGACAAAGACCACCAGGGGAAGGTTGACGGCGACACGCTCCAGCAGTTGCGGGGCTTCCTTTCGTTTGCTGGCCCCGGCGTCGCCCTCTCCGATCAACACGGGCATTTTTTTCAAGTCCGTTTTGCCTTTCAGGATACGGCTGACTTCGAGCATCATCGCCGGGCGTTTCTCGTCCACGGAGACGATTTTGGCCTCAAGGATGAAGGAGGATTCGCGGACCAGTTCCGCTAGAGCGGTGAGGCGAATGATGACCGCCTGAGCCGAGGCAACGAGCACCACTCCGAATAACATTGCCCAGCGAAAGCGACGCATGCTTTGGCCTCCGATTGTAAGTAAGACAGCGGCATACAGCTACAACAGCGAGGAGTTTAGGGAAAAGCTGCTGCCCTGCCCACCGTGGCAGATAATGCACCAGTTACCTGCGTGCCGTGTGGGGTGCAACGGTTGGCACAACTCGCTAAAATGATTGCATTCACCGCGTCATAGCGTGTTCCTGGGTCGATGCCGATGAACCCGATCCTCTTCGCCCTGCGACAACCCATTAGCGTGATGGTTGCTGTCGGCGCTCTTCTTGCGGGCGGTGTCCTGGCAGTGATCCGCACCAATAAAGATATCTTCCCATCGTTGAATCTTCCGGTCATCTATATCGCTCAGCCGTACGGCGGTATGGACGCCATGCAAATGGAGGGATTGATTACAAATTATTACGAATATTACTCGCTTTATCTGACTGGGATCCGCCGCGTCGAATCCAAAAGCATCCAAGGCGCGGCGGTAATCGCCTTGCATTTCCACCCCGGTACCGACATGGCCCAGGCCATGAGCGAGGTTGTTACCACCGTGAACCGCGCGCGTGCCTTTATGCCCCCGGGCACCGTGCCGCCGTTCGTTATGCGCTTCGACACGGGCAGCGTGCCAGTTGGCTACCTGGTTCTCTCCAGCGATACTCGGCCGGTTAGCGAGATTCAGGACCAAGCACTGTTTCGGGTACGGCCCATGTTTGCCGGCCTGCCAGGTGTCTCCGCACCGCCACCGCTGGGGGCCGGGCAACGCACCATCGTCATTCGCGTCGATCCCGAGCGGCTGCGAGCGCACAACCTCTCGCCCTCGGACATCATCACCGCTGTCGCTGGGGGCAACACCGTCAGCCCTTCGGGTAACTTGCGTGTCGGCCAACAGTTTCCCATCGTCGAGGTCAACTCGATTGCCGAGCAGACTAAGGATTTCGGCTCAATCCCCCTGTTGCCCGGACGCAGCCTCTTCCTACGCGATCTAGCCACCGTGGAGGACGGGGCCGACATCCCCTGCGGCTATGCCTTAGCCAATGGTCGCCGAGCCGTGTACATTCTGGTGACCAAACGGCCTGACGCATCGACGCTGGCCGTGGTAGAAGCGGTTAAAGCCAATCTGCCGAAGATGCAGGCGGTGTTGCCTGAAGATATCCAAGTGCGTTTTGAGTTTGATCAATCCCCCTATGTGAGTCAGGCCCTGCAGGGCCTGACGCTTGAGATGGCCCTGGGGGCGCTTCTGACCGGGCTGATGGTGCTGCTGTTTTTACGCGATTGGCGTAGTGTGGTCGTCATCGTTCTCAACATCCCGCTGGCTCTGCTCGGAGCCGTCCTAGGCCTATGGCTGACGGGCCAGACGCTCAACCTCATGACCCTCGGTGGCTTGACTCTTTCGGTTGGCATCCTGGTCGATGAAGCTACAGTCGAAGTAGAAAATATTCATAGCCAAATGGATCACACCACCTCGGTGGCTCGGGCGGTGCGCTTGGGTAATGCCGAAACGGCCGTGCCTCGTCTGCTCGCCATGCTGTGCATCCTGGCGGTGTTTCTGCCGACGTTTCTGATGCAGGGAGCGGCACGATCGCTGTTTGCTCCGTTGGCTTTGGCCGTCGGCTTTGCGATGGTCACTAGCTACATCCTCTCAAGCACTTTTGTTCCTGTGCTGTGCATCTGGTTGCTGCGCCGTGCCCCCCAGGAATCGTCCCCACGGCCCTCCTGGCTCGCCTGGGGTTATGGCCGTTTGCTGTCGGTCTTGTTGCCCTGGCGTGGCTGGGTGATTCCCGGGTATCTGCTGGTGGCTGGGTGCTTTGTCGTGGCAGGGGGGCAACAGCTGGGCAAGGAGATTTTCCCCACGGTTGATACCGGGCAAATCAAACTACGGCTTCGGGCACCAACGGGAACACGAATGGAACGCACCGAAGAAATCACTCTACAGACGCTCAGCGAGATTGAGCAAATTGTTGGCCCCGAGCGTGTCGAGACTTCGGTGGGGTATGTCGGCACGATTCCTTCAGGCAACCCGATCAACACGATTTACCAATGGATGGGCGGGCCACATGAAGCACTGTTGCTAGTGGCTCTGCATCCGAATCCTGACCTGCCCACGCCCCAACTGGTGGCCCGGCTCCGCCGTGAACTGCCCGAACGTCTCAAAAACCACGGCATGGACGGCGTGCAACTCTCCTTTGAGCCGGCCGATATTGTCAACGAGGTGATGAGCCTGGGGGCGGCCGCGCCGATCGAGGTAGTTGTTAGTGGGCCGAAACTGGCTGACAACCTGCGATTTGCTGAGCAGTTACGCGACCGTCTGGAGGGCATCGGCAGCCTACGCGACATTCAATTTGTACAGGCGTTGGACTATCCCACGGTGAAGGTGCAAGTCGATCGCGAAAAGGCCGCCCTGAGCGGAGCCACTGTCCAGGACGTGACACGCACGCTTTTGGCTGCCACCTCATCGAGCCGCTTTGTCGTCCCGATGTTCTGGCGCGATGCGCGAACGGGGGTGGGCTATCAGGTGCAGGTCGAGCTTCCCGTTGACCAGATGGATTCGCCCGACAAGGTCGGCAACATTCCCATCAACAACCACCTGCATAGCCATCTGCTCGTGCGCGATGTGGCCAATATTACCAGCGGCACGATGCCCGGCCGCTACGACCGCGCCAACCTGCGTCGTTATGTCAGCCTAACGGCAAACGTCGAGGGCGAGGATATGGGGCGCGTGGCGGCCCGGATCGACGAGGTACTGGCATCGCTCGAGCCCCCTCAAGGCATCGAAGTCGAGTTGCGTGGCCAGATTGCGCCGATGCGAGAACTATTCGACAGCCTGAGTGTCGGCCTGCTAGCGACGCTCGTGGTCATCTTCTTCCTCTTGACGGCCTATTTTCAATCGTTGCGATTGGCCTTTGTCTCGGTCGCCACCTTGCCGGCCGTGGCTAGTGGGGCGACGCTAGCGTTGCTGCTTACGGGAACGACATTAAATCTGCAATCGTTTATGGGTATCATCCTGGCGGTAGGCGTAGCCGTCGCCAACGCCATCTTGCTTGTCACATTTGCCGATCGTTGCCATCGCGAGGGGGACGAGGCTCAAGCAGCTGCCCGACGCGGAGCTAGTCAGCGATTGCGGCCAATTCTGATGACCAGCGGGGCGATGATCGCAGGGATGGTCCCGCTAGCGTTAGGGCTAGGCGAAGGCGGCAAGCAGAATGTCCCTCTGGGCTTGGCGGTGATCGGTGGTCTGTCAGCCGGCACGTTAGCGACGTTGTTGCTGCTGCCGTGTCTGTTTGCCCTGTTGACGGGGCAGCGAGCGGCGGTATCGGTGTCGCTGGACCCAGACGACCCCGCCAGTAGGCATTATGACGGTGGACTAGGCAAACCTCCTCTGCCTTCCACCGCCCGCTAACCCACGCATACACCGTATGTCCGCGGGAGACCCAAACACCCACTGGGTCTGCGTGGAACGCTGTCACATAATACGGCTGTCACAGAATACGGCTTCGCGCGACGCTAGCAGCCGATACCTCTGCGCGTGCTTGCATGCTTGGATTAGAGTTGCCTGATTTCCCCTTGACATCGCACCGGGCACCGGCTATCAGCCCGACCCACCGAGATCTTTTGTGTTTCCAGTGCCGTGAGGGTGCTCATGAAACTGGCCATCTGCCACCCTGTGGTAGAGCCGGCGCGGGGCGGATGCGAAACATATATCGCTATGCTTCTGCATCGCCTCTGCAAGGATGGGCATCAAGTGCATTTGTTGGCTTCACGATGGGATGCTGCCTCGCTTCCACCGCAGGTTATCTTGCACCCCCTGCCGGACTTCTCCCATCCACGAGTGCTGCGACCTTGGCGTTTCAGTGCTGCCGTTGCCCGCGAACTACGACGCCAGCCAGTCGATCTTTCGCTCGGCTTCGACAAGGTTATCGGCGTCGATGTTCAATTTCCCCAAGGCGGGGTCTATGCGGCGGCTGTCGAACATGGTCGGCAGCGGTTTGCAACCACCTGGCAGCGCTCGTTGGCCCAGATACTTCGTGCCCTGACTCCCGCCCATTGGTCCATGAAGTGGTTTGAGCAACGACAATATCATGCCGATCCGATGCCTTTGGTGATTGCGATTAGTGAGTTTACTCGGAAGCATTTGATGCGTTATCTTGGCGTGCCTGCTTCGCATATTGAGGTCTTACGCTCGGCGATTGATCCTTCACGGCTGTTTGCGACCGATCGCCCGGCCCGCCGTGTGACGGCCCGGCAACACTGGGGCATCGAACCCGACGACGTGTTTGCCATTTTCTTGGGTGTCAATCCACGACTTAAAGGGTTGGAACCGCTGCTGAACGCGGTCGCCCACATGAGCGATCGGCGGCGGTTTCGGCTGGGCGTCTTTGGGGCAGGCAAAGCACGACGCTACGAGGCTCAGGCCCGAAAACTCGGTATCGCTGACCACATTCGCTTTCTGGGATATCATCCCGACATTCGTGACATTTACTTTGCCGGGGATATGTTGGTGCATCCGACCTTTTACGATCCATGTTCCCTAGTGGTCCTTGAAGCCATCGCCGTGGGGCTACCAGTGGTAACCAGTTGCAGCAACGGGGCAGCCGAACTGCTCCATCCCCCCGCGGATAGTCGCATTATCGCCAACCCTCATGATCCTGTACCGTTGGCCCTAGCCATGCAAGCCTTTATGGATAACGGCACGCGACGGGCGGCGAGTAAGGCTGCCTTGCAGAGTGCGGCACGCTGGACGTTTGAGGATCATTATCGTGAATTGATGCAGTTGTTAGAGATGGCTAGGCGTCGAAAACGCGCGGCCTGACTGGCCCAAGTGTCCTAAAGCACTGCAATTGTTGACTCAGGGGTGCCAAATGACCGGCACATTTGGAGCAGGGATCGCTACGGCCACAATTGCTCCCTCTCGTGGCTCCCCTGAGGCTAAGGTCCAGCGTTGGCCAGCAGTCACGTCCCCTTCGACATGCAACACGCAGGGCGGTTCTCCTGCGTTGACGGCGAAGCCTTGCAGTCCACCGGCCAAGCCAAGTCCCAACGCTTTGAGGAAGGCTTCTTTTCGCGTCCAGATTTCATAAAACGATCGCAGATCCGTCACGCGTGCCACTTCCTCAGACGTGAAATAACGTGCGGCTAACTCGCGGTAGCTCTCACGCGGCCGCAGCCATTCTAGATCAACGCCCACCTCATGCGTGCGACTCACCGCCAACACCATGCCGCGGCCTGAATGCGACAGATTAAAATGCACCTGCCGCTCCGTTGGCAAATCCGCTAGGATCGGCTTCCCGTTTCCTGTCGTGGCAAAGGCCACCTGTTCTGGCACAAGGCCGACGAGTTGGCCCAGCAAAAGGCGTAGCTGGGCGCGGGCAGCAATAAACTGTTGCCGGGATGTATCGCTCACGAAACGGGCGGCACGTGCTTGTTCTGCAGGATCAAGAATAGAAAGCGAATCAGGCATTACCTGCAGATCAACATACCAAAGATGCACTTCACCTAGCCCAATCATCCGCGTCTAACCCGGGCGATTTTTCGCGAACCGACCCGGACAATCAACCCATCGGTAAGCTCAATACTGGCTTTGGGATCGGTGATCTTGGTCCGCTGCGGGCCGAGGGTTACCGCGCCGCTCTCGACGAGCCGCCGAGCTTCGTTGCCGCTGGGAGCCAGTTGCAATGCTTTGACCAGCTGAGGCAGAGTAAGCGTGGTTTCGCTCAGGATCACCTCGGGAATCTCGTCGGGATCTTGCCCCTTGGAAAAACGATTCTCCCAGGCTTGCCGGGCTTGCTGCCCAGCCTCCGTTCCATGGTATCCCGCGACAATCGCGGCCGCGAGTTGTTTTTTGGCCTCGAAGGGATCACTGGGATAGTTGCGTAGATCGGTCAGCAATTCATACCACTCAGCAAGCAAAGTATCGGG
>JBDNDE010000141.1:0-11951 GCA_046719305.1 Gemmataceae bacterium | reverse complement strand
GATTTTGGTAAAGTTATGGGGCTTTCTGTAAAAAAATTATCGGGACAAGCAGATGGCTCTAAAATTCAATCATTTGTAAAGGAATTATTAGGTATTTCTTGATGAATAATATCAATTTTATTGAAAACGGCAGCCCGATTGCAAAGGCCCGATGCGTCCTTGCTACGGGCTTCGGGTGAACCCAACTAGCTGAAGAAGGCTAGGCGTCTGCTTGCGTTCGACAATCATTTGTCGATTGATGGGATCATTCACCCATTCGCTCCAGACTCGCCCATCGATGGGTAGATCTTGCCCCGTGATCTTCACCAGCGATTCATGAGCACGTCTTTGTAAACCAACATCCCTCTCCTTACTCAAAACCTCTGCGAGAGCCATCGCCGCGGCGGGGCTTTGAAACCGTCCTAACTCTCGGGCTGCTGTGAGCCGCTCATCCAATTTCGCTTGCCGTTCTACCTCGGCCCCTTCCGCAGGTGGCTCACGCACCACGGTCACGAGCATCTCTACGGCCGCTTCGTGGCGGGTGTCGGCCAAGGCCGAGAGCGCCTGTCGGCGAATGACAGAAGCGGTCTCGATATTAGGGAATGCGCTAGCGCTGTAGTAAGCCTCTTTGAGAATCTCCACCACGGCCGGATCACGGAAGTGACGCAAGCGGTCGATAGCAGCCAATCGTGCTGCCGGGAGCAGATCCTTCGTCGCGCAATATTTCATCACCTCCAGCGTCTGTTGCTGCTCTTCGGGGCTTCCACCTCGAGCTGCCGGCTCACGGATGTAGGCCAAGGCTCGCACCCGTGCCGACCCATCTTTAGAGTTGATTACTACATCCATCGGATCGGCCGGTGGTTGGAACACGCTCACATTCATCTTGCGGATGCTGAAATCGTCCATGGCTGCGCAACCGGTCAAGAGGGCCATGGCCCCCAACAGGGCGGCTAGTGTCAACCGACGCCCCATAATCAACGGGAGTGCATTCACGTCCGATCCTCCGCCTTGATCTCATTCGTGGTGAGATCCCATATCGACTCTATCCCACCGAAGCAAGGCCGATTTTCCTCTTGATCACGCCGCATAGAACGCTATGAACCGGTTCTCGATTGTCCTCTTTCAGGGGGAAGAGGCCAATCGTTAGGGAGGATGCCGTATGCATATCAGGTGCGGAACCGGCCTTCTGCTATCGCTGTTGGTCCTAGTTGGCTGCACTACTACCGAAAGCTCCACCCGTCCGCCCAAGGAGCCGATGGTCTTTCGCACCCCACCAGATCTGCCAGAGTTTAGCCGGCCGCTGACCTATCCGAAAGAGTTCATGGAAGAAGATCCATTGATCAAAAAGAGTACGAAAGTAGCAGGTCCCAACATGGGTGGGAAACCCGGGGGACCAGGTGGCATGGGCGGTCCCGGAACGGGAGGGTTGGCAGGTTCTGGGATGATGGGGCCAGGCCGATTCTAGCCGATTCTCAGGGGATCTACCGGACTGGCTGCGCCGGTGAAGGGGTTTCCTGGGGAAGCTCCCATGGTGAACGGGCGAGTCGAGGATGGCGACCGTTATTCGTTATGTCACCGGCCACGGGCCGGTTTTGGTTGTTGACATGGGGATGTCATTGGAGAGAACGAGCCGTGAAAAAGAGGGCAGCTTGCCCTTGAGCCATCCGGGGCACGTTGCTAGTATCCGCCCCGCGTTGGAGGGGGAGAAGACATCCAACGACCCTGCCGTTGGGAACCGGAGCAGCGCCCGGAACCGCCGCTCGTCTCTAGGAGATCAACGCCAGGGGAATCACGACAGCGGGCTACCCAGGGACGGGTATTCCAGGCAAGGGGGGTCAGCCCTCCACGGGCTGGCAAGCAGAGGAGGCCGTGTTCATGCATTTCCTTCACACAAACAATCCAGATCTTAGCCGCGTTCATATCCGCTGGATGATCCGCCGTGACATGCCCGAAGTTCTCGGAGCCGAATCCGAAAATACTGCCTTCGCCTGGACCGAAGAAGACTTTCTCCGCTGCCTGCGTCAACGCAATTGTATTGGTATGGTCGCTGAGCAAGGCGAACGAATCGTCGGCTACATGATCTATGAGTTGCACAAGCACAAGTTGCACATCCTCAACTTCGGTGTGCATCCGCAGTGGCGGCGACAGGGCATCGGCACTCTGATGGTAACCAAGCTCGTTAGCAAGCTCTCTAGCCATCGACGGACCAGCATCACCTTGGAGGTGCGAGAAAGCAATTTGGATGCCCAACTGTTTTTCCGCAAACAGGGCTTCTTAGGCGTCAAAGTGCTACGCGGCTTCTACGAGGATACTGGCGAAGATGCCTACTTGATGCGTTACGGTCTGCCCAACCAGATGAGTGACGAAAGCGAGGAAAGCCAAAGCGTCGGTGGCCGCATCATCGACTGAGGGGCACCCAGGACGACGAGGGCGAGGGAAACCGCTGGTCCCGGTCTAGGCCGGCGGTTTTTTCATGCTTGAATTGTATGCTTCCAGACATTGTAAGAAGGTTCTAGAGCGTTCATCGACACCTCATCGGGCTACAGCGGTCGCATCAGGGGAACGGAGTGCGGGCTTTGCTCTCTTGTCCTTTCGGCCCGTGTCCTCCATATTAACGGTTAATCCCCACCCCCGTTCGCTCCCGCCACTCTTTCGAGGTGCTCGGCATGCTGGCTCGTTTCACCTGGGTCGCTCTTTTATGCTTCATCAGCCCCCTTTGGGCCAAGGCTCCTGTTGTCGCTTCCTTTGAACGCTTTCACGCCGAGACCCCTAGCGATCGCGGCGGGCGACTGCTCGCCACCGAACTGGGGTGTTTCAACTGTCACATCTCCACGGATAAAACACTGCTCATCAAACAAGGGCCGGTCTTGTCTGAAGCAGGTTCACGACTCCGTATCGCTTGGCTGCGCCGCTTTCTGGCCGATCCTCAATCGGTCAAGCCCGGCACCACCATGCCGCACAGCTTCGCCGCTGACCCCGAGGCCAAGGACAAGGTCGAAGCTCTAGTTCACCTGTTGGCCTCAACTGGCCAGAACCAGCACGGCCGAACTTCGTCGGTAACGATCGGCCGGGACCTGTACGGCAAAGTGGGGTGCGTGGCGTGTCACGGAGCGTTGGATGCCCAGGCCAAACCGACGACGAGGCTACCCAGTTCGGTGCCCCTGGGCGATCTGGTGGCCAAGTACACCCTGCCGGGGCTGACGAAGTTTCTGCAAGACCCCACGCATGCTCGCCCGTCTGGTCGCATGCCCCGGCTGCTCAACGCCAAGGAAGCGGCCGACGTGGCTTCGTATCTGCTCCAAGAGCAGAAGCTCGGCCTACAGGGCGGCACGGGCACTATGTCCTACAAGGCATATCACGGCGACTGGGACACGCTACCCGACTTCAGCAAGCTCAAGCCGGTCTCCGAGGGACTGCTGACCAACCTCGATCTGAGCGTGGCTGGTCGCGAGAGCAACTATGCGATTGTGTTTGAAGGGTATTTTGTCGTGAAGAACGAGGGCAAATATACCTTCACTCTTGCCAGTGACGACGGTAGTAAACTTTTCATCGATAATACGCTGGTGATCGACAATGATGGCGTTCATGGCACCATCAGTAAAAGCGGTAGCATCCCGCTGAAGCCCGGTGTTCACAAAGCCCGCATCGAATTCTTTCAGGCCGCCGGTGGAGCAGAACTTTCTTGTTCCCTCAACGGTCCAGGACTCAAGAAAACTCCCCTGCAGAACCTGCTCTCAGCCAACCCCGAAGGGGCTGGTAAACCGCTGATGGTCAAAGGGGCCGAAGAGGATGCCCTAACGATCAACCCAGCCCTTGTGGCCAAGGGGAAAAAAGTGTTTGCAACAGCTGGTTGTGCCAACTGTCACACACTCAAATTGCCCAAAGAAGTGATCGAACCGACCATCAAAGCACCCGCTTTTGCCACCTTGGCCGAGGGTAAAGGGTGCTTGGCCGACAAACCTGTCGGTGGGGTGCCGCATTTTGGCCTGAGCCAGCCACAGAAAAAGGCGTTGGCAGCGGCGATGGAGAAATTACCCCCCGTACAGACTCCCCAGCAAATTAGTACAGATACGATGATGACGTTCAACTGTTACGCCTGTCACCAGCGGGACAAAGTCGGCGGGGTGCAACCAGAACTGGACAAGTGGTTCCAAACCGTCCAGCCCGAGATGGGCGACGAGGGCCGTCTGCCCCCTAGCCTCGATGGGGCCGGCGCTAAACTCCAAGCCGACTATGTTAAGCAGATCCTCCACAACGGAGCCAATCATCGCCCCTATATGCTCACCCGCATGCCTGGCTTCGGCGATAGTTACAAGGGCGGGATCGTGGCCGCTTGGAAGGCTGTCGACAAACTGCCGGCGGTGCCGGAGGTCCAATTCGAAGAAACGCTTGGTAAGGTGAAGTCTGCCGCACGCAATCTGGTAAGTGGCAACAATCTCGGCTGTGTCAAATGTCACACGTTTAATGGCAAACAAGCCGAAGGGGTACAAGGGATCGACCTGACTTTGATGCCCAAACGCCTGGAACGCGATTGGTTCCATGCTTATATCAGCGATCCGCAGAAGATTCGTCCCGGCACGCGGATGCCCGCCTCGTTCGTCAATGGCAAAAGTGTCCTGCCTGAGGTGCTCGATGGCAGCGCCTTGCAACAGATCGAGGCGATGTGGCTTTATCTCAAGGATGGGGCAGCGGCACAACTACCCCCTGGGGTCGGCCAGGGCAAGTACATTCCGCTGACGCCGACGACCACGGCCATTCTATACCGCAACTTTATCGAGGGGGCCGGACCTCGAGCCATTGCTGTGGGCTATCCCGAGAAGGCGCACTTAGCTTTTGATGCCAATGGGATGCAGATTTCGTTGCTGTGGCAAGGGGAATTCATGAACGCCGGCAGACACTGGACGGATCGCGGGGTCGGCTATGAGCCGCCGGCCGGGGACAATATCTTGCGCTTGCCGGGTGGCGCGCCGTTTGCAAAATTGGCTACCCCGGACGCCGCCTGGCCCAGCGACGACGTGCGCAAGCTCGGCTGGAGCTTCAAGGGCTACCGTCTCGACGACAAGGAAAGGCCCACTTTCTTGTATCGTCTGGGCGAGATGGCTGTCGAAGACTTCCCCGCGCCAGAGGTCAAGGGCAAGCAAACCCTGCTCCGCCGCACCTTTACCCTCACCGCTCCGGCGGGTACCACCGACCTAACCTACCGGGCCATGACCGCCAACAAGATCGAAGCCACCGCCGAGGGGGTCTTCAAGATCGACGGCACCTGGACCCTGCGAGCACCCGGTGGCAAGGTGCGCAAATCGGCCGGCAAGGACGAGATTCTCGTGCCCGTGATCTTCAAGGACGGCAAGGCAACGTTCAGTATCGAGTATGTCTGGTAAGCCATCCCGCACCTCGGGGGATTAGACTTGAATCGGAGGACCGACGAATGAGTCTCTCTGCCTGGGCGGGAAAGCCGGTACCCCTGGAGTTGCTGCTCGATGTCGCGGCCCTAGAGCGGGCCTACTTCGAGCGTTCTCCCGACCTGGCCGATGCCAACCAGATGGTTGCGTTTGGCACCAGTGGCCATCGTGGCACGCCCCTGGATGGCACCTTTACCGAGGCGCACATCCTGGCCATCACCCAGGCGATCGCCGAGTATCGCGCCGCCCAGGGGTACAGCGGCCCGCTGCTGCTGGGCAAGGACACCCACGCTATCAGCGGCCCCGCCCAACGTACCGCCCTGGAGGTACTCGCGGCCAATGGTGTCATCGTCCATCTGCAGGCCAACGACGGCTTCACGCCCACGCCGGTCATTTCGCATGCCATCTTGACCTACAATCGCGGCCGGACGCAGGGGTTGGCCGATGGCATTGTCATCACGCCGTCGCACAATCCTCCCGCCGATGGCGGCTTCAAGTACAACCCGCCGCATGGTGGCCCGGCCGACACCGATGTCACCGATGCCATCCAGAAGCGGGCCAATGAACTGCTTCGTGCGAATAATGCTGGCGTGCGTCGCATGGCGTATGAACAGGCGTTGAGAGCGAGCAAGACGCACGCCGTGGACTTCGTCACACCCTATCTGCGCGACCTGGCCCACGTGATCGACCTGGAGGCCATCCGCAAAGCCGGCGTCGTGATCGGTGTTGATCCGCTGGGCGGGGCAGCGGCGGCCTACTGGGAGCCGCTCGCCGAGATGTACAACCTATCGCTTCAGGTGGTCAATCCGCGTGTTGATCCCACCTTTGCGTTCATGACCGTCGATCACGACGGCAAGGTGCGCATGGATTGCTCCAGTCCCTATGCCATGGCTGGGCTGGTTCACCTCAAGGATCGCTTCCAGGTGGCGTTTGGCAATGATCCCGATGCGGATCGCCACGGTATCGTCACCCCCTCGGCCGGGCTGCTCAACCCCAATCACTACCTCGCCGTCGCCATTCGCTATCTCCTGGGCCATCGGCCGGGGTGGCGTTCGACGGTCGGCATCGGCAAGACGCTGGTGTCGTCGTCGCTGATCGACCGCGTGGTGGCGGCTGAGGGGCGTAAACTGGTTGAGGTGCCGGTGGGCTTCAAGTGGTTTGCACCGGGGCTTTACGACGGCACGCTGGGGTTTGGTGGCGAGGAGAGCGCGGGAGCCAGCTTCCTGCGTCGTGATGGCACCGTGTGGACTACCGACAAGGACGGCCTGATTATGGGGCTGCTGGCGGCCGAGATCACCGCCGTCACGGGGCGCGACCCGGGCGAACACTACCGCGAACTGACGGCCCAGCACGGCACGCCGTACTATCAGCGGATCGATGCCCCGGCGACACCCGAACAAAAACGCCGACTCAAGGCGCTGGCCCCCAACGCGGTGAGTGCCGCGGAACTGGCCGGCGAGCCGATCACGGCCCGGCTGACGACCGCACCGGGCAACGGCGCGGCCATCGGCGGCCTGAAGGTGACGACGGCCAACGGCTGGTTCGCGGCCCGCCCCTCGGGCACGGAGAACGTCTACAAGCTGTACGCCGAGAGTTTCCGCGGCGAGGAGCACCTGAAGCAGATCATCGAGGAAGCACAAACGATCGTGACGCGTGCATTGGGGTGAGCCGGTCTGTGTTTGGTCAGTAGGCATGGTTGCGCGAATGTAAAGATTGACCAGAACAGGGAAAAGGATGGTTGACACAGATTCGGAGTGTGATTAGGATAGCGGTGGTTTGGAGGAAGGATTTATGTTCCTTACGTCGCCCCCCCCGCCGTACGTTATGGTCTTGCCGTGCTAGCGGTGATCGCTGCCGCCGTGGGTGGCCACTTCTTCGGGCAATCCTTTCGCCCGAAGTCCCTTCCGCCTGCCCTGGAACTTGTTCAGCCTGATTCGGTTCTGGGTGAGTTGCGGACGGAGGAAAAGCAAACCCGCACGCTGGTTCTCCGCAATCGTCTGAAGGAAGACGTGAGCGTAGCCCGTTTCTTCGGCGATTGCCGTTGCGTCTCGTTTCAACCCGCCTCCTGCACGATCCCGGCCGAAGGCCAGGTGGAGATTGTGATGGAAGTGGTGCCCAGCGACCCAGCCGGCAAGAACGACCGCCTAGAGTTGAAGATCGGCGTCGAGGCGGAGGCCTCAGAGCGTGGCCCCTTTCAGGTTTCCTGGGCGATGACGGGCAAACTGATCCGTGAGGTCGAATGGGAGGCAACCCAGTACACGCTTGGCGAGGTAGCTGAGTCGGAACGGGACATGGTCAAGGGCACGCTGCGATTCTCGGCCAACGAGCCGATCGAGTCGATGGAAGTGCATAGCTCCGACGAGGCGTTTCACGCGTCGATCGTTCGCGACGGCCAAAAAGGCCATCTGGAGATCGTGCCGGGCAAACCACGGGAAGGCCTGGTACACGCCAACCTGTTCGTCGAGGTGCGGCTACAGGGCCGAACGCAGCCGCGCAAGTATCGCATCGGCGTGCAGGCGTACTTTTTGCCTGAGGTCGAGTTGATGCCCGAGCGACTACTCAGCGGCATCCGCGATGTCGGCGAGATGGTGGAGGAAGAGGTCTGCATCACCTCCCGCTCGGGCGAGGTTCTCGCCGTGCCCCGTATCGAGAACGCGAATCCCGGTGTGACCGTCGAGCGGCTGGAGTCGACTACAGGAATCGAGCCACGCTATCGGGTCCGCTATCGCATCGAGCAGCCGGGCTACCGCGAGCAGACACTATGGTTTGAGGTGCAACGTCCCGGCCGTCCCGTCCAGCGATTGCCGCTCACCGTTCACACGATCGGTCGTGAGACATCCCCCGAGCAAGGAGCAAAGCCATGAAACGGATCTTTGGCGGAACGCTGGTGTTGGCCGTGCTGCTCTGTGCCACTTTGCCGGCGCAGGGGCCAGGGGCGGACGACAAAAACAAGGCCTTGCTGGCCGAGATTGAGGCGGCCTGGAAACGCCAGGAGGAGGCGTTCAAGGAGGTGGAGATCGAGTGGAAAGAAGAATTGTTCATGCCCAAGGGCAGCCAATCTGAGTTGTGGCAATCCTTAAGCGAATCTCGCGCAAAACTAATGAACCCATCAGGTGAACCGATTCCGGCTGCAGATCTTCGACTTCATTCATCGAGTAAAGTTCGTTTGAAGGACAGTGATTTTATGATGGAGAGAAAGCGAGCCGTTTGGTCGGTGAATACCAAGCAATTCGAGCTATCACTGGAAGTTCATTTTTTTGATCAAAAAGGTTCCTGTCTTGTGCGGCCATCCGGTCTTGTTGACTGGCAAGAGTTAAAGAAGCATCCATCGGCACGATTTGGGAGCAAATTAGTTTGTGATGGATCGCAAGAGTTGCCTTGCCGTCCTATTGCAATGACATTTCGACCTATAAACAAAGCATTTCGACTATTCAAACTAGAAGAACTTATTATATTGTCGGATAGAGAAAAAATTGAGGATATCGACTGCGCAAAAGCTATTATTCCTACTGATGGCTCAAGATCAACATACATCGCATTATGGTTGGCTAAATCCCAAAATTTTCTTCCTATCCGCTTGGCACATGTTCACGATGGGACAACCCGATTGTCGTATTCAGTGAAGTACACTCGATCTGTATCAAATAATTTTTACCCATTACTATGGACTTTGACAAACACTAATTCATCAAAGAAAGTACTAGAATCTTTTCGCTGCGAGACATCTTTATTTAAAGAAGAGACGATCGGCTCCATCAAGCCTGATTTCCCAGCAAAAACTTTTGTTCATGACAGAAATAATCCTGATGGAAAGCAATATTACATCATCAGAGACGACGGCTCCAAGCGATATTTAAACGTCGAGGAGCAACTCCAACCATACGATCAGTTGGTAGAGCAGATTCAGTTGGAGAATTCGAGTCGAATCCACTGGGTCTACGTCGGAGTCGCTTCGCTCGCAGTCTTGATTTTCACGATAGTTGTTTGTGTTTGGTTTGTCGCGAGGAGAAACAAACCAACTGCCTCCTGATTTCTCCTTCAGTCGAAATGGAGGTGAAGCTATGCTTTCACTCCGTCTTGGTGCACTGATGATGTTCACCATCATCGTTTTCGTGTTCGCTGCAGCGCCCCCGCTCTGCAACCGAGTCTGTCGAGAAGCAAGGTATTTCTACGACTTTGGGAAGAATCAAACCTTCGAGTCAGACCCCGAAGAGTGCGAGTTCTGTGTGAGTGGTGGTTGCCTGATCGCCAACCATCCAGCCAAAGCTGGCAACTGTCTTCCGAAGTTTGAAGATGTCAATTTCAAGATCTACGCTAAGGGATTGGCGGCCTGTCCGAAGCCGGCCGCGATGCCACTCCGAGTGGAGGGTGATCCGCCAACCACCCCTCCTATCGGGACAGGGGTTCATCCGATACGCATGATATGTCGTTTGATTGCGCAATCGAACGGAATACAGACTCTTTTAGTCCATATGACAATGCATCTCAGGGATACTACCAAGTAGGCACATTCCTCTTGAGGAGTCCAGTATGTTTCACTGGCAGTTATGGAGGGTTCGGCGGGCCTTCACCCTGCTCGAACTTCTGGTCGTGATCGCCATCGTCGCCGTGCTCATGGGCCTGCTCGTCGTCGCCGTCCAGTCCGCTCGGATGGCGGCGGCGCGGCTGGCCTGTTCCAACAACCTTCGCCAGCTTGGCCTGGCGTTTCACAACTACCACGGCACCCATGCCAGTTTGCCGCCCGCGATCACGCATCCGGTGGACATGGACAGCGCCAGGGGACCGAATCCTGACCGCTACCGATTGTTGGCCTGGGGCGGTCGATTGCTGCCGTACTTGGAGCAGGACGCCATCTGGCGCGAGATCGAAACGGCCTACGCCGCCGGGCCGTCGCCGGGAGCGCTGCACCTGGGGAACTACGAGTCCATGCAACTCAAGGTGTTTCGCTGCCCCAGCGATCCGCCGCTGACGCTCGGCCTGGTCCCGCCCGATCGCGTCGAAAACTCGAACTATCTCGGCGTCGCCGGTCGGTCCAGCGCCCGCAACGACGGCACCCTGTTCCTCAATTCGGCCATCACGCTCAACGCGATTACCGATGGCACCTCAAACACGCAGCTGGTGGGCGAGCGACCCATCAACGAACGCACGCGCGGCGGTCGCTGGCAGGGCGGCTGGGGGGGGTGGGGTGTACCCGGCGATAGCTCGCTGGGCGTCCGCGAGACGCAGACGGCCTTCGACACCTGCCCGGATTCTCCCTATCCCTACCGCCGCAGCACCAAGGCCGACGCCTGCTCGTTCTGGCATTTCTGGAGCTTTCACTCCGGTGGCTCGCACTTCCTGCATGCCGATGGCTCGGTACATTTCCACAGCTACGGGGCCGAGGCCACGTTGCCGGCCCTGGCGACGCGAGCCGGGGGCGATTGAGTCGTGACGCGGCCGATTCGGTGCCTATAATGGGTCCATGAACGCACACGATGCCGCCTCGCAACGCGCCGGATTGCTCTTTGGTCTGACGGCTCACGCCTGCTGGGGACTGATGCCGCTCTATGTGGCTCTGTTGCCGCAGGTCGGGCCGCTGGAGTTTTTAGCGCACCGGGTCTTTTGGAGTGCAGCATTTTTGCTGCTAATTCTGGGAGCGACCGCGCGGTTGCGTGACCTGATCCGGATTGTCCGCATGCCGGGCACCCTGGGTCTGCTGCTGTTGAGTTCGGTACTCATCGTCGTCAACTGGTATGTGTTTCTCTACGGAGTGTCCAGTCGGCAATCGGTTCAAAACAGTTTGGGCTATTACACTAATCCGTTGTGCAATGTCGTTTTGGGTGTATTTCTCTTGGGTGAACGCCTGCGACCAGGCAAATGGCTCGCCTTGGCTTTTGCCACAGGGGGCATCGGTTACTTGATGTGGACACAGGGGCAGGTGCCGTGGATCGCCCTGTTCTTAGCGTGGTCGTTTGCCTTTTATGGCTTGGTGCGTAAGTTGGCCGCGGTCGATGGCGCGGTGGGGATGGCGTTTGAAATGCTGCTGATGGCCGGGCCTTCAGCGGCAATAGTCTGGCTGGGCATGAAACACGGTACGGTCGTTTTTGGCCAGGGCAGCCTGGCTAGCGATGCTGTGCTGATCCTAAGCGGCCCGGTCACGGTGATTCCTCTACTGTGCTTCGTTCTTGCCGCCCGACGTTTACCCATGACTACGCTTGGCTTCTTACAATATGTCGGCCCGACGATGCAATTGCTCACGGCCATCTTTGTTTTCGGCGAGGCGTTTGGTCGGGACCAGTGGATCGGCTTTGGGCTGATCTGGGTGGCATTGATACTGGTGATGGGCGATACGCTGCTGGGGATGCGGAAGCGTCAACCGCACAGTATGCCACAAGGAGCAACCCCAGGGAGCGAGGGAGGCAGAGAAGACCAAGCCGGGCCAGCAAGGCAGGCGACACCAACGGTACACAGCGTGCGGGCGACATGACCCGAGAGCGACCAGCGGCGGAAGCAGGGACTGCAAGGGGATCTGGAGTCCGCCTTCTTCGTCGCTCCTTTTTTTCTTCACAAAATCTACTTTGCCCTCTTGTA
>JBDNDE010000140.1:0-12015 GCA_046719305.1 Gemmataceae bacterium | reverse complement strand
CTCCGGCATCAAGATTTGTGAAACCAAGGAGGCAATTACGCTCCGCACGGATCAGGATAAGGAAGTAATGATTGCCATGCGACGCGTGGAGGAGATCCAGCCAAGCAAAGTATCGCTGATGCCCGAGGGGTTGACCGATTCGCTGACCCGCAACGAACTGGTCGATCTGGTCGCCTTCCTCGCGGCTCTAGGCAAAACCGACCGCTTCTCCGTCGGACGCGATCGGCCCGCCCGTCGCTGGCAAGTGTTGCTGCCCTCTAAAGAGGTCGCGCATCTGCTAGGCCGCAAGGGTGTCGTCGGCCTGCTCGACGATCCCGGCCTGACCTGGGAGCCAACCTATTCCACGGTAGCCGGCTCGGTGCCGCTGGAGGGGTTGCCTCGCTTCAAAACCTTCGGCCAGGACGGCGCGACGCTCTCGTTGTTGCAAACTGAACTCGAAACGACAGCCGAGGTCAACGCGGTTCTCAAGTTGGCCGACGAGGCCGGCTTAACGGTGTGGCTAGCTGGCGAGCCACGGACCCCGGATAGAGCGATGAAGGTGAAGCTTCAACCTGGCAGACATACGATACAGGTGCTGATTGATCATTCTGTTCGTAAGACGCCCTTGCGTCTGGAGATCGACGATACACCCGATTCGGCCGCCGTCCGCTTCGTCGGAGGCAAATAAACGCCCATGACTTACGAACAACTCTACGATCAGTTGGCCCCGTCCTTCGCTCAGCTGGGCATAGCGTTGCGAGGCCCCGAGGAATCCCACGACTTCCTCGCCGTGACCGACATGATCGCCTTCGGCTTGGTGGCCAACTGGATGCTACGGTTGGTGGAGGCCGCCGACACCCAGGCCGAGGCGGTTCTATCCGGTCTTGGGCCAGTTGGCCAGCGTTTGCGAGAGCAGATCGAGCAGAATTACGACACTTGGTTGATGCAAGTGGTGGTCGAGCAGCGACAACCGACCTTGTTGCAGGAGGTGATCCGTCTGGGGATTAATGGTACGGCCTGGGTCCAATGGCAGGCCGAAGCCGCGCGTTTACGCATTAATGAATCGTTTCTTGACGAATGCGTCCAGACGGTGGTGAAAATCACCTGGTTTGAACTCACCGAGGCGGACCAGCTGGAGGAGTATCTGGCAACGCTGAGCATCCAGCGCCTAGTGGAGCGAGTGCAGGAAACCTTGCAACGCCAAGCCTGCGAACTGGGAATTGCCATGCTGTAGCTCTCTCAGGCCGCACGACGCTGCAGCGCCGCCCGTAGCCCAGCCAGTTGCTCGTGGCGTTCCGGCTCACTGCCGTGGGGGTCAAACGGTACACCTGGCCAGAGTCGCTTGAGCACCTCGAAAGCCCGGCAGCGCATCTCGACATCGCGCCAAGCCAAGGCCTCGACCAACAACGGGATCGCCACCGGGCCATGTTGCAAGAATTCAGCCGCTGCCTGCGGAAACTCGGTGGTTCGCAGCCGATCCAACAACGCTCGCAGCCGAACTTGTAACACAATCTCGCTCAAGGAGGGACCACGCAACGCCGGGGGAACTGTGCTAACCGCCGGCGAAGGGCTAGGCGAAGGGGGCGAGGAGGGCCCCGCTGGCGTGGGGGCGTGCTGTTGCGCGAATTTCAAACCATCGACCGTGTGTTGGATATACAATTCCACCGCGGTCTTATTCTGGGCTAGTTCCGCCGGTGTCCCCTTGGCGATTACTTTGCCTTCGTAGATGATGTAGCCGCGATCGGCCACTTGCAGCACTTCACGCACCTGGTGGTCGGTGATCAGGATGCCGATATTTTGGCGACGCAAGTCGGCGATGATGTTTTTGATGTCATTGACGGTCGGCGGGTCGATACCGACAAACGGTTCGTCCAGTAATATGAGCTTCGGGTCGGTTACCAAGCAGCGGGCAATTTCCAGTCGGCGGCGTTCGCCGCCCGAGAGGGTGGCCGACAGCCGATGCCGCTTGCCCGTCAGACCGAATTTTTCCAGCATTTGGTCACAAAGTTCCCGGCGTTCTTTGGGCGTCGGTTTGCGGCCAAAGCGGGGATGCGAGGGGATCAACTCCAACACCGCGAGGATGTTTTCCTCGATGGTCAGCTGCCGAAAGACGCTGTGATCCTGCGGCAGATAGCCCATCCCCAATCGGGCACGGCGAAACATCGGCAGTGCCGTGACATCATGGCCGTTGAAGATGACTTGGCCTTCATTGGGTGTGACCTGACCGGTAATCATGCGAAAACTGGTGGTTTTGCCGGCTCCATTGGGACCGAGCAGACCAACGACTTCTCCGGTGTCAACCTCAAAATCGACGCCGGCAACGACCGCTTTCTGATCCCAGAATTTCCACCATTTTTTGTCTCGCGGATAAAGCTTGACCAAGCCTTCGGCCTTGAGAATCGCCATCGCCCACCCTCCCTGGGTTGCCGATGGTAACGATTTCCACCGCCCAGGGAAAGGCCGACCTGGAACGGGGGAGAAACCCTCCTACAGGCCGACGTTGCTTACCGCAAGCGATTACCTCTGAGCCACGGCCTCACACACGGCGTCGGCCAGTTGCCTCGTAGTGGCCTGACCGCCCAAGTCCGGGGTGCGAACCTGGCCTGCCCCGAGAACTTGGGTAACGGCCGCATGCACTGCACGAGCAGCGGGCGTGTGTCCGAGATGCTCCAACAACATGCTGACCGACAGCACCGCTGCTAGCGGGTTGGCGATTCCCTTGCCGGCAATGTCGGGGGCGCTGCCGTGGACCGGCTCGAACATGCTGGGAAATCGCCGCTCGGGGTTGATGTTGGCACTAGCCGCCAAGCCGATGCTACCGGTCACGGCAGCGCTAAGGTCGGTCAAGATGTCGCCGAAAAGGTTGCTAGCGACAACTACATCAAAGTTCTCCGGCTTGCGAACGAAATCCATGGCGGCAGCATCGACTAGCAGCGATTGCGCTTGGACATCGGGATATTCCTTGGCCAGATCCTGAAAAACCTCGTCCCAGAGAACCATGCCAAAGGGCATGGCGTTGGATTTGGTAATCGAGGTGACGTGCTTGCGGCGTTTGCGAGCCGCTTCGAACGCCGCCCGCATGATGCGTGTACAGCCGCGACGCGTGAAGGTGCTGCTCTGGATAGCCACCTCGTCGGGGGTGCCAGGATAGAGCCGTCCACCGATGGGGGCATATTCGCCCTCAGTGTTCTCACGATAAACCAGCAGGTCAATGCTGCCGGGGGCCTTGTCACGCAGCGGCGAATCCACGCCCGGAAACAGATAAGCCGGCCGGAGATTGACATATTGGTCAAATCGGCGTCGCATGGGCAACAGTAACCCATGAATGGTGATGGTGTCCGCTACCTGAGGATGGCCGATAGCTCCTAAGAGAATGGCATCGTGGCGTGCCAACAGATCCCAGCCCCCCTCGGGGACCATGGTTTGGGTTTCGAGGTAATGTTGGCCAGACCACGGCAAGTGGTTCCATTCGACCTGACCACCCGATTTTTCCAAAGCTACCTGGGCGACGCGGATTGCCTGTTCGATCACTTCTGGCCCAATTCCGTCCCCTGCTAACACTGCGACACGAGAAACTGTCATTGCAACCTCTTCCCACATTCGATATGGGAACTATTCCGAACTATCGCACCTCCGGCAAACCGGCCGAAGGGTATGTCCTACGCGGAGAGCCAAGCTCGTCAAGGAGGCGACCGTGAGCCGATTGATCCCGGTACTCGGAATCGTCCTTTTGAGCATGGGCTGCTGGGGCAAGCAAACACGTCCCAACGTGCCCGATCCGTTTCTCGGTGACTACCCCGGCACGCCCCCTGCCCAAGGGCAACCCGCCCGCCCTGCCAAGGAGTTTACCGGCAAGCCGGAAGACCCCCCTACAACCAGCACCACTAGTACCGCCGAAATCACCAACCCTGCTGTGAAGTTGGGTAATCCACGGCCTAGTGAAATCAAGACCAACAAAGACAGACAACTAGATCGGTTGCCGGGCATCGGTGCCCCCGAGGATTGTTCTGTTGCAACGAGCAATCGCCTTATGCCGGCCCCAGGGGGGAGGGGTCTAACGACCGTCTCGAATGAGCAGGTGGCCCCGCCCGCCTCGGCTACACTTACCTATGAAGCCTTGCAGAAGCGTTTGCAAGAACGCGGCGTGACGTGGCAACAACTCCAACATCTCGGTAACGATCGTTGGCATTTCATTTGTGCGATTGTCGATCCGGACTCGCCCGGCTATCGAGAGAATTTCGAGGTCATCCGCGAGGGCAACCACGGCCTCAATGCCCTCCAAGCGGTGTTGGAGCAGATCGAAAAACGCCAGCAAGGGGCAGCGTCACCGCAGGCAATTTACGGTGGCCCCCGGTCGGATAATTGAAGGTATTGAAATCCTGCGGCAGAACTTTCTTTCAGGTGGTTGTCTCAAAACGCGCTGAGCGTTTTGAGAGTTGGGCTTAAGACACACTGATCGTTTCGGAAGTTCTCCTTGCGCTTCACTCTAATTCGTTCTTGGAATGATCCTTATCTCCTCGCGAAACAACCTTATCCCAACGGCTGCCGAGGGAACCTCAGCGAGCCGTTCGGAGGGATTGGCGATCCGGTGGTCAGGAAATGGTTCGAGAATCAGCGCGACGGCAACGAACGGGCAAGGCGCTGGACGGCCAGGGTGGCTTCCTCGACGAGTCGCGGCGTGCCATTACGATCCTGAGCCAAAGCATGAAGAATCCTCTGGGCTTCAGGAGTGCCGATGTTTTCCAGCACCTGCACGCCGCGCAACACCAACAGATCTTCTGCCGGCAAGGCGGTGGGATCGATCCGATGCACCAGCCGGGCCAGCCGCCGTGCTGCCTCGGGCGACACCGGCCGTTCCAGCGCTGCTTTGATGGAGGCCAGGGCGTGTGGCCCAACGGCAAGCAGGCGTTGGCTGGCTCGCTCGCGCACGGGCCATTCTTCGTGATCCAGGTCGGCGATGAGGCGGTGAATCTCTTGAAGGCTAGGACCTTCACCGCGTACCTTGGCTAGCTTGGCACTTAACAGCGGCAGACTCTGCGCTGGGTCGCTGGCCAACTCCCACACGGCCCGCATGGCAACCGAGGCTTCCGGGTGGGCCAAATCTTTCCAGCGTTGCTCGACATCCACGGCTGACACCTTGGCGCTGCGGTGCGCTGTGGCCGAGCGTAGCGCGCAGGTTGACCAGAGTTTGAGTTGGCCATCGACGCTTCCGCTGACGAGTTGGCGACCGTCGCGACGAAGGTCCAAAGCCCAGATCCAGCCAGTGTGGGCTTCTACCTGTCCCAGCGAATGGCCCGAGCGAACGTCCCAGATCCGAATCATCTTGTCATAACTGGCCGTGTACAAGGTGCGTCCGTCGGGAGAGAACAGCAAGGCAGATAGTTCTCCCTTGAAGCCCTCGAGCGTGCGGGCAGGCTTGCCAGTTACCACCTCCCACAACACCACTGAGGACGAATCGCCCGAGGCCACCAGTTTGCCATCGGGGCTGAAACACACAGCCACGGCCTCTTGCTTGCTCATCTGCGGACGCAAAAGCGCTCGGCCGTCTTTGGCATCCCACAGCCGTAATCCTTCCCGTGCAGCAGTGGCCAAAAGTTTGCCATCGGGCGAGAGGGCCAGGCCGTAGACCGTACCGCTATCGACTCGGAACGCACTATCAGCTTTGCCGCTCAGTAGATCCCAGATGCGCACATAGCCATCAAACCCGGCCGAGATCAGGCGTTTGCCATCGGGCGAAAAGACGAGTCGCCGCACCCCGCCCGAGAGCGGACCACACAGACGCGGCAGTTCTTTACCGGTGGTCAAGTCGAAACGATAGATGGCATTGGTCGAGCCGGCTTCGTAGCCGGCAGCTGCCAAGGTTTTTCCATCGGGAGAGAAGCGTACGACACACGTGAAACTGCTAGGTCCCGGCCAGGAATGCAGCACCTTGCCGCTAGCAATTTCTGTGATGCGAATGGTTTTATCCCCGCCGCCCGAGGCCACCAGCTGACCATCGGGGGAAAAATGAACCGAGGCTACACCACCGCGATGATGGCCTAGTGGCGAAGGCGGACAAGGAGCGGCCGCCCAACTGGTGGAAGTAAAGATAAGCGCGACAAAAGGGAAAGAGCGCATAGAAGCCTCCCGCATCCGTGCAGGTGAGCCATGTGGGTGAGTAAAAGGATTGTGTCGAGGTGTCGGAGAGCGTCCGTCGGCGGACACGTCGATAACACACCATACCCCGGCCTCTTCATGAAAACAACATCAATTCGGCGCGAGAAGATGGGGTAGATACGCGCAGGGGTGGGGGGGAACTCCTGATTTCCTTTAGCAGTTTACTCTAGTAGGCTGGCCCGCAGGCTGGCCCGTAGCAGCTCCCGCAGCGGATAGCCTTTGCCTTCGTGTGCCGCCATTACGGACCGAATCTTCGCTAGATCGGCCACGGTTGGGAGGTGGGAGGCGGCCGCTGCTGTAGATGACCAGGTTTTTCAACAGGCCGCGTACAAGGTCAGGTTGATAGAGCCGGACCATCAACTGCTTGCGCTCAGCAAAAGGAGCGGAATGTTTCGCCGCGCGGCAACTGGCTTATGGTGACCACGGGACGAGCCTTGCCCACGCCCGCGCCACTCGATGCGGCCATCTAAATCGTTCATGACATAACTGTCGTATTCCTTGTCCGGCTAGCGGCCGTTCAAGTCGAAGTTTTGGTCGGCAGCACATGGCAGCAATTCTTTAGCGAGGACGCAGAAGCAAGATAAGAAGATAGAGAAGGAGGACCGCCCAGAGGAAAAGGCGTACGCCTGAAATGATTTAGTTTAGTGCCAAGCGAGCAGGGCGAACGAGACCAACTCGTTCGCCCCCGGAAGATCACTTACTTCAGTTCGACCGACCAGTAGGCATTGTCGAGGAACGACTTCCACGACTGGTATTTCCGATTGGTCAGCTTCAGGTTCAGAACCGGGCTACGCTTGGGCTTCTCCGGCTTGCGGATCAACCGCATGTTGGCCTCGGTCGGCGTGCGGCCTCCCTTGCGGACATTGCAGCTGACGCAGGCGCAGACGATATTTTCCCAGGTCGAGGCACCGTTTTGCGAGCGTGGGACCACATGGTCCAGGCTCAACTCGCTGGTTGGGAACCGCTTGCCGCAATATTGGCACTGATTGTTGTCGCGAGCGAAGATATTGCGGCGGTTGAACTTGACCGTCTGCTTGGGCAGGCGATCGTAACCGAGCAAGCGAATAACGCGGGGCACCTGAATCTCGGTGCTAACCGTGCGGACCCAGTCATCATCTTCTTGACGGAAGTTCTTGGAGCGGTATTCCGAAACTTGCCGCCAGGTCGTGAAGTCGTAGGTAGCGAACTGCCCTTCCTCTAGACTCACGACTTCGGCCAGATCCTTCGCCAGCAAGCAAAAGGCCCGACGCACACTGATGATATGAATGGCCATGAACAACTTGTTCAACACCAGAACTGATGCGTCCAAGGCTGGATTGGAAGCCTGTTGCATAAAGAAGCGCCCCTTCGCGGTGAATGGACCTGTTAGGCCGACCTCGTGAGCGGCTCTATCAAGCGGTCGTCGCCTGAGTAGAGGCGCACCGAAGAAAGCGGGTTCGTCTAAATTATCCTATCAATCCCTGCCCCGGCTTCGCAATGGTCTAAAGCATTTTATTCCTAGACAAGCCATGAAGATTTGACGAAGAACAGGTATGCTCGGTATGCCGGGCCTGCTCTCCTGGCTCGCAACGCGCCACGAAACTGCTACATCAACTCGAGAGACACTTGGGCAACCCCTTCGCACGGGAGGCCGCACCATGACCTTTGTTTACTTCACCAAGACGCTCCGCGAACACTCGGTCGCCCAACTTATCGACTTCGTCCGCGCTGCCGGTTTGGACGGCGTCGATCTAGCCGTGCGACCCGGTTACCCGATCACGCCGGACAACGCAGCCACCCAACTACCCCAAGCGGCCAAAGCCTTCTCAGAGGCCGGTTTGGTCATTGGCTTGGTGACCGCTCCGACCGGGTTGACCGACCCCACCAGCAAGGCGGCAATTGCTCTTTTCGAGGCCTGCGCGGTCGCCGGGGTGACTCACCTCAAGATCGGCTATTTTGGCTACAAGCCGCCCTATGAGAAGGCATTGAAAGAAGCCCGCACCCGCCTGGCGGGCTTTGCCAAGCTAGCCGAGCGCACTAAGGTCAAAGCGTGCTACCACACCCACTCGGGAGCCAACCTGGGCAACAACGCGGCGGCGCTGCGATTGCTTGTCGAGGGGCTCGACCCGCACCATGTCGGCGCTTTGCTGGACACCGGCCACACCGCCGTCAACGGTGGCCCGGCCAGCCTAGAGCTAGACACAGTGCGACCGTGGCTAAGCCTGATCGCGATTAAAGATGCTGCGTGGACCAAAGGGCGAGCCTGGAAGGTGGTTCCTGTCGGGCAGGGCATCGTGCAATGGGCCGACGTTGCTAAAGGTATCCAGACATGCGGCTTCAAGGGCACCATCAGCCTGCATGGCGAATACGAGACCAAGGATGCCGACGAGCGGCTGAGCCTGGCGAAGCAAGAATTGGCTGCGCTGAAGAAGCTATTGGCCTAAGAATAGCTTCGCTGCACTGCGTGGGAAAAGCTTCGCCTAAGAATAGCTAGGCTGCCCCGCGTGTGGGAAGGACAGGTTCGTTATGGCGAAGAACGATTTGGTGGTCGGTATCAGTGGCGCGAGCGGTGCCCCGTATGGCATCCGCCTCTTGCAGGTTTTGCTCAGTGCCGGCCAGAGCGTCCATTTGACCATCAGCCCCTCGGCGATTGAGGTGTTACGCACGGAGATGGGCTATGAAGTGCGGTTAGATGCCTTCGATGCGCGGCTTTTGCTGGGCGACTATGACACGTCGCGACTGCACTACCACCATTTTCGCGATTTTCGGGCCGGCATCGCCTCGGGTTCCTTCCTTACCGCGGGCATGGCGGTGTGCCCGTGCAGCATGGGCACCATCTCGGCTATCGCCCATGGCACGAGCAGCAACTTAATTCACCGGGCAGCAGATGTTCATTTGAAGGAACGGCGAAAATTGGTTCTCGTACCACGCGAAACTCCCTTAGGGGTGGTGCAGTTGAAAAATCTGCTAGCCTGTGCCGAAGCCGGGGCCGTCATTCTCCCAGCGATGCCGGCGTTTTACACCCGGCCGAAGCGGATCGAGGACATGGTGGATTTTGTAGTGGCCCGAGTGTGCGACCAATTGGGGGTAGAACACCAGTTGATGAAGCGCTGGAGCGAGTAAAAAGCCAGGCCGGGTTACGGCCGCATCGACCACCCCAACCACCAAGAGAGCGCATAAGCGGAACTGCCAAAGCCCGACAAACCAGACCCACCGCTGACCGCCTAGCGCTCGGTTCCCCCCTTTGGACCATCCTCATAGAGAGCCGAGGCTTTTTGACCTTGGTCGTTCCCGGCTCCCCGGTCGCTGCTACTTACGACACTACGATTGAAATCACCGACGGCATGCCGGCATCGTAGGGGTCTTTGGGCGTTACGCTGAACTCGATCGTGTCCCCGACCGCAACGCTGAAATCGCCCAGATTCAGGCTGTCCACGGTCAAGTTTGTACCGTTGACCGTCCGGATCGGATTGCCGTTCAGGCTCCAGACGATGTCGTACAGCAAGGCGTCGCCGTCGGCATCCTCCCCCTCCCAGTTGGCCGTCAGCGTGCCGGTGGGCGTCACCGAAGACTGCTCGAAGCTGGCTACCACGCTGGGCACGTCGTTCATGCTGGCTGGCGTGTTGCTCAGCGTCAGGTCAAAGCTCGAAGATACCGATTTGCCCAGCGGATCGGTCGCTGTCACCTTGATCCTCAGCGTGCCTGCGGCGGGCTGCGGCGGGTTGCCCCTCAGGACACCCGTCGCCGGGTTTATGCTCAACCAGAACGGCAAGGCGGAGCCGTCGTCCAGTGTCGCCGCGAAGCTCAGCGTATCGCCATCGGGATCGCTGAAAGCCGCTGCCACGGTGTTGAAGACAAAGTCGCCTGGTCCGTTAAAGGATTGATTGGCCAGACCGGTAGTAGTCGGCGTGCGATTGACCACCAACTCGCCGCTGCGGCTCGCGCCGGTCAAGCTGTTGGAAGTCGGGATCACTTGGACGCTCACCACATCCCCGGTAGCGCGTGGGACACTGAGCGTGGAAAGATCCAGCGAGTCGCTTAGAGCGGCGGTGTTCTCAGTCCGCTGCACTTCCACTCCATTATAGCTCCACACATAGGTGAGGGTCACGGGTGTTCCTTCGGGGTCCGAGGCCGTTACCGTCACGGTGAGGGTGTCCTCGACGCCGATCTCATCCTGGTCGAACTCCAAGCTATCCACAGTTGGGGCACGATCCACGAGAGTACGGCTAGCCGAGACGGTATTGCCGGTCAAGTTGCCGTCGGTCGGGGTGACGCGCACCGTGACGACCTGCCCTGGGCTAAGATTGAGCGGAGCCAGATCAAGTTCATCTTCGCCCGGTCCGGTGAAGGTGACGTTGCGGACTTCGGTGCCATCCACATCCCAGACGACGTTGACTTCTACCGGGTCGCCGTCCGGGTCATTCACACCGATCGTCGCCTTCATCACACTTTCCACATTGGGCGCAGCGGGGGTCAGCGTGACGGTGGCCGAGGGCGCGCTATTTTCAATAGTGATGTTGAAGGTGCGGTCGCGGCTAGCGCCGTAGCGATCGGTAGCGCGGATGACTACCTGGGCAGAGCCTTCGGTACCCGTGGAGACAAAGCGGAATTGGTTAGGGCTGAGCGGGTCCGGTGTGACACTGAGCAGGCCAGGATTGCTATTGGACACCACCGAGTAGCTCAAAAACTCATCTCGCTTGATGATCTCGACATCCAACAGCCGAGCAAAATTAGCCAAGGTCGCATCGGCAGGGAAGTTGGTCCCGGTAAAGCCGGTCGTCGGCACCGTCTCGAACGGCGTATCGGGCACGCCCGGCGTGGCATCCCGCGGAATAAAGGCAGCTAAGCGGTTGATCGTCGCCTGATCAGCAGATCCAACCAGCCGGCCGAACACCGTAAAGCCGCCGTTTTGCGTGTCGAGGTTGCTGCTGTTGTTGGCCAGGTTGAAGAAGAACTGGCTGGTGGCGCTGTTGGGATCGTTGCCCAGCTTGGCCATAGCGATGGTGCCCAGGGTGTTGCTGGGACCAAACTCATTTTGCACCGTCGGCCCCACCGGGATGCTGGGAAAAGTTCTCGTGGCGGGGTCAAACGTGAAGCCGCCGCCCTGCAAGACGAACCCCGTCGCCAAGCGGTGGAAGATGGTGTTGTCGTAGCGGTTGCTAGTGATGTAGTTGAAAAAGTTAGCCACCGTGCGTGGAGCGGTTTTGTCGAACAATTCGACATTGATGTCGCCGACGTTGGTCTTGAAGCGAATTCGACTGTTGGTCAGGTCCGGGTCGTCGAAGTAACCGGCCATGTCCAGAAAGGTGGTGCTATTGCGTGCCACAGTGATGTTGCTGGACAGGGACGTCTCGATGGGTCGATTATTCGGGCGATAATTAGCCAGAGCCGACCCCGTGCCAGGTCTTGCTTCGGGAAAAGCACTGATGGTCGTCGAGGTTAAAAACTGTCGCAGACTCACGGCTGTGTTGTTCAAACCGCCAAAGGGCACCTCACGGCGAATCGTTTCCCCACCGGTGAGGGTGAACGGAGCGCTGAGAACCCCGGTTTGGCGTCCCTTAGCGTCGAGGCTGGCCAGGCGATAGGTACCGGGCAAGACATTAGTGAAGGTAAAATTCCCCTGAGCGTTGGCCCGAGCGGTGAGGTTGACGGCAACATTTTGGATGGTGGTGCCCACCAAACGCACTGGGGCACCCGGTAGGCGTTGTTCGCCGACGTTAAAGACGCGATTGCCGTTTCGATCGACAAAAGCAAAGCCGCTCACGGTACTAGAGGCATCCGCCGTGGAGGGCACACAGCGTTCTTCCAACGCTTCCAGACGCAAACGACGGCGAAACGGTTGCTTGGCGGTGGACATAGATGGCTTTCCTCAGGGAATGTTCAAGCAAAGCGCAGCGGCCA
>JBDNDE010000014.1:0-28341 GCA_046719305.1 Gemmataceae bacterium | reverse complement strand
CCGCCGTCGAATCTGATACTCGAAGCCGCGCACGGATCCCTGCTCATGCAACAGACGTACAAATTCTTCTCGCTGACCGGGATCCACATAAAGCTGAGTGCTGACGTTGTTGACTTCCTGCATCAACTCTTCCGGGGAGTCGTAACCACAGATTTGAGCCAGCGCCGGGTTGGCAGAAAGAAGACAATCAGGCCAAACGGCAACCAGGGAATGAACGGTAGTTCGGCCAGGGTGAGGGTGACACCAGCCAAAGCTAAGGTGAGATGGTGCAGAGCGCGGGCCGTCCGATCGAGATTCATCGTTGCATCTCCGGCGGTCGGTAGAAAGGCAAGTCGTCAGGGTATCGTGCATCCAGTAGGCTTACTGCACGTCCCAGGGCCGTTTCCAACTCGGTCACTAAGGCACTGGGTCCGGCCCCGACCACGACGGCCGCAGCGGAGCGCGGCACCAGGGCACGCAAACGATCTGCCAAGCGATTTGACCAGGCAGTCGGCTGATCCGTGAAGCGTTGGACCACGGCAAGAGCTTTCAAGGCCCGGCGGGCCAGTTCGGGACCGGTGACCCCTTCGAGGATCTCCCCTGTTGACCCGGCCACCGCTACGATCAGACGGTTGCCCCGTCGCTGACACCACTCGTCAACGATGGTGGTGGCTAGGCTGACCGCCTGCTCCAGAGACGGCTCATCGGTCGCATCAGGATCGAACACCAGCAGCAGATCTTCGCCCGGTACGTCTTCAAACTCTTTGACCATCAGTTGGCCCCGACGGGCCGAGGTGCGCCAATGCACCCAACGCAAACTATCGCCCAAGCGGTACGGTCGCAGGCCGTGAAAATCGGCACGGGCTAGCTCGTGCGGGGAACCCGATTGCCGCGACCGTTCGCCACGTGGGTCGTTGCCGCGCAGATGCCGGCGGAATTGTTCACGCGAGAGTTTGCCCGGCCGGGGCAAGACCAGCACCTCCAACGCTGGGCACATCTCGACTCGCTTGCGCACCAGTCCAAACGGGTAGCCGCTATCGGCTAACAGGGAACCGAAGGTAAACCAGCCGCGGCGTTCGGGCACCACCTCCCCGCGACAGGTGTAGCGGCCGTGGCCCTCGACGCGGTCGATGTACCAGCCCAAGGGTTGCACGGTGTCCTCGATCCACACTCCTGGGGCGGGGCGACTGCTTTCGTTGATCAAGCGAATTTCGACCCGGCAGGGCACTCCTTGACGCAACACTTCATCACACCAACGCCGCCCCTGCAATCGCCGCAATCCCCTACCAGCGGTCAGGGCTTGCAGGGCAAACACCGCAAGGAGCACAGAGCCAAGCAACGCCAGTAGATTGATGTTGCGGACGATCCCCACCAGCAGCAGCACGCCGGTGATAAGCAACCAGAAGCGACCGGCTGCGGGCACATACCATCCAGGCTGAGCGGCACAGGGCATGACATCGATTCCCCAAGCGGAGAGTTCGTCTTATTATAGAGTTGCGGCGTGTGGCGATCAGCTGAGACGTTGGTTAAGCGGTTGCGGAGGTTCTTCCACGCTCCCCCCCACCTCGCCGACCCGAGGGAGCAGATATTGCCGGCATTGCGGACAACAGACCGCTCCCCAGGCTCGCAAAAGTGCCTCCCGCTTGGGCGAGGCCCAGTGGCGCGCCTCATCCACCCGTGGTAAGAATTCGTTAAAGACATAGCGAAACCAACGCTCCAACCGCCGCACCAGCTGGTCCAGATCGACCGGCGAGTGAAACCGCACACGGTTAAGGATCATCTCGTACCTCTCGCCGCGTCTCCGGGTTTCGATTTCCCGTGGCGGCGTCGCAAACAATTCGTCGTTGATCCACAGCCCGGCCAAGGTGAACTGGATCTCGGTCGGTCGTAACGGTTGCTGCTCGCTGCTCAGGGGGGTGCCGTCCTCGCACCATAGCAGCACATCGGCATGGCGTTCCAGTTGGGCGATACGGCCTGGAACGGCAGCCAATTCAAACGCCGTACGCACTTCGCCAAGCCGTTCCCAAGGGCGAGTTGCACGCAGCGACCACAGCAGCCGCAACGCTGCCAAGCGACGCGGGGCCTCGCTGCCGAGAACCCTCCCCAGGGCGGGAGCGTTTCGAGCGGCATCCAGTAAGGCTTGCACCTCGAACCCTGCCTCGAAAGCTCGATCAAGCAACCGAAGCCGCAACCGGGCCAGTTGCCCGGCGTTCCAGAAATCGGCTTGCCAATCTGCCAACAACGCTTGAACAAAACTCAATGGGATCCGCCCTTCAAACACTAGGTTTGCCCAGTTCTCCACCAGTGCCACCGGATCGGCTCCTCGCCCCGCAGCGATCTCGGCAACCAAGCGAGCGACCACGGCGACATGTTCGGGATCGGCTTTGCGGGCTTCCAGAGCCGTCAGCAGGACACCTAGGACTGAGGAAATGGGGCTGTCGGGCAGATCATCCCGCTCCAGGTGGCGGCTCAAGCGGGCTAAGCCAGCCACGAAGCGAGCATCCTGGGCCTCATAGCCCTGGGCAAAGAGCCGTGGCACCAGTCGTTCCCAGGCTAGATCGAGTAAACGGGCTGCAAGCGGTCGATCTGGCGTGGTCAGCAGCCAGGCAAACAGCCCAGCAAAGCCGGCCACGCCCAAGAGGCCCAGAACCAGCCCCAACGGCCCCCACGGCCAGACCAACGCTGCTAGCAGGGCCAATAGTACGAACGGCCCACTGATGAGGAAGATGGCCCCGGCGGGCGACCAGCCTGGTAGTCGTTCCCAGCGCGGCACCTCGCCCGGATGCACCAGTTGCACGGCAGGCTGCAAACCCCCTTCGCGGAGACGCACTTCGTAAGCGGGGGCCAACAGGTGCCAGCCGTCAATCTGCACCTCTAGCGGGTCAACGGGAGAGGGCAACGGAACAAAGGCATAACACCCCGGACACACCGAGGCATGCTCACGGGCGGCCCGTTGAAGGTAGGCGGCCCGCCGCTCTGGCTCGGCGGTCTGATGTAACAGCAACAATCGTTCGACTCGGTCGGGGCCGGCCTCGGGGTCCAGACGCACAGCCGCTTGACGGCATCGTTCGCGCCAAAGCGGTTGGTCTTTGGCACGAGTGACCCACTGTTCGATCACGTCCCACGGCTCGCGGACCTGAAATCCATCCAGCAACAAACGGTGTTCTTGCCACAGATGAGCCTCCATGACAGATCGCTGGCTTTGCAGGCCACAGCGCGGGCAGGAGAGTTGGGCTTGTGGCTGGCGTCGCGCCAGGGCCGCTACCACTAGCGGGTGGGCACCAATGCGGCGCAGCAGCTGTCGCAGCTGTTTGACCGCCTGCCGGGAGCCGCGCCCTGCCACAAACCAACGTAAGGCCCGGGCGGCCAGCGGCTCGTTGGTATCTTTTAACCTCGTGAGGATTCGGGCCAGTAATCGCAGTTGCATAGCCTCGGGTAAAGCACGGTCCCGGAGCAAACGCCGTAGCAGGGCCACCGACGCTCGCTCGGGCTGTTGGCTTTCCAGTAATGCCAGTAAACTGAGTTGCCGGGCTACGGCTTCGGAACGCTCGGCCAGGGCCAGCAACAGGCCGGGTTGTTCGGCTGCAATGCGCACGGCAAGAGTATTGACGACCCGTTCGCGCTGTATTTGGGGCAAGGCAGTTAAGCCCAAAGTCAACCACTCGGCAAGACGTGCCTCAGCCTCACGCGGGGAGAATTGTTCTTGGGTTAACCGCACAAGGGTTTGCCAGGCAGTCTCTGCGTGCGGCTCAGCGAAAAGATCCGCACGTACCGCTTCGAGGGTGTCGGCCCAGGTCCGCCGCACTCCGCGATAGCTGAACAAGCCGTGTTGTTGTTGCAAGTGCCGTTCGTGGTCGCGCGCAGAGACCGCCTGAGAACACAGGGGGCAGATCACCAGCGCTTCGGGAAGCGGCGACCGTTCGCTCATGATGGTGGTGGCAACAACGGGCTAGCGGCTATCATAGCACTTTGAGGAGGGTTCGGCCGTCAGCGCGCAAGTTCACCGAGTCATCGCAGGTTTCCCGTTCGGAAAGACTCCTACTGGGAGAACTGTTTCAGGACGCACCGCCTGCTTTGGTCATCTCTGGCGGTGGTCGGCCTTACCCTCCTGGGACCGACCGTCAGGAGCCAGCACGCCCCGACAGGCACGCACACTCTGGCCAACCTGCTGGCTCCCGTAGCTGCTCTGGCCAGCGACAAGGCCAAGAACCCGGTCAAGCTCGACGGACTGTTCAACACAGGCGTCGCCAAGTTTATAGTCGCCTAATTTGTAATTTGTATCCTAATTTGTAGTTTGTATATAGAAATCTGTATATGGAATGACGCGGGGAAGGGGAAGTGAGCGGCGAGCAACGGCGGCTGGGCCGCCTGGAGCCGTTCCTTGCCGATGACCCTGTTTTATTTTAGGTTACAAGGACAAAGCGCCTCGCAGTGAGAATCACCAGGAGAAGGCCGCCAATGACGCCTCGTTCGGTGCCCGAGATCACCGTCCATCAACTTGCAGAGATGTTGCGTCAGCAGCCGCGACCGTTCTTGCTGGATGTCCGGCAACCCGTGGAGCATCAGCACGCCCGCCTCGAAGGAAGCCATCTCGTGCCGCTCAACACATTAATGAGCCAGTTGGCTGACTTGCGTGAACGGATCGCGGAAGGGAGGCCGATCGTGGTGTATTGCCACCATGGGATGCGTAGTTTGATAGGGGCGCAAGCCCTGATCCAAGCGGGATTTAGCAACGTGTCGTCCCTGGCCGGAGGCATCGAAGCCTGGTCGGTAGAGATCGACCCAAGCGTGCCGCGATATTGACCCCTAGGAAGCAATGGATGGGCGAGTTAACACACTTTGATGAGACTGGGGCTGCCCGCATGGTGGATACCAGCCTCAAACCCGAAACCCACCGCGAAGCCAAGGCCCAGGCGCGGGTACGGATGGCCCCAGAAACCCTCACCTTGATCCGTGACCAGAAACTTGCCAAGGGCGATGTCCTGGCCGTGGCCTGCCTCGCCGGCATCATGGCAGCTAAACGCACCGGCGAGTTGATCCCGCTGTGTCACCCGCTGCCCCTCACGGGGGTGACAGTCAATTTTACTTATGAGGGTGATTGCGTCCTCGTTATCGAAACCAGCGCCCGCACCTATGCTCGTACGGGTGTCGAGATGGAAGCACTCACCGCTGCCTCGGTCGCTGCCTTGACTGTCTACGACATGTGCAAAGCGGTGGATCGTGTTATGATCGTGGAGCAAATTCGGTTACTCTCCAAGACCGGTGGCCGCTCCGACTGGCAGGCCTCGTGAGTCGAACGGAGCGATCCCAAAGACTTGGCCGGTCTTACTGATTCTCCCTTGCAGCGAAATGCGGGTGTTTCATGAGCGTAACGACTCTGCTAGCTCCCAGCGTGAGCGTCTCCGTGCCGGATTTGCTCTCGCCCATCGCCGGTGATTTGGCCGAGGTCGAACGCGTCCTGAGTCGCTGGCTGGAGAACAAAAACCCACGCCTGGTGCCGATTATCGATCACGTCCGACACTTCCGCGGCAAACGACTACGGCCGCTCTTGCTACTGCTGACAGCCAAAGCCTGTGGTCGCGTGACGCCAGCTCATCATGTTCTTGGCGCGGTGGTCGAAATGATCCACACGGCCACCCTGGTGCATGACGATATTCTCGACGGCGCAACCACTCGCCGGAAGGCGGCCACGGTCAACTCGGTCTGGGGTGTGCAACCGGCCGTCTTGCTAGGCGATTATCTGTTCACCCGAGCCTTTCACCTGGCAGCCACGGTAGGTGATGCACGGGCGTGTGAACTGATTGGGGCCGCCACTGATCGCGTCTGTGAAGGCGAACTGGCGCAAATTCTCAACAAAGGCAACCTCGATCTCACTGAGGTCGAATACTTTGACATCATCGACGGCAAGACGGCCGAACTGACCGCCTGCTGCTGCCAGCTAGGTGCCTTGTATGCTGGAGCCTCGCCTACCGTTGTGGAAGCGATGAGCCGCTATGGCCGTTACTTGGGGCAAGCGTTCCAGGTGGCCGACGACTTACTGGATTTGGTGGGTGACGAAGCCAAAGTGGGCAAATCGCTGGGTACTGATGTGGATCAGGGCAAAATGACTCTGCCGCTGTTGCACCTGTTGCGGAGTTCGCAAACCGAGTTGGCCCTTAAAGCCCGCCGTCTGTTGTCGGAGGGCACCGATCGCATCGCACTACAGGCATTGCTACAGGAGGCTGGCTCGTTGGAGTACGCCCGTCGCGTCGCTCTGGACCTCGTAAGCCGTGCCCAAAGCGAACTACAGGAGCTACCGCCCAGCGCGGCCCGCAGCATCTTGGAGTACATGGCCGATAAAGCGGTCAGCCGAGAGATGTAGGCGGCCCGACCTGTAGGGATTAGCCGGCCAAGTGAGCCTTGGATTACTCCCGCTCTGGTGATTGGGAACCTGCTTAACGCACCAACTCCGCAGTCAGCGGGGCTGCTCCTAAGGTTACAATGCGATAATCCCCGGGCGGATGCCGCTCCAGATGAGCTGCAATGCTTGCAGGCGTCAACGCCTCGATGGCGGCCTGAATCTCGTCAAAGCTGCGTACCCGGCCAAGATTGTACCAATCCGAGGCGAGCGAACCGGCTCGGGCAGTGGTCGATTCCTGTTGCATGATCAGTGAAGTCTTCAGGCCGACGCGAACCCGCTGCACTTCGTCTTCGCTCACCCCTTCACGCAGCCGCCCAAACTCCTCGATCATCTTGTCAAGCGTCCGCTGGGCACGCTCCTTGCGGGAGGCTGCGTAACCGACTACATAGCCACGCTCTTTCTGGGGCGTGAACGAGGCACTGACAGAGTAGCACAGCCCTTCTTTCTCACGGATCTCCATAAACAGTCGCGCCCCCATCCCGCCGGACAACACTTGCACGGCAGCCAAGGCGTTGTAGTAATCGGGGTCACCAAATGGCACACTGGGGTAGCTCACCGCCAAATGCGTTTGTTCGAGGTCTTTGTTCACATGGCCATGGCCGCTTGGTTCTGGTCCGAGAGCCGGCATGGGCGAAGCCGTCCCTGACCAATCGCCGAATAGGCGTTCGACCTGATCGCGAAGGGGGTCAAAGTCAAAGTTACCAGCCACACTAAGGATCGTACCATCTGGGCGGAACTGGTTTTGGTGATACACCAGCAAATCTTCACGCGTAATAGACTGCAACCCCTCCGCCGTACCGCGATGATCGTTGCTTAGGGGCCAAGGATACAGTTTGCGACGCCATTCCACCATGAGGCGCGAGGCCGGCTCATCCTCCAACGAACGCAAATCTTGCAACGAAAGCTCGACGGTTGCTTCGAGTTCCTCCTCGGGAAGATGGGGGCGACGCAGTACATCGGCAAACAGTTCCAGAGCGGCGGGTAGGTTGCGTGCAAGAGTGCTTCCCCAAAATCGCATGTGATGCACCCCGACACTCTCACTGCGATCGATCCCCAGATTGTCAAACGCCAGCATGAGTTCCCTGCTGGTACGCTGGCCCGCTCCGCGGGTGATCATCTCGGCCAGCACTCCGGCTAGACCTTCTCGCCCTTGAGGGTCACGGCTGCAGCCTGCGGGTATCAGGAAGTTGACGGCAACTGAGCGTACATGCTCCATCCGCTCGGCGATCAAAACCAGGCCGTTAGGAAACGTATGTTGAAACGTGGTTGGTGCCACAGGAACCTCAGGTTGGGGACGATTCGAGGACGTTTCGCCAGCCGCTTTAGCCGGTTATCAACACTCCATTAGTCGTAGGGGAATTAGTTGCAGGGCAGCGTACCGGCTTGTAGACCACCTTGGACCGGCGGAAGCCTAACGACTGATAGAGCCGCAAGGCGGGTGTATTACTAACGGTCACCTCTAGTTGGACCCGAGCATGGCCGGCCTGTTGCAAGGCATGCAGCAGATGCAGCAGTAGCGCCCGGCCTAGACCGCGATTCTGCTCCTCGGGGCGAATACCGATATTCTGGATGGCCACCAACCCGGTCCGTTCACGCAACGCCTGGATCGAACCGCACGGACCATTGGGGCCGACCAGTAACCAGGTCGCCTCGGGCAGAAAATCGCGGCGGCGAACTACTTCGGTCATCAGTTGCAAACAGCCTTCGCGACTGCCCAGCGTCGGGAAGATCTGGGCGTCGGTCGCCCCCGCAAAGCACGCCGCCAACACCTCGGCATGCGCTTCGAGCCAGTGCACCTGCCAAGCAAGAAACGTGTAGCCGGCAGGCGTCAACCGTTCAGGCAAGCCCGAGAGCTCACGCTCCATGCGGAATCGTTTGTGATAGTCGACAGCAAAACTCAGCATGTCCCCATTATAACATGATCCTCCCGCTCGGATAGCCCGCTGTCGTAGCGACAGTTCTCGACCCCATCACCGAAGCCTTTTCCCGACCTAGAGCCAAATGATGACCTAGACTTGGGTTGCAACCCGTCTTGATGGGAGGGCCTTCTGCATGCTCGCGACGCTATTACTCATCCTTGCTTCCGATTCCCTTAACCTCGATTTCGCTTCTGGCCAACTGACTGGCTGGACCGGCAGCGGCTTCGAACTACGAGACGGCCGACTCAGCAGCAGCGCGGCTAAATCCGGCTTGTTGCACTACACCTTCCGCTTACCGGCCAACGCTGCCATGCTGCGATTCTCGGCCGCTGTGCATCGCCTGGAGTTGGCCGATCCCAAGCGACCGATGGATATTTTATTGGAGGCACCAGGCCGAGAATATGTGCCGCGACAAGTGTGGCGCGAGGATAAGTGGGAGAAGTCCGAGGCACTCTCCCCGATTGGTGACAAAGGTGAATTAGCGGAGTACATTTGGCGTGTGGACAAACACGCCGGTAAGAATGTGCGCATCATTCTCATCGACGCCGACCCTCGCGAGGGTTCTTATCTGGTTTGTACAGGCTTTCAACTGTTAACGCGCGATTCCGTCAATCAAACCCACTTCGAGAACGACATCCGCGGCGTTTGTCAGAAGCACGACTTACCCCAACCCGAGCGTTATACCAGCGAACATTTTCTGGCCTACAGCAACGCCGGACCTGGCTTCACCCGAGAACGGCTCAAAGATTGCGAACGCATGTATGCTGCCTTCTTCCGCCATTTCCGTCGCAAAGGATTTCTCCTCACGCCTCCGGCCGAAAAGCTGATGGTGGCAATTTTTTCTACTCAGCAAGGCTTCGAGGCGTTCATCGGCCACCAACCCGGTGCCCATGTGACAGGGATGTATCACACCCCGACTAACCGGCTGGTGGTTTATGATTACGGCACCAACACTGCCTTTCTGAGCGACAAGAAAGAACTGGAGGAAAAAGCCCGACGAACTTCTTCCGATCTGGGCCGACCGATGACCTCTGATCGCTTGTTGCGTGAGCATCGCCGTGATGTGAACGTCAGCACGCTCATGCACGAGGTAGCCCATCAGCTCTCGTTCAACACCGGCATGCTTCTCCGAGGCGGCGATGCCCCGGCCTGGCTCATCGAGGGGCTGGCGATGTATTGCGAACCGACTCTCGCTGGCGAGTGGCAGGGCATCGGCCAACTCAACCCCATGCGCATCAAGGTGTTGAAGGAACGCCAACCATTCAAGATGCGACAACTCGTCGTGAACGATGACTGGCTACGCAAGACCCCGCGCGTAGAAGATGTAGTAGCCGGTTACTCTCAATCTTGGGCCTTGTTTCGGTTCTTGATGGAGGAGCATCCCAAAAAGCTACGGCAGTACTTCGACCTGATCCGCAACCGCCGTACTCCTGATCATCGCCTCGCCGACTTCGCGGAGGTATTCGGCAAGATCGCTGAGTTAGAGAAGCGATACGAGGAGTATGTCGAGGAGATACTGAGCGGCGACCGCTGATTGCGGGAGTGCGCCCGAGGGAGGACAGACAACCTTGTAACCTTGTACCCAGACGCCATACCCAGCGCTGCTGCCCCGATGGCCTGATTCGTGGTTCTTGACCATGACCCAAAGAGGCCCCGCTGCTACAAACTCTGATCATTCGCCTGGTACTGCATCATGGCTAAGGCGTGGTTCCTCTCCAGGTCGATGAACGCCTCGGCGATTGTCTTCTTGTCTTCTGGTGGCCGATCGCTCCGATCATCATCAACGCCTCCCAGGAGGCCCTGCCCGTGTGATGGGGCATAGCGGTGATCGGCTTGCCAATCGCTTCCATCCGAGCGCCTGTCAGCTGAATGCCCCGGCAATGTAATCGGCCGTGTACTTTTCGCGCGGATGCTCGAACATCTGCTGGGTCGGCGCGTGCTCCACTAGGTAGCCGGTGCGGCCGCCCTGGGTGGTGTCGACATAGAAGAAGGCGGTCTCATCAGCGACGCGTTTGGCCTGGGCGAGATTGTGGGTGACGATGACGATGGTGAACTTCTTCTTTAACTCGGTCATCAGCTCCTCGATCTTGCTGGTCGCGATCGGGTCCAGAGCGCTGCACGGCTCGTCCATCAGCAGCACCCTCGGCTCGGTGGCGATAGCACGGGCGATGCATAGGCGTTGTTGCTGCCCCCCCGAGAGCGACAGGCCGCTTTGCCGCAGCTTGTCCTTGACCTCGTCCCACAAAGCCGCCCCGCGCAACGCTTGTTCGACACGCTCATCCATGTTGCCTCGATAGCAATTTAAGCGTAGCCCAAATGCTATGTTGTTATAGATGCTCATGGCAAAGGGATTGGGTTGCTGAAATACCATGCCGATGTGCCGACGCACCGCCACTGGGTCGATGGTCGGCCCGTAGATGTCCTGGCCACAGAACTGGATACTGCCCTCGAAGCGGAAGCCGTGGATGAGGTCATTCATGCGGTTGATGCTGCGCAGCACCGTCGATTTGCCGCAGCCTGAGGGGCCGATGAACGCCACAATGCTGTTGCGGCAGATGTCGAGTCGGCAGTCGCGTACGGCCTTGAAATCACCATAGAACACCTGACGAAGGTCGATCTTTAAGACAGGCTCATTCGCATTCATCGCAGCGTTCCTCTTCGATTAACAGGCCTAGGCCGCTATCGGTTCTTCGTCCGCGTGGTGTAAATCTGAGCAGAGATATTGGCCAACAGTATCAGCGTGACCACCACCAGCGAGGCCGCCCAGGCGATGTCCTGCTGATTGCGAAACGGTGAACCGCTGAAGTTGTAGATCAGCACGGCCAGCGAGGGCGTCGGCTCGTGGAGTCGGGCCGTCATCCAATAGTTGCTGAAAAACGCCGTGAACAATAGCGGGGCCGTCTCACCGGCGGCTCGGGCGACGGCCAGCATCACGCCGGTGAGGATGCCCGGCAGGGCGGTGGGCAGCACCACCAGCCACACCGCTTGGGTCGGCGTACAGCCCATGCCAAAGGCGGCCTCACGCATTCGCTGCGGCACCATCTTCAGCGCATCCTCAGCCGTGATCAGCACCGTGGGCAACATCAGGATGGCCAGCGCCATCCCACCGGCTAGGGCCGAGAAGCCGGTGAACACCACTACGGCAGCGAAGACGACCAAGCCGGCTAAGACCGAGGGTAGGCCGGTGAGTAGCTTAGCCGTGAAGCGGACCACGCTGGCCAGGCGGCTACGAGGGCCAAACTCTGCCAGGTAGACGCCGCCCAGCACCCCGACAGGCACACTCAGCAGGCTGGCGATCGTCACCACCACCACAGTGCCGATCAGGGCATTGCCGATGCCGCCACCCACCATACCGGCCGCGGGGGGAAGTTCGGTGAATAAAGTCAGCCCTGCCGAAAAAACCTTACCGCCGCCGCGATAGAGTAACATGCCCAGTACGCTAAACAGCGGCAGCAGCGCGATCAGGGCCAGCAGGCCGCACAACAGGCTGCACACAGCGCTAAAGAGCGTCCGAGGAGAACGCAAACTGCGTTGCAGCGAGCCTGGGTCGATGGGCGGCTCAGGTGAACTGGCTAGTGGCGAGTTGGGGGTCATATTCATGATCACCGCACCTCCGCATGACGCGAGGCTCCCGCCAGCACCAGCGTCCCCAACACATTCACCGCCATCGTGATCGCCAACAGGATCAACGCGGCAAACATCAACGCCGGAATCTCGGTGCGACTGGCTTCGGGAAACTGGTTGGCCAACAGGGCCGCTAGGGTGTTGCCCGGTGAAAACAGGGACAGGCGGATCTCGTTGTTGTTGCCGATCAGCATGGCCAGTGCCATCGTCTCACCCAGAGCGCGGCCAAAGGCTAACAGGACAGAGGCGTAGATACCCCGTGAGGCGGTCGGCAGGATCACGCCGAAGATGGTTTCCCAGCGGGTGGCCCCCAGGCCATAAGCCGCCTCGCGTATCCGCGGATGCACTGCCGCCAGCGCATCGCGTGAAATGGCCGTGATGGTCGGCAACACCATAACGGCCAACACCAGGGCGGCAGGCAGCATGCCAGGTCCGGCCAGCCGCGTACTGAACAACGGAATCCATCCAAGCGAGGTGTGCAGCCAGTCAGCTACCGGCCGCAACAAGGGAATCAAGACAAAGATGCCCCACAGGCCATAGACGACGCTGGGAATGGCGGCGAGCAGTTTGACGATGTTTTCCAGCACTAGGGCGACTTGCGGCGAGAGGAAATCCTGTGTCAAGAAAATGGCCGTCGCCACACCTAACAGGGTAGCTACGCTTACGCCTAAGATAGACGAGTAGAGCGTGCCCCAGATGGCCGGCCGAATGCCGAACTGTCCCTTGCCGGCATCCCAAGTGTCGCTAGTGAGAAATCGCAGCCCATGCTCGGCGATGGCCGGCCGGGCCGTGAAGGCGATTTGCAGGACGATGAAGACGACCAAGGCGATGGTGGCACAGGAAAACACAACAGTCACTAAGCGGAAGAAGCGGTCGATGACCTTCTCCCAGACCGTTGGCGGTCTCGCCGTGGATTGGGTTGTCGACAGAACAGTTGGTTCGTTCACGGCTGAATCTCGTCGATCACCTGGTGAACCCGTGCGACCACCTCGGCCGGTAGCGGGATGTAGCCCAAGGAACTGCTTAATTGCTGTCCCTCATTGAGGGCATAGCGCAGCGTCTTGCGAATCGCTGCCGCCGTCTGCTCGTCCGGGTAGCGTTTGCGACCAATTATCCAGGTATACGTCACAATCGGGTAAGCGTCGGCCGGTTCGGGATCGGGCACGGAAACGCGATAGTCCTCGGGGACCGGCACACCGCGTAAGGCAGCGGCATTGCTGGCAGGCGAAGGGCGGACAAACACACCGGCGCGATTCTCCAGGGCTACTGTGGACAGATGGGCCAACTCGGCGAAGCCATACTCGACGTACCCCAGGGCACCGGGCGTCTGCTCGATCAGAGCGGCTACTCCATCGGTGCCTTTGGCACCAAGGCCGACCCGCCAGGTCACTGACTTGTTGATGCCAATCTGCTGCTTCCACTCGGGGCGCACAGCGGCTAGATGGGTGGTGAGCGCAAAAGTGGAACCGGAGCCTTCACTACGGCGAATCCAAGTGATGGGAAGATTCGGCAAGCTCAGATCGAGATTGAGTTCCTGGATCAGGGGGTCGTTCCAGTGCGTGATGGTCCGTTCGCCATCGGCCTGAGAAATAGGGGTTTGCAGAAGGAAGTCAAGCAGCACCTTACGCGACAAGCGAACCGGTCGATCCGCCGGCACTCCGGGCAGGTTGTAGCACAGAGCAATAGCCCCGGCGGTCAGGGGTACCTGAAAAATCGGCGCACCCAGGCGCTGTTCGGCCAGGTGAATCTCATCGTCTTTGAGAGGGGCGTCGGTGGCTCCAAGAAGAGTCAAGCCCTCGCTGAATTGGCGGATGCCCGCGCCGGAGCCGACCGGTTGATAGTTAACGCGAAGCGAGGGGTCGGCCCGATACAATTCCAGAAACCAGCGTTGATACAGTGGTGCGGGAAAAGTGGCCCCCGACGCTTGAATCGTCACTGAGCCCTGGGTCGGACCGCAGCCGTTGAGCGTTGTGAACACCACAAGCAAAGTGGACCAACGAAGCATGAGGATGGCAACTCCGAACTGGCCAACCATCGAGCCTGCCTCATCTCGACTCTGGAAGGCGTGGTCGGCACAATAGCCTTTGATCGTCGTAGGATCGAAGAAGAGGCCCGACTAGAGACAAGCGGCAGAAGCATCAGAGCTTCTCGGATTCTTCATAATTTCTTCTGGACCGCTGAGGGAGAGTGGATGAATAAGTACATCATTACTGGGGTACAAGGCAGCGGCAAAGGAACCTTAGCTCGCCGGCTGGTCCAGGATTTTGATCTGGTTCACATTAGTGTCGGTGACATCTTCCGCTGGCACATTCAGCATCACACCAAGATGGGCGCACGGGTCAAACGGATCGTGGCTGCGGGCCATCTCGTCCCTGATGCCACCGTGGAAGAGGTCGTGCGCGAACGCCTGGGTATCCACGATTGGAACTATGGCTTCTTGCTCGATGGCTTTCCCCGCAATCCAGAACAGGCGTTGTTCTATCTGGAAAACTATGATTGCGATGCCGTCATCCAACTCGATATCAGCGATGAAGATGTTATGGCACGCATCACCAATCGTCGGCTCTGTTCCAAGTGTCGGCTGGACTACAACCTCATCAACCACCGTCCCAAGGTGCCCGACCAGTGCGACGTGTGTGGCGGAGCCTTGATCGCACGTCCCGACGACAACCCCGATGCCATTCGTAACCGGCTAGCCGATTACCACAAGCAGACCGTGCCGACGCTGGAGTTGTTTAGCAAGAAGGGGTTGATCGTCCGTGTCGATGCCACTCAGACGCCCGATCTGGTTTATCAGGATCTTTGCGCCAAGCTCGGCCTCAAACCTCCGGTCGCTGCTAAGGAAGATTGATCGCTGTTTGCCTTGTCCTGCCCACCCAGCCATCGCTGGCTTCTATCAGTCCGCAAAGAACGCGGAAAGCTGCATCTCGCCACGTGGCGTAGCAACGACCCGGCCATCGCAGTACAGGAGGTTGATCGTCTGGCCATGCCGCATCGGATAATGTTTGGGGGCGTCGGCCGCATCCAACGGCACCGGCAGGCGAGGCGTGCCAGGAAACTGAATACCACATGCAGGGATGTTGTTGTGTTCCCAGATCAGCAGGGTGTTGCTCGTGCCGTTGCGGATCTGGGTCAAGGCACGTCCGGCAGGGCCACGACTCGTCCAGTTTAGGGCGTAGCTGACCTGATACGCTTGGCCGAACGTCGGGCTACTGGGGTCCGGGTCGGTCGCATTGGGGCACTGAAACACCTTGCGATTGCTTTCGACATACGGCCACAAAAGACCATCAGGTACATAATCGGGCAAAGCCTGGGTGGCACTGGTGCCAGGACGGTTGTCGTACGGTGCCCACCAGCGTTCGTTCGGCCCGGTGTAGGCGGCCACGGTCGGCACCTGATCACAGGCCAGATCGGTGCCGCCGGCCCAGGGAGCCGGGCATAGGCGAACCAAGGGCAGGCGTTGTTGCGTATCGTGATGCATGTGGGCAGCTAAGCCCAGTTGTTTGAGATGATTGGCGCATTGGATGCGAGCGGCGGCCTGTCGAACCTTCTGCACAGCGGGAAGCAGTAAACCGATCAACACAGCGATAAGGGCCAGAACGACTAGCAACTCGATCAGTGTAAAACCGCGACGACTCATTCACCTGATCCTCGGTTCTTGCCCATCGGTTTATTATGGACCCGAACGCCGCGACTCTCAAGCCATGGCGAGGGGTTTACGCCCCGCGAAGAACGACCCCATTGCTCAGCAAGATATAAGTGGCCTCGTCGCTGAGATATAGCTGCCCACGCAGCAGTCGCTCTCGAGTGGCTTGTATGTGCCGAGTCAGCACTGGTTTGCTGAGCTTGTCGCCTGCGCAGTCTAGCTCCCAGACCTGACCATACAAAACCCCTGAGCCGACGATGTAAAACCGTTGCTTCTCAGCTGAGTAGGCCATGGACGGCCGACCCTCTAGCCCTACCATTTCCCAGCGGGCCAAAGCTTTGCGATGGATAACATCGACCACCACCACCTGCCAACTCGCCTGACGTTCCAGCAGCAAGACGTGGTCGTCATCGACAGCCAAAGGCGAAAACAGGTTCAACCCCACAGTCACCCGGCCTTGTTCCTCCCAGGTTGTCGGGTCGTGGGCTGTTAGTTTTCCGTTGGCCAGCACAAAGACCCGTTTGCCGGAAGGAGCCAGGGAGATAGCCTGAGCTGGCCCCACGCGCAGCGGCACAATCTGTGGCTCGGTTTTCTCCGCGAGGTTGATCCGGTGAATCTTGGCCTCGCGACCACTTTCCGAGATGCAGATGAGTTGCTTCCCATCTTTGGACAAGACCAATGAACTGATTGACGCACCAATCGGATGCTGTTTTATAGGTTCGAGCCGAGCAGTCTGAATCATCTTTTCCTTCAGCAGATCCGACACATCATACACATGCACATCCGCTGGAGGCATCTCCCGCCCCTTCAGATGATCCACCCGCAACACCATCTGCTTACTGACGGCCGCATAGAGCCGACCGGTCGATTCATCCAGGGCCAGGGCGTAGGCAGAGCCTTGGAGTATCACTTGCGAAAGTAACCCAAAATCTTTCTGTCGATACAGCCGTAATTCGCTCTGCGAGTTGGACAGCAACAAATGACCAGTACGCCGGGCGGTCACCATCGCCAAAAACGAGGGCAGCTGGGTAACCGGTGGTAGCATTTCCACTCGAGCCACGGGAGGTTGCACCTTCATGCCGACAGGATGTTCAGAACATTCCGAACTATCGATCACATCGCGTGCTTGCTCCGGCTGTTTGTCGCGTTGGCCCCCTTCCTGTGGTGGCCTTGAGGGCCAAGCGAAGCCCCGATTCGAGTCGGGAATTTCGTTGAGAGGAATCATCGGCGACCGAGCCGGCCAAATCCCGCGTACCCCAATCACCAGCAACGCCGCTAGGACCACAAACCCCACCCCAGCCACCAAGCCACGCCAAAAACCCGAGGCCGAACCAGCCAGGGCCGAGGAGCCAGCCGCCGGGGAAGACGCCTCGATCGCGAGGACCGGCTGGCTTGGGGCTGCGTCCGCGTCCGCTATCACGGCAGGGATTTGCAAGCGGTGCTGGCAGAGGGGACACCGAACCCACTGGCCCCGTTGGTTGGGACGGGGGCGAATGGGATGATCGCAAGCGGGGCAAGGACAAATCCACGGCATTACTGAACCCTCGGTGCCCAAATGTGTCTATTCAAACAAGTCTTCGTCGCCCGCTTGGAATTCTTGAGTACGGAGGAACGCTTATGATTGTATCTCGATTTTATCGGATTGTCGCTTTTTCCTTTTCTTTCCTCAAGAGTTCAGTCCATGCCAGCAGACCATATTTCCCGTAAGCAGTTGCTTCAAGGCTGTGCCAAACCCGGTCCCGACGATGGGCTGGATCCGCGACACGCCTGGCCAAAGCAGACTCCGCCTGCCGCCGTAGGACGGAAAACGTTGCAATTGTGCGCTCAAGTCTACAGGGCGATCGAGATGGCCCTCAGCGGGCACCCCGAAGATATTTTTCGTGATCTGATGGTGGCCTCCGTCGTTCCCGCTCGTGGCAAAGGATGCCTGTTCGTCACTTTGGTCCCCGCTCCCTGTGCCCCAGAGCGGCCCCCGGAGCAGTGGCTTGAAGCGTTGAAGCGCTTGGCTCCCCAAGCCCACTTTGTCGTTGCTCAGGCGATTCACCGCCGGAAGCTGCCCAACCTGATCTTCCACTGGGCCCAATCAGCGTAACCGTAGTGACTCGCGGCCAAGTGGGCGTCTCCGCTCGCCTGGCCGCTGCCTATACTGACGGAAGAATCGCCCGGAAGTCACTGGAGAAGCAACGTGACCGCGTTTGAGGCTCCCTCGCTGGAGCAGCTGGAAACCTTTCCCAACCCTGCTCCCGGCCGCGATTACACCATCGAGATTATCTGCCCGGAATTCACAAGCCTGTGCCCGAAGACCGGCCATCCGGACTTTGGCACCATCACCTACACGTATACGCCAGCGGAGGTGTGCGTGGAGTTGAAATCGCTGAAGCTGTATTTACAACGCTTCCGCAACGTCGGTTCATTTTATGAGGCTGTCATCAATCGACTGCTCGACGACTTTGTCCGAGCGATTAAACCCAAGCGGGTCAAGATCGTCGGGGCCTTCACGCCGCGCGGCGGGATTTCCACCAACGTCACCGTGGTTCACGGCGAGGCATGAAAGCAACCGCGGCGAGTGCTTTCTCTTCAGAGATGCACTCGCCGCCTCTGGTTACGTCTTAGCGCTTACTTGCCGCAGCACGGCGAACCCGGGAAGCAGCACGGCGAACCCGGGAAGCAGCACTCGGGCAGTTCACAGCACGGCGAACCCGGGAAGCAGCACGGCGAACCCGGGAAGCAGCACTCGGGCAGTTCACAGCACGGCGAACCGGGGAAGCAGCAGTCCAGCCCCAACAGGCAGCACCACTTACCACTGGTCGTCGTGCTGGTCTTCACGGCCTTCTGGCAGCAGTTGGCCGCATCCTGACCACAGCAGGTCTTAGTGCCACCACAGTTTTTCTTGCCTCGCTTGGCTAGCGTTGCGGCGCAGCACGGTTGCGGCGGGTTGCAACAAGGAGCATCCGGGGCACAACATGAGCCGACTTGGCTCACCACTGGGACGGGAGCGGCCGCAGTCAACACCGAGAGGTTGCCGGCCAGCGAGGACAGAGCAAAGCCGCAGGCAATTAGCAGAGTGCGCATGCAATTAACTCCACATGTATGAGTGTGTTTGAGATTCTCAATCCGATGGAAGAAACACCGAAGAACAATCCGGGGACGATCTATTCGGTTGGGCGAGGGCGTTTCTCAACACAACCAAACACACAGCAGACAGTGAAGTGGTGGATCCAGAGGTTGGAAGGCAACCGCCGACCTGTTCTGGTCCAACCGGACCTGAGTGATGGGAACCTTTAGCCAGTCGATGGCCCCGACCGGGGATGGGTCGATCTCGATAGCACGAGCAGGCTCCGCAGGGAGTGGCTTGCAACAACTAGCTTGCACCGGGGCCGGGCATGGCACAGGAGCGGGAGAATCTGGAAACTGCCCCACGGAATCGGCCGTCGGAGCTGTATGTCCTGCACAGCAACAACCGCAACAGACTGGAGGAGCAGGCGTATTCTGAGCAGAAGTGGGCGTCTGACAACCGGTGGAGGAAGCGGTGATCGTGCCCGAAGCAAGACAACTCGCCAGCCGACAACACCAGCCCGGTGGCAGGATGGTCATCCCACACACAAGCAGCATCAGAACTCGTGAATAAAAGGTTCTCATAACCGTAATTTTACCCTGGAAATGTGTCGCTTGCAAGAGAGTTGCCCAATGGAAATTTTGGCCACGTTCGACCGCCTTCTCGTCCAGCCAACCTTCCACCACTTGTTGGAAACGCTCCGAGAGGCCAGCCATCAGCTTAATCAGCCGTGTGAAGTGCTGCCCTTCACCAATGACGATTGGGTCGGCAAGTTGGGGCAAATCCAGCAACAAGCCGAGGGAATCCATCTGTGTCAGGAGCAGTTCCCCTCTCGCTATGGCTGGCTGTTACTTGCTTGGTGGACCGATCGGCTGAAACGCCGTCATTTTCGTATTCGGGGCGGCCATGTCACCTACAAAACGTCTCCGCGCATGATCACGCTGGTAAATTATTCGATCCTTTATTATGTTTACCCCCAATCTGTGGTGTTGTGGCGACGTGATCCAGGCCCTTACCAAGAGGTAGCCCTGTGCCGATGTGGCGATTGCCAGCCGGCCCGCAACCTCAACGGTTGGATGGGGCCGTGTTGTTGTGCCTGCTATGATCGAGAACAGGACGGTATGACCGTTGCCCCTCTGGGAGAGATCCGCGACCTGGGGGCCAGCCAGATCTTGGCCGAGCATCCCGACGGTCGGCTGTTATTGCGGCGGCCCAAAGGCATCCTGCAATGGGACGACGGCCAACGACTCGATTGGTCGGGGGATATACGTCAGGCGGCGTTCGATCCCCGCGGCGAGCTTCTGTTTCTGAGTCATGGTCGCACATTAGAGATTCGAGATCTGAAACGAGATCAGACTCTCCAAGAACTTTATCTCGGCAATAGTTTTTGCTTTGGTCTATCCCCCGATGGTTGCGAACTGGCGGTCGTTGGCGAAGGTACCATCCGAATTCTGAGCCAACAGTCTGCCGGCTTCTGGAACTGGACAGGCGAACGAGTCGGGGGGCGGGCCTTCGCCTGGTCGCCAACTGGGCAAGCGTTTGCCTGGTTGCTAGCTGATCGCCTGCGGATCGAGCGACCCAATGGTCAGGAGATGGTACTGCATCCCCAACTGGAAGCAACCTTAGCCCTCAGGTGTGCTACCTTTGCGACCCAGGCTACCTTGGCCTTTACGGCTGACGGCCAAACCTTGCGAATTCTGCTGCACGGACGGCATGGCTGCTGCTTGCTCTGCGCACGCTGGAATGGTCGCGAGTGGTGTTATCTGCCGAGCGAACAGCAATTCCCAAGCTCGGTGCGTCTGTCCAATTCGGGCCGATTCGCCCATGTGGGCCATGGTGTGCTGTTCGACGTGGAGAAGGGGGTAGAACTGGGCCAGATCCGTTTTCCGAACGATCCGGCAGCCGATGCTTTCCCAGCCAACGATTTCCCCAGATCCTTTTACGAGGTCCCTGGGCCCTTTGTGTGCCAGGAGCGGATGCTAGCGATGTGGCAAGGTGGGAGTCTCCGATTGGTGCCCTGGACGGTTCTCATGGGCATCGACCTACCTGGCATCGCCCCACCGACCTATTAGTCTGCCCGCTACGAATGATATAATCGACACACTTTAATTTTTTCTCTTCCCCTTTGTATGTTTCCTATTATTTCCATCTTGTCAACCGAGTCCGGCTCGTGCGAAAATAATGTCTATAAAGAGGGCTTTGCGGAGTGCATTCATGGGCCAACGTCGTAATCTTCACGGGGCACGCATCCTCATCACCGGAGCTTCACAAGGAATCGGTCGGGCGATGGCTTTGGAAGCCGCTCGCCGTGGGGCTGTGGTCCTGGCCGCTGCCCGCAACGAGCCGCTCTTGGCTGAACTGGCGGCCGAGGCCCGGTCCAAAGGGTTGACTATTCACATCGTCCAAGCCGACGTAACCGACCCAGCTGGCCGTGCCGCCATGGTCGATGCAGCCCAACACCACCTAGGGGGCCTGGATGTCTTGATCAACAACGCTGGCATTGGTGCGACTGGCCACTTTGCCGATGCTAGCCCTCAACGCATGCGGCAAATCTTCGAGGTCAACTTTTTCGGCCTGACAGAGACCACGCGGGTTTGCTTGCCGTTGCTGAAACAAGGACGCACCCCAGCGATCCTAAACATTTCGTCGGTAGCCGGCCGACGCGGCTTGCCGGCCCGGAGCGATTACAGCGCCAGCAAGTTCGCCGTCCAGGGCTTCAGCGAGGCGTTGCGTAGCGAGTTGGCCAAGGACGGCATCGACGTACTGCTCGTCAATCCCGGCCTGACACAGACCAACTTCAGCAAGAACATGATCGAGCAGAAGGCCAAGATGCAACTCGATCATTTGCGGGGCATGACCAGCGAGCAGGTGGCGAGTCTAAGCCTAGACGCCTTGGCCCGAGGCCGCAACGAAGTCACCTTTACACTACAGGGACGATTGCTCTTGCTGGTCAATCGCTTTTTCCCATGGTTTGTCGACATGATGACTCGTCGAAAAGTCCGACAGCTCTTCAAAGAAGAAATCGAAGCCCGCCGTGCCGGCAAACTGCTGCCGGTTCACTCCCTGCCGAACAACTCGCTGCCGGACAACCCGCGCGAACCAGCAAGCACGTGAGCGTCTCTTGACAATCAGAGTATCGGCTTGCTAGAAAGGCAAGAGACGGGCCGTGGCGCAGTTTGGCTAGCGCGCCTGAATGGGGTTCAGGAGGTCGGAGGTTCAAATCCTCTCGGCCCGATCTAATACGAATGCATCGCGATGCGTTTTTTAGCAGGGAGATGCACAACGTCTATCCTCACGAGAGGCTACGATGTTGGGAAAAATCTCGTTGCATTTCTGTGCGCTCCCTTGCTGCACCGGATGCTGCGCCTTTTATGCGCTGCTTTTTGCGCCGGGTTTAGCCTGCTCCAAGTCGGTCTCGGTTACACTGAGATTGTGCTACGTTGCTACTTTTGGGGTGTTGCCCAGCCAGAGCCAGGCCGTCACAACATGGATGGGAAACTGGGCGGTCCAGTTCCTTCCTACTGAAGCCCTTCAGCTAGTTGGTTGAAGGGGGTTCTCCCATTCAGGATCAGATTTATAGGGTACGATTTACATTCCTTAGAAGGCCAGGACAGTTAAGCATTTGTTCGATCGAGCCGACGCCTCTACCGCCCCGTGAGTCGCGGCGTGTGACAGACCCGTTCGCGTCTAGACGTTTCGTCTCGTTTCCTTTTTCCCAACTGGCGTGATAATAATGATCAGCAGACGAACCCCGCCGCGGCAACGGGTGTCTGTTGATTGAGGTATCATGGACACACACACTCTCGAACTTCTAGAGTTCGCCAAAATCCGTGAACTGGTGGCTGGCTATGCCGCCTGTAGCCTGGGCAAAGAACTAGCGCGGTCGCTGGCTCCCCTGCATGATCTGCCTCGGTTACGCAGCGAAATCGCTCTGGTGACCGAGATGGTGGATGCCCTCAGTCAGGGACTCGCTCCGCCGTTTGCCGGTCTTCACGATGTACGGCTGCTGGTCAAACGCGCCGCGATCGGGGCCGCCCTCAGTGTGGAACAACTGCTCGAAGTGGCCGACACCCTCACCTGTACGGGCCACATGTTTCGTTATCGCATGCGGTTGACCGAACGGCACCGCCAACTCATCGAGCTGTTAAGCCCCATCGAAGATCTTGGGCCCGTAGCACGCACGATTACCGGTTGTATCGACAGCCGCGGTCATGTGTTAGACATGGCAAGTCCTGAGCTTGCTCAGATTCGTCAAAAGCTCACAAATGTTGATGAAAGGGTACAACAGGTCATCCAGCGGTTGCTACGCGATCCGGCTATTCGGGCGATTTTGCGTTATCCCAATGCAACGGTCTCGGGCGATCATTATGTCCTGCCGGTGGCGGTCAATCATCGTCAGAAGATTCAAGGAGTGGTCCATCGCACCAGTTCCACCGGCGAGACGGTGTTTGTCGAACCGGCCGGGGTAGCGGCTCTGAGTGCCGAACGGGTGGTTCTCAAGGGTGAAGAGGACCGCGAGATTCGCCGGATTCTACGACGGCTGACCGGGGAAGTGGGCAAGGTTTCCAAACCGTTGTTGCACGCGATAGATCTGCTGGCACGGCTCGACCTGATCACGGCCAAAGCCCGATACGCCCGCGATTATGACCATTATCCACCGGATCTGAATGACCAAGGGCAATTGTGGCTACGCCAAGCACGGCATCCGATTTTGGAGGCCTTGTTTCGCGAGCAAAACCGTAGCAGTGCTGAGGGCGGCTCCGAGAGCCGTTCGGGCGAGAAACGTCAGGTAGTGCCGATTGACATCCGTCTGGGGCATGGCTTCAACATCCTGGTCATTACCGGGCCGAACACGGGCGGGAAAACGGTGTGCCTAAAGACGGCCGGGTTGCTCAGCGTCATGGCGATGTCGGGATTGCACATTCCAGCCGGCGAGGGGTCGAGTGTGCCGGTGTGGCGTGACATCCTAGCAGACATAGGCGACGAGCAAAGTCTGGAACAATCGTTAAGCACGTTCAGTAGCCATATTACTCGGATCGGACATATTTTGAAGAACGCAGATGCGAACTGTTTAGTATTACTCGATGAAATGGGAGCAGGTACCGATCCGACCGAAGGCGCTGCCCTGGGACGGGCGATTTTGGACAAGCTCGACGAACTACGCTGCCGAGCCATGGTAACAACCCACCTGGGCGACTTGAAAACCTACGCCTTCCATAATGAGCGCGCCGAAAACGGGGCCGTCCAGTTCAGCATCGAAACCTTACGGCCCACCTATGTGTTAGAGATCGGCCGCTTTGGCATGAGTAACGCATTGAAGATTGCCAAGCGATTAAAGCTACCGAAAGATTTGCTGGCGCGAGCGCATAAATATCTGCAACGCAAGCAAAAACGCGCTCCGGAGATGGTGCAACTCCAGAAGATGCGTGAGGAAGCGGAAAAAGCCCGAGCCGAGGCGTTGCGCGCTCAGCACGAGGCAGCACGTCAGGCCGAAGAGTTGAGGCAAAAACAGGCCGAATTGCAGCAAAAAGCCGAGGCCGAAGCCGCCTTGCGCGAGGCCAGACAACGGCTTGTGCCGGGCGATATGGTGGAGGTGCCGAAATTCGGCAAACCGGGTAAGGTGGTCCGCACCGATTTTCGTAAAAATCTGGTGGTCGTCAGTGTGGGCATCGGCCAATGGGAAGTCACACTCGACGAGGTGTTCCCCATCAGGTAAATCGTTGACACCAGTACCTGACCTGGTAGGTGCGCCTTGCCGCCATCAGCTGGCAGCTTACTTACTTAGCCCGTAACATTTTGGCGAACGCCTCGCAGATCAGCGGAGCCGTTTCCGGGCCGAGGCTGTTGATCTCGCCGTAGGGAGCCTTCTTTAGGCCGTAGGCAAAGGGGGGCTTTTCGTCCCATTGGCGTTTGGGGATGAAGTAGCCCAGTTCGTCGTTGGCTAAGCCGATCAACATCCGATAGGGTCCGGGCAGTTGGTTGTAGATGCCCGGTTCACGCGGTGCGTCGGGAAAATCGACCCCCTGTTCTGGTTTTTCCGGCACCTTGTCCAAGACAAGTTCCGGATAAATCTCTCCGGGGATGCAGGCGATGCTCAGATCACCCAGTTGCACATAGCTAATTTCTGTTTGAACTGCTGACCTCACCCGTGGATCAAACTCCTTGAGGGTTTCGGCCTTTTCCACACTACCGAGCCAGCCAAACGCCTCGCGTTGCAGTACCCCTAGCTGTTTGGCGACCGCGTAGAGCTTGTTGTCCATTGGCAAATACAACAGTTGTCGGCGAATGGTAAACGGTGTCAGGCGGAGCGTCTTGGCCTTTTGCAGGGATTTATCGGCGGCTTGGGCCAGCAGTTCGCCATAGCGGGCGGTCTTCTCGAAGGTGCCGTCCTTGAGTTCTTCGCCTTTGGTGTTTTGGAGGGGTACTCCCAGCGAGGTCATCAGGCCGCCCACTGCCCCAGTGAGATACACCACTGGGCACGCATGCTTTTGGCTCAAGTGCGTTACAGTGTAGCCGACATAATCAGCACTCACGAGAGTATTTTTGTCGTCGAGGGTTTCGGGGTGGCAATTCCACTGGACGATCAGTCCAGCGGTTTTGCCCATCTGGTCCCGCAGGCGCAGGCTGACCAGTTCGTCGCACAGGACAATCGGCTTGCGGGTATCGTGCAGGAGTTGCGGTACGCGAATCAGGGCTATCTCGGCCGTGACGGTTTGACGATTTTTGTCGGCCAGGGTGATGGCTTTCAGGATGTTTTGTTCAACCTGGGCGAGATAGTCGGGGTCGATGCCATTGGTCAGGGCGTTGGGCCCCCACAGCCCCAAGGTGTCCGGCCCTTCATGGTTGTGCGTGCTACTGATGACCACATGATCAAACCCTTTGGCTGCCTCTCGTACTCGGCGGCACGGCTCCCAAAACAGGCCGACCAAATCGACGCTCACCAGGGCGATTTTCTGCTTGCCATCGCTCAGCACGGTCGCCCGGGCAAACAGCGGATCGGCCACGCCGGTGGCTTTGCGGCCTTTGCCGAATCCAGCTAGCCAAACCGGTTTATGCTTGGGACCGACTGGGGGAGTAATGTCAACAGCAGCGAAGCCAGCCTGCAAAGCGGGGGCCTTAGCCGGTTCGGCCATAGGAGCGGCGGGGGACAAGGCCACCAAAGGCAATAGAGCAGCCACCCAGGGGTAGCGAAATAAAGGAGTCACCATCGTAGGAAAACCCTCGGATTGGGGAGAGCAAGCGAGCAGCGATCCAGTGGACCTTATTCGGGCATGGCGGCAATCACCTCAGTTCGCAGGCGGACATTTCCCAGCGTCAGCGGCGGGGTCAGGCCGATGGGAGCCATCCGTAGGGCCAAAAACGGATTGAAGCCGGTGGTACGCCCCCAACGCCGACGCACGTCCCACCACACCTCCGAGCCGGTCAAGCCGCTAGGTAAGAACACCTCAACACGTCTGCCATCTCGCAAGACCTCTGCTGGACGCGGTGCGCGGTCGGGGTCTTCGCGTCGTTTGAGTTCGTGCAGTTGCATCGTATGGGAAATCTCAGTGTTCGCATAGCGCAGCAGCACATCGCCGACCTTCAGTTCGGTCATGGGGGCAGCCGCCTCGTCTGGAGTGCGCTCGACGACCACGCGGGTTTGTACTGAATTACCTGCTGCATCCAAAAAACGCCAATCGGTGAGATTGCCACTTAGATCGTAAGAAAAACGGGCCTCGGCATAGCCAGCTGGGCCAACCATCGGCTGGTCTTGGGTGTCGAAGTACGATTCGCTGGTGCGATTGCCCTGGCGGTCATAGCTGTACCGCACTCGACTAATGCCGCCCGGACCAGCGATACGGCCCTCAGGGCCATACAGGACATATTCCAGAGGACGGCCGTCTTCGTCGTGCAGGGCGGTCAGGCGAGCGACGCCGATGTCGCGGGCGAGTTTGCCATCCGGGCCATACAGGGCCGCCTCGGTGAGGTTGCCTTGCTCGTCATAAGCCAGGGTGAGCCGTCCGCGGGTGACAAGCCCTCGCAACAGACGTGTCGGTGGCAGAATGTTGCCATCACGGCCGCGATGCACCAGTTCGATGGCATTGCCGCGTTCATCGTAGCGGCATGAGACACTGGCGACGCCCGGCGGTAGAGGAAGTTCGCCTTCACGGCCCCAGAGCAAGCCTGGAAGCGGCAGCGTCCAGGAATCGGTGGGATCACCGGTGAGGTTTAAGGCGCGTAGTTGGATGTTATTGCCCGCTTCGTCCCAAACCCATTCTAGGCGAGCGGGGCCTTCGCGCGCTGTTTCGCCTACCTGAACGCGCGGCACGGTTGGCTTGCCCTGGGCATCTAAAAACAACAAACTGGCTCGTTGGCCGCGATCGGTGTAGGTGGTGCGAACTTCATGCACGCCGAACCACGAGAGGGTCGGTTGGCCCTCCAGGGTGAAATAGGCCTCGGAAGTGATGTTGCCGTTGGCGTCGTGGTCGCGGCGGACGCGTGGCGCGAGGGGGGCAGCGCGCCAATCACGGGCCAGGGGACCAGAAGCCCCCGCAGGGGTCGGTTCCAAATCATGGGCGATGGTTTCGATTTCTTGGCCTTCGTCATCATACACGCGGGTTAGGTATGTGCATCCCAAAATGCGATGTCGGGTCGGCTTGCCATCTGCGCCAAAGAAATGCTCGGTGCGTCGTTTGCCATCCTCGCTTTGGCGAAACTCGGTCTGAGCAACCCCGAACCAATCCGGGGCAAGTCGACCCGACGCATCGCGATACGAAACGCGGGTCAACCACCCGTTGGCGTCATAGTCGCGTTGTTCGATCGCGTAGCCCTCTCGGCGACGGGTCGGCAGACCATCCAGGCCAAAGGTCCGCACCTCGATAGGGTTGCCATGACGGTCGTAGCTGGTTATCTTGCGCGTAAACCCTTCTGGCCCCAGCACCGGCAAAGCATCTTGACCAATATAGGCCGTCTCCAAGCGGTGGCCTTGTGAGTCATAGCGGCGGACCTCGCGGGCATAGCCATCGGGATGGAGCACCGGTTGATCTTCTGCTCCTAAGAAGCTGATGCCCGTTACAAATCCGCGTGCGTCATGATCGTGTCGTTGGCCAAAAATGCCGTTACGATCGGCGCGCGGCTTGCCATGAGCATTGAGATAGCGCAACTCCTTGACGAGTCCATCCTCGGAAAACACAAACGAAACATAAGCCGCCCCCGAGCCTGTCCGCGCTCGGGGAAATCCCCGCTTGTCGGTGTAATGGCCGGTGGTGCGCGTGGTGTAGCGGAAGGCCCACAGAACCTGTCCGGTGCGGTCCAATGCCGTCTCGCGGACCAAGGCCCCGCTGTCGTCGTACTGGTACTCCCAACGCACTTCGCGGCGGAAGGTCACGTCCCCGTCACCCCGCTCCAAATAAGTGGTAAACGAATGCCGATTCGTTGGTCGGCCGAAGCGATCGACCGCCTCGACTTTCTCGACACGTTTGCCGCGACGGTGCAAGCGAAAACTCAGTTCGCGACGGCCGACCTGCTCCGCATCTAGACGATAGACCCCCTCGGGGATGCCAAAGCGGCGGATGACGCCACTGAAGTATTCGACCTGCGGGCCATCCTCGATGGTCGCTGCACGTCCCCCCGCCATTCGCAGCGTGGCCACAGCCAGCACAATACACAGCATGGCCAGCAATGCCATCCCTAGACTGAGCGAGGCAACCACCGGTTGACGGCGGATCCAACGGTTGAG
>JBDNDE010000139.1:0-12061 GCA_046719305.1 Gemmataceae bacterium | reverse complement strand
AGAAGCAACCCGACTAACAGATAGCCATGCAGAAACATCCCCCGCCTCCTGCAGTTATTGTATCAAGAGTTAGTGTATCAAGCTCGCGGGCAAAAGCTGCCTGCCCGGTCAGGCCCGGCCCAACCACCAGCGAAGTAGCCCTCGCACCCACGGAGTCAATCGGCTGCGATTCGCCGCATCGCCCAGCTTGCGTAAAATGTCGTTGCGGGTGGGATAAGGGAAAATCACCGAGGAGAAGTCGCTCAGCGGTCGCCTCTGGGCCATCAGACTCGCCACCGTACCCAGTAGTTCGCCAACTTGCTGGCCAACGGCAGTCACCCCGAGGGGCGTTAAGCGGCCTTTAGGTACAAGGATGCGGACGAACCCCTGGTCCTGGCCATCGAGCACACTGCGATCCACCTGGGAGAAAGGGATCTGAAATGTGTCCACTGCGATCTTTCTCTGCTGAGCCTCGGCTAGGGACAAGCCAACGCGGCCGATCTCGGGCTGGGTGTAGGTACACCAGGGGATCACGAGGTGACTGAAGCGTCCCCAGCCGCCAAAAAGCGCGTTGCGGATCACGAGGCGAGCCATTGCATCTGCAGCATGTGTGAATTTGAAGGGGCTAGCTACATCCCCAGCGGCATAGATTCGCGGATTGGTCGTTTGCAAGAAATCGTTGATCACAATCCCACTCTCGCTCCACTGCACTCCAGCCGCTTCCAGGCCCAGATCCTCGATATTGGGAGTCCGGCCGGCCGCGACAAGAGTGAGCGAAATACGGGGATCGGGCTGAGTAGTGAGGCGAACGCCCTCTTGTTCTAACGCCGCTTGCACCACCGCAGCGGCATCCTCATCTTCGCGAGGAAGCACCCGTTTAGCGTGTTCTACCAGAGTGACGCCGACTCCGAAACGGGCGAACGCCTGGGCCAACTCGCACCCCATCGGCCCTGCACCGACGATTTGGATGCAACTTGGTCGTTCTGTTAAGGTGAAAATCTCTTCATGAGTCAAATAATTTTCAATACCAGGAATGTTCGGTCGCAGGGGACGGCTTCCGGTGGCGATCACGGCTCGGCGGAAACGTAGCGTTTGTCCGGCCACTTCTACCGAATCGGGAGAGCGGAAGCGCCCCTGGCCGAAAAACACATCGACACCCAGCGAGCGAAAGCGTTCGGCCGAATCATGTCGGGCCAACTCCGCGCGTTGGCGACGTAAGCGTTGCATGGCAGCGGGAAAGTCGTGGGGGGACTGGCGAGCGGAAGCGAGCAGCGACTTGGAGGGAACGCAGCCGGCATTCAGGCAGTCGCCGCCCAGTAGATGGCGTTCAATTAGAGCCACCCGAGCGCCCAGACCGGCCGCCCCTGCCGCGCAAACCAGCCCCGCTGTACCCCCGCCAATCACAACTAGGTGATAGCGTGACGCGGCAACCGGATTGACCCAATCGGCCGGGCGTACCTGCTGGAGCAAGCGGCGGTCGTTGGGATCTTCATCTAGCAGACGTACGCTCATTTTTGGGGTTTCGGCAGGGGATGACGCTTGAAAAACTCCCAGATCAGGGCGTTTGCGTCGAGCCGCATCTCCGAGCGGATCAACCCAAGCGGAAAAGGCTGACCTGGCCAGACGTGGCCCGCCCCTTCGATCTGGTACAAGATCGCCTCAGCGCCTGTTTGGGTCCGGTAGATGTACTTGCGGCCACCTTTGACTTCCCGCAGCGGCACCACCTCCGGTTCACCCAGGCAGCCAATAGCGTCGGCCCATTTTCGCACGCTTTGGGGAGCCGATTGGAACGCCAAAAAACGCGAGGCGCTGCTGCGTTCGGGGCGGTCATACGGCACGATGGTATCTGCCGTGCCATGCAAATGCAGCAGCGGAATGGGCCGCACCGGCTTTACCTCAGAGAGACACAGAGTCCCAGCCACCGGAGCGATGGCAGCAAGACGTTCGGAAAGCTCATTGCCCAGTCGATAGCACATCATGCCACCGTTACTCATGCCTGTAGCATAGATACGTGTGGAATCCACCTTGCAACATTTCTCAATATCATCAATGACCGCAGCAAGAAACCGAACATCATCTGGTTTGCCACGCGCCAGAGGCCCACGCAGGCCACCTGCATTCCAGGTCTGTACCCCGCCGGTCCTCGTCCCATCGGGGTAGGCGACCAGAAAGCCTTCCTGGTCTGCAGTTTTGCTTAGACCGCAGAAGCTCTCCATTAGGCCGCTCGTCATCCCCGCACCGTGCAGGGCCAGCACCAGTGCCGCTGGACGTTCCCGATCCAGTTTGGGCGAAATATACAAACGATAGCGGCGTTGAAGGCCATCGACCTTGAGGAGGCGAAGGTGATGGCCCGCTTCGAGCATCGGCACAGGGGGGGCTACTAGCAGAGCAGCAAAAAAGACAAACATGCGTGTCTCATCCAGAAGCGGGCTAATCCATCAAGAGGAAACAACTACAGGAGAAGGAGAGGTAGGCGTCTCCCCTTCTCCTGCCCAATATCTCAACTTCACAGACCAGCCATCACTTCGTGGCCAGTCGCGGTGTCGTGAACAGATCAATCCGCAATCCAGAACTAATGGCTGACATCGTACCCGTACCGTGATCCATGGTCAAGCCGAAGAACAGGTTGTTCATCGGCAGGCTTTCGCGGTCGTACCACAACTTACCGTTGTGCTTGGCCAACGCCTTGGCCTGAAAGACCTGATTTTGGGTTACGAAGCCGGCATTTCGGATCATTTTGTTGAATCGGGAGGTGAAGAACAGTCCGGGCATCTCTTCAAAGTTGGAGATGATCAGATGTTGGTTTTCCACGGTTGCTTCCCAGCGTTTCTTGCCCATTAGATCAAAGCCGATCACCTGCCCATTGACCGGGACGGTGCGTAGGCCCGAAGTTAGCAACACATTAGGTAGCACCCCGTTGGACTGCGTGCCGTTGGGGTTCCACATCGGAGCGACTTGCTGGGGATCGACTTCCTGATTGACCGCGACAAAAATGTAATCTTCATCGCTCAGGAGGTTCACGCTCTTGACTTTGGTCAAATACTTCGGATCCATGCTCGCTGCAAACGCTTGCTTCAGCGTCCCCAGATCAAACACCTTGATGTTACCGGCCGAATCAACACCACCGGCGAAGCGAGGGTTGGGGGTATCGAAAACAAACGACCCCACTGGGAACGCCTCGCGAAGCAGATCACGACCGCTGAGGATGTCGTAAACTCGCAACGTCGGGGCGTTGTTGCGTTCGGTCTGCTTAACCACAATTCGCGAGCCGACGATTCGCATTCGGTTGTTGTACGCTTCGGAGAAGTCATCGGCCTTCACGCTGATGCCGTCGTGAGCACGGTAGACCCGCGTGCCGTTGGCTTGGCCATTGGTATTCAGACTCACCACATAAACATATTTGTCATCTCCGAAGACATGGGAACGCGAGCTAACATCGGTCCGCACCCACAACTCACGGCCGGTGATCGGATCAATCGCCGTTAGCGAGTCGCGGCGTGGCAAGCAAACGACGCTAGCAGTCAGAGCGCCGTTGGCACCCAGGCGCTGCATCGACCCATCGGAATAGGTAAGTAGCAACGAGTCATCCCGCTGACTCATCGTCAGCCCCGTCCACATCGGTGGGTTCGTGTCGCTGTTGGGTAAAAGCGAGAGATTCTGCGTCCACAACACCCGCGGCTCTTTCCCCAACGGGTCAATCCCATACACCCGGTTGCCCAGCGTTAGGATCACGGTATGTCCTAGCGTCTGATAGCCGAAGTCGGGCTGGAATCCCTGGTTCATGTTGTTGAGATTCTGGATAATCTGGCCGAAATTGGACCGTTCCAGCACACGCGAACGCTTCTCACCGGAGCCGACCTCGGTCAACACGATGCTGGTGTTCCAGGCATCGGGGGTCACGCCGAGATTAAATTTGGCGAAGTAGGGCAGGATCTCCTGGCTCTGGTTGCGTAGCAAGTACGGGAAGCTGCTAGCTGAAACCCCTTCGTGCTTTTCGCGGTGTTGGAGATTGACCCGGTTGCGGATCTTGAAACGCACTCCCTGATCAAGGAACGGCAAAAAGCGTTTGTCAGTGGCCAGGTCATCGAGATATTCCGATCCCTTTTTCCCTTCGATGGTGACGTTGGGATACTTCTCGCCCAGAGTGCGATAGTAGAACGCCGCATCCTCCAACAGGCCCTTACGGGTGTTGAGACGGGCCAGGGCTTCGACTGCCCGGGCGGCAATGGTTTCGTCGGCCTCGGCCCGCAACACTGTCAGGTGTTGTTCGGCTTCCAGCAGCGAGTTGATGTCGGGATCTTCGATCAGCCGTTCCGCCAGGCTAAAGCGAGCTTCGCGGCCTACGCGAAACAGCGAACCGAACAGGCTAACGAACTTGCGGATGTCATCGGTTTTGGTCGAGGGATCGGCCTTGAGGCGGTTCCAGCGCTCGACGATTTTGGCTTCCAGGGCAGCTTTTTCTTTGGCGTCGGTGGCGTTGGCGATCATGGCACCGATGCGGCCTTGAGCCCAGACATCAGGGGCGGCCTTAACGGAGGGTTCATCGACGACTTGGATCAGTTCATCGCGTCGGGCGTTTTCCCCCAGTTCCAGGTAGCGATCGAACGCTTCGGTCAGCTTGCCTTGAGCTTCGCGGCCTTTACCTACCAGGCACAAGAAGTTGGCGCGGCGGCGGCGTTCTTCGGCCATGCGAGCGGTGCGTTCGGCCCCTACGGAACCAGTTAGGTCGACTTTGCACATCTCTTCATATTCGGCAAGGTATTCCTCGGCACGATTGAAGTCCCGTTGGAAATACTCCGTGAAGGCCTCGAAGAGTTTCCCGCGAGCCTTGGCTTTGGTTTCCGGCTTCGGATCGTTGCGCAATGCCTTGCGGAAGTCCGCGATGGCTTGGCCCAGATCACCCTTGTCCAGCAGATAATCGCCGCGCTCGGTGAGTTTGTCGGCGTTGTTTGGCTCGGCCTGGACTTCCTTTTCCAGTTTGGCCAGCTGCACTTCGATCTGCGGGTAGCAGACCACCTCGCTATGGCTCTGCGAGAGCATGTTGCCCTCGAAGAAGATCAGATTGCCGGGCGTCTCACCTTTCCGCGAACGGGTATGCGCGAAAATCTGTCCCTTATCCACATTGATCGACACCACCTCGGGTTGCTTGTTCGCGGTCGAAAACCGGATCGGCAGGTAATAAATCACATCCCCCGAGGTGTTGCTGGCCGCCCCTTGGCCGGAAGGTTCGCCGGTCTCCAGTTCCCACAGGAGCGTACCGCGGTTGAGATCCAATGCTCGTGTAGTCTTGCGGCCGACGATAACTACTTTGCCGTTGAAGACGCCAGCGAGGTACAGGTCGTCATCCTTGCGGCCTTGGGTCCAAAGCCGGGTGCCCTCGCGCAGACTAACGCAGTGGATGCGGCCATCGTCAGGGGCGGTGAAGACTACTTTGCCTTCGGAAATTGCCGGGGCGGTCACCTGCCAGAAGCTCTCCATTTTCACAGGGGGCTGCGGCATGCCGGGACGCGGGAAGGGCCGGCCTCCGCCAGGCTGTTCGACCGCGGGGGGCGTTGAGCTATCGCGGTACGGCGAGGCCCACAACAAGCTGTTGTTCAGCACGTCGACACCAAAGATCGCCCCTGCATTCGTCGGAATTACCAAAATTCCCTCGCTGTAAGCCAAGTGGGCGGCTTGGGTGCGACGCATCGGATCGCTGGAAAGTTTGGTATTTTTGGTCTGAGCCAACGGCTGGTTGCTCAGCAGCTTGCCGGTGGAGGGATCCAAGCTAATTAGACGCAACTCTTGCTGCTTCTCATTGAGTACATACAAACGATTGTTGATTGGTAGCGGTGCGCCGAGGAAATGGCTGTCTGCTAGGGGATCTTTGGGGTCGGTTGTACCACCAGCTTCCCAAGCCAGGCTACCGCCGGCGATCCGGTAAGCATGCAATTTGTTCGAATTGATGGCATCGTTGATCGGTTTGTCGAATCCGGAAACTGGACCGCCTGGGAATCCTCCAGGGAACCCAGGGTTGATCAGATTTGCCGGCGGCGGAATCGGCATATCCTCCACTGCATAAACGAATCGACTGTCAGCGCTCAACGATCCTAACACTGAGTTTTCCAGCAGCATTTGCGGTCGTATCGAAGCGAAGTTGCCTAGAAACTGGTTGTAGGCGTTGCGGAAGTTGACTTGTCCGCCGGGGCCATTGACCGTGTCCAGGCTCAGATCGGAATCGGCTAGCCACATCGTTTCCCCGTCCCGCACGTTGACCGCATGCACCCCGGCCCACGAGCGATAGACCAGCAGCGGAATCTTCCTCTCGCCTTTGGTGGCCGTTGCCGTCACCGGAGTGAAGGCTGACAGAATCGGAGCCGCTTTGCTCTTCAGCCCGTTTTCGGCGTTGTTGACTTGATTTTTGGTGGCATCGACTTTGGTCATGGCGGCTTTCCAAGTCGGTTCCAAGAAGGGGATGCCGCCAGGCAACATAGCTGTACGGTTTTCGCGGCCACGATAGATCGGCGAGTCGCTGGCCGACTGTTGCGAGATGCTCACGACCAGTTTATCGAGCGTGTCGCGAAGCTCGGCGACGCTACGGGCTTCGTTGCGGAGTTTGAACTCGACGTTGCGTTTCTTCAACTCGTCCAACACGATATCGCGGTTGCGGGAGTCGCCGGCGAAGTGGAAGGCATAGGCAGCCTTGAGCAGGGTACGATCTTTCAATTCGCCGATCGGTCCGCGTTCTAGCAGGATGGCGTAGAAGCGGCTCGCGCCTTGAAATTCGGCCCGGTCTAGCATGTATGTACCCAGCCAGGAGGCCGCCTCGATCCCTGAGGAAGTGTGCAGATACAAGCTCAGCGCCAGCGCCATCTCCCGGAAATCGTTGATCTCCTTGGCCCGTTTGACCATCTGTTCGGCCTTGGGATTGTAAGTGGCCTCGTAGAAGTCTCGGCCGGCCTTGGGCAAGCTACCCAGCAGACGCGAGGCTTCCTTCTTGACGCTCACATAGACGGTACGCGGCTGGCCTTTGGCATCGGGTTTTTCCAGCGGCACAAACACGTCTTCGACCCGGCCGACTAAGTCTTGTAAGATCCGGCAGGCACGTTCCCAATCTTTATTCTTGATGTTGTCGATCGCCGACCCGAACTTTTCCTCGAGCGATTCTTCGGTGGGGAGTTTAAGATCGCCTAGCTCGAAGCCTTGTGGTGCGGCAGCAGCGCCAGGGGCCCCCGGCCCTCCTGGTGCCATTGGGTCACGCACAGCCGGGAGCTTTTGCGCCAACAGATGGCCCACCGCGGCCAAGCTCACCAGAGCAACCAGAGTGGTCAGCGCATACAGGGCGCGACTATTGGTCCAGGTCATTGGCATCATTCCCCGAGGGGTGTCAATCAGTAGTCCAAGCCGATCCAATTTATCTATGGGCTGTAGGAGTTTTATTGTCGCACAGCCGCCAGGGTATTGGCAAGGAGAAATCCCCACACGCCTAAGACGAGGCAGCTAGACCTTCGGATGACGAGTTGATCCAGAAAAGCTAACTTTTCCCAGCCATTGAGCCTTGTAGGAGAAGGTAGCAGTTCAAAGTTCAAGCAGTGCAATCGGATGATTCCTCCCTACGCCCCACCCACAGCTTCGCTAGCCCGCACGGTGGCTTTTCTGGGCGACTTGGCAAACGCGTTGCAATGCTCTGTGCAAGGCTTCCTTGGACCCTCCAGGAATGTTCAGTCGCTGCTATCCACTAGCTTCGCTATAATGTCGAGAAAAGACCTTCCCACGAGTTTTCCTCATGGACCACCCTGATCCCTTGCAACCTCTCCATCACCGGGGCGAGAGTCGCCCTGTTCGCCGACGCACCCGCACCTTTCGCCCCAACTACCTCTCTTTTGCCGGAACCTATCAATGCAACCTCAGCTGCGCTCATTGCTGTGTGCCGATCGAGTGGCCGGATCGTCTGGATATCGAAGTTGCCCTGCGTTTTCTCGACCAAGCACGCGAGGCCGGTATCGAGATTCTAGGCTTCACCGGCGGCGAACCGTTTCTGTACCCCGAGTTTCTGTATGCCCTTACCCGCCGAGCGGCCGAACGGGGGTTTCGCTTTGACAAGATTCAAACCAACGGCGTGTGGTATCGCGACGAAGCCCACCTACGCAGCGAGCTACGCACCTTGCGGGAAGCCGGCTTCACCGGCAAACTAGGCCTGAGCATCGATAAGTTTCATGGCAAGCACACCACCCAGGCCGCGTTATTCTGCCGGGTGGCGAGGGAGGTTTTCCAACGCGAGAATGTTGTCTCGCTCAGCTACGCCAGCCGCGCTCCCTCGCAGGGGCTGGAACCGGTGCGTGCTCTGGCCACCGAACTGGATGGCATCCTCGAATGGAGCGATTGGCTGCATCGCTATCTGCTTGTCACTCCGACTATGACCCTCGTGGTGAATTGGAACCACTTAGCGGCCGTGGAGCGAGCGGAGAACTTTCGCGGATCGTGGGATGGCAGCTGGTTCGAGGAGGATTACTGTGAAGGGCCAGGTCAAGCGCTGATTGTCACGCCCAAGGGAGAGGTCAAACCCTGCTGCGGCTTTGCCAGCGATTTGGAGCAGCTAACGATCGGCAACATTTATCAGGATACGGTTCGCACCCTGATTCGCCGGGCGCGTCGGCATCCATATGTTGGCAAGGTGTTCCGCAAAGGGCTGACCGCCATACGCGATGAGATCCTGTCTCGCGATCCCAACGCCTTGCCGGGTGCCACGTCCAATCATTGCTTTTTCTGTTGGTATGTGCTCACTCGCGGATTAGTTGCCGACGTACCGGCTGGGGGCAGCCCCTGGGCCAAGCTCACCTTGCCGATGGTGAACGAGAGATCCCAAGGAGGAACCTGTGCCAAGGGGGGATGCGGAGCAATCAAGCGATGATTTCGCTATTTCGCGAGCCATGGTATCGTTTTCACTTCACGGAAGATCGACTGGTCCCGCGCTTTCACCTCGAAGGCGTCCCCACGGGAATCCGGGTCCGCGTCTATCAGCTGGTTCAAGACGAACCCGGCCCTTTAATCGCAGAAGGGGTCGTCGGGGCCGATGGTTGGGTCGAGTGTCTCCCCGCGCTCCGAGTGCAACGCGGTGAGGGATTTCTGGCCGTTCCTTCTTGGGAGAGATGATGATGAGTCCCTTTCTCGAATGGTATCTCACCCTAGACAAACCCTACTGGACGCCTGCTCCACAGGTCATCCGTACGATCTGGTTGATCCTCTACCCCATCCTGTTCTTTAGCTTCGGCTACATCTTTTTCCTCTTCGTACGCCAGCGAATCCCCGGCTGGGTGGCGTTGCCTTTTCTGCTGAACTTGATTGCGAATCTGGCCTTTATGCCGATCCAAGCCGGACTGCGGAATCTATGGTTGGCCTCGGTCGATATTCTCCTGGTCTGGGTTAGCCTGGTCTGGGCTATGATCGCCGTTTGGCCTCATGTGCGTTGGGTGGCGTTGGTGCAAATTCCGTATTTCATCTGGGTAAGCATCGCGACCGTTCTGCAACTAATGATAACGGGGATGAATCCCCGCGCCTGAGCGATTCTAGCTCGTAATGAATAATGATAAATGATAATGGGGATGAATTCCCACGCCTAGGCGATTCGAGCCTGTAATGAGAACGGGGACGAATCCTCACGCCTGAGCGATTTCAGCCTGGAGACACGCAAGCATGCTGGAAATAGAGCAGAAGTTCGCCCAGGTCGATTGGGACTCACTCCGGTCGCGCTTGGGTCAACTCGGGGCACTAAACCCAACCCTGCATTGCGAACAAGACGAATACTTCAACGCCCCCGATCGCGACTTCGCCGCTACTGGCGAAGCTTTCCGCATCCGCCGCAGCGGCGATCAAGCAGTTCTCACCTACAAGGGACGCCGCCAGCCTGGCCCTGTCAAGACCCGTTTGGAACTCGAACTGCCTCTGGCCTCAGGGGCGGAAAACCTCGCAGCCTTTCGTCAACTTTTGCTACACCTCGGCTACCGACCGGTCGCTACCGTCTCTAAACGCCGGGAGAGCTACACTCTGGAGCGTCAGGGCAACCGAGTCAGCGTCTGCTTGGACGAGGTCGAGGAGCTTGGCCGATTTGCCGAGGTCGAGATCATCGGACCCGAAGAACAAAGCGAAATTCTCTCAGCCCAGGTACAAGCATTCGCCCAGGAACTCGGTTTGACGCATCCAGAACCGCGAAGCTATCTGCGCATGCTGTTGGAGCGACGGGCCGCTTCAGCCACGCCGCGTCAACCGCTAGTGGTCACTACCCCCGACGATTTGCGGGCCGCTCTACGCGAACATCGCCGCCAGGGCCATACGGTTGGCTTCATTCCAACAATGGGCGCGCTGCACGATGGCCATCGCTCGCTCATCCAAGCCAGTCGGTCACGCGATGAGTGCGTGGTCGTCTCCATCTTCGTTAACCCCACTCAGTTCGGCCCCAACGAAGACCTCAGCCGCTACCCGCGGCCGTTCGAGGCTGACCTCGCCCTTTGCCGGGAATCAGGGGTCGATGTGATCTTTCATCCCACGCCGGAAACGATGTATCCAGCGGATTATCGCACCTATGTGGAAGTGACCGGACTACAAGATGTCCTGGAAGGCGCAAGCCGCCCCGGTCACTTCCGAGGGGTGGCAACAGTGGTGCTGAAACTATTCCACCTAGTGCAGCCGGATCGCGCCTATTTTGGTCAAAAAGACGCCCAACAGGTACGAATCATCCAGCAGATGGTACGTGATTTGGCCGTGCCGGTGGAGTTGATCGTCTGCCCCACCTCACGCGAGCCAGACGGGCTGGCCCGCAGTTCCCGCAACGTGTATCTTGATCCCCAGCAGCGAGCCGCCGCCGTGGTGTTATCGCAAGCATTGGAACAAGCTCGTCAGTTGGTAGAACAGGGCCAGCGCAACGCCCACGAGATCCTGGCTGCTGTGCGCCGCCTTCTGGCTACTGAGCCGTTGGCTCAACTAGACTATGCCGTGGTGGTCGATGCCGAGCAGCTCAAACCGGTGGAACGAATTAGTGGACCGGTCTTGATCGCTCTGGCCGTCCGCTTCGGGTCCACTCGTTTGATTGATAACATCCTTCTGCCTTAACTTTCGGGGATCTTATGGCCGATCCGTTGTTCACCCCCATGACAAAGCTGTATTTGATGAACAACGACATCGCGTCGATGCAGGAGTTTTGCGAGAATCTGCATCCTGCAACCGTGGCCTCTGCCCTGACAGATGAAGATCTGCCGGTCGATGACATCTGGCGATTTCTACGGACGACGCATATCAAACAGCAAGCCGAAATCTTCGCCTACTTTGAGCCGGACTGGCAACTGCGGATGATCGAGGGGACCGGCCGCGAGCAGATGGCCCATCTGATCGAGGAGATGTCCAGTGACGACCGGGCCGAACTGATGCGCCAACTGCCCAGCCCCGTACGCGAACAACTCATGCGCCTGGTCGATGAGGCCGACCGCCGCGACATCGCTCGGCTGATCGAGTACCCCGAAAATTCCGCCGGGGCGCTCATGACCACTGACTACGCTTGGGTACCGGCCGACATCACCGTCGAGGAGGCCATCGAACGTCTACGGTTGCAAGCGCCTAACAGTGAGACGATCTATTATGTGTATGTGGTCGATGAACACCGCCGTCTCAAAGGCGTTGTTTCCTTACGCGATCTAATCCTCTCCCCGCGGACGGCTTTCCTGCGCGAAATCATGGAAACCTCGGTAAAATTTGTCCGCGACAGCGACGACCGCGAAAAAGTCGCCCAGGAATTCGGCCAATACGACTTCATCGCCATGCCTGTCGTTGATGCTGATGGCCGCTTGGTGGGCATCATCACCGGTGACGACATCCTCGATGTAGTGGTGGAAGAAGCCACCGAGGATGCCCACCGCATGGGGGCGGTCGGCCCCATGGAAGAAAACTACCTCGAAGCGCCGTTTTTCTATGTCTGGCGTAACCGCGCCAAATGGCTCGCCATGCTTTTCATCGCTGAGATGTTCACCTTCACGGCAATGGCCAGTTTTGAAGAATCCATCTCCCGCATGGTGGTGCTAGCGATGTTCGTTCCCCTGTGCATCAGCACGGGCGG
>JBDNDE010000138.1:0-12094 GCA_046719305.1 Gemmataceae bacterium | reverse complement strand
CGGCATGCCTGCATCGTCGCCCTGGCAGCCTGTGCCGATGCCAAAGCCTTGCGCGAGTTGGCCACCGATGCCGCACCCAGCGTACGCCGCGCGGTGGTGGTGGCCATGCGTCGCACGCAAAATGTAGAGGTGGTCCGCTTCTTGGACGATGCCGACGGGAGCATCGTGACCGAAGCCGCCCGCGCCATCAACGATGTGCCCCTTTCAGCAGCTCTGGAAGCGTTGGCCAAACTGCTCGATCGCTCCGGGCTGAACGAGGCCACCCAGGTGCGGGCACTCAACGCCAACTATCGCCTGGGCAAGGCCGAGCATGCCGAGGCGGTGGCGCGGTTCGCGGCTCGTTCCGATGCCCCGCTTTCTTTACGGCTAGAAGCACTGAAGATGCTGGAAGCCTGGGCCAAGCCGGGCGGCCGGGACCGCGTGGTCGGGGTCTGGCGTCCGGTCAACGAATCGCGTGCCAACCTGGCCGTCTTGGCGCTTCAGAAGAATCTCGGCGGCCTGTTCGCTGGCCCGGATGCCATCCGCCGCGAGTCGGCCCGCGTCGCGGCGAAGCTGGGTATCAAAGAGGTTGGCCAAGCGCTGCTGACTCTCCTGACCGATCCCCTAGCTAGCCCCAACGCTAAAGTCGAAGCCTTGCTAGCTCTGGAAACCCTCAAGGACCGACGCCTAGAAGCTGCTGTGTCATTTGCTCTCAACACCCGTGGCGTGGTGCGAGCGGCAGCTATTGACGTGTTGTCGCGAACGAATCCCGACCAAGCTATCGAAAAGATCAAGCAAGTGTTGGCTTCTAGCCCCACGATCGAAAAGCAGCGAGTCTTCGATACCCTGGGCAACATGAAAAGCGAAGCGGCGCACGCGTTGCTCTCAAAAGCTCTTGATCAACTCATCGACGGCAAGATTCCGGCCGAAGCTCAGTTGGAACTCGTCGAAGCTGCCGCCAAAATCCCTGCGCTAAAGGATAAACTCCCCGAGGCCAGCAAAAAAGATCGCTTTCGTCATTCCCTGATGGGCGGCGATGCCCAGCGCGGCCGCGACCTGTTCATCAACAAGACAGCCGTTGCCTGCTTACGCTGCCACAAAGCCGAGGGGCTAGGGGTGGGCGAGGTCGGCCCGGATCTCACGGGCATCGGTGCGAAACATAAACGCGACTACCTCTTGGAGTCGATCGTCGAACCGAACAAGGTTATCGCCAAAGGCTACGAGACTGCTGAGTTGATTTTGACCAATGGCACGACCCGCAGCGGCATCGTTCGAGCCGAAACAGACAAGGAAATCGTCCTGCTCACCCCCGAGGGCGCGCAGATTAGCGTTCGCAAAGATCGCATCGAACAGCGAAACATTGGTCGCTCGGCCATGCCAGAGGATTTGCACAAGCATCTCAGCCCACGCGAAATGCGTGATCTGATTGAGTTTCTGGCCTCACTAAAAAATCCACCCAAAGAGGACTTCCCAAAGTGAGCATGGTCGCCGCGATCTGCTGGCTCGTGGTTTTCTTTCCTACTGCGGGCGTCCGCATAGAAGTCACTCCCGATCAGGGCACCCTGCCTAAATCCACTGATGGCCGAATCCTCCTGTTCTTGGCCCCGGTGGAGAGTAAAGGCGACCTCTTTCGACGCATTCATGTGAGTCAGGCCGGTATTATTGCCGGATGCGACGCACAAGGGTTACGTGAAGGACAAACTGCGTTCATGAGAGGCAATGCGCTGTGTTCTCCTCACGAGCGATTGTCACGAGTTCCAGCTGGCAAATATCGCGCTCAGGTGTTGTTTGATCATAGCCGTGATATTCGGCTACCCCATGCCGAGGGAAACTTAGTAAGCGAGCCGCGAGAAATCTCTTTTGATCCGAGCAAGGACGAGATCCACCGCTTCAGACTCTCACGCGTGCTACCAGAGTTACGAGAACCGGCCAACGAGTCGATCCGTTATGTGCGGCTACGTTCGGCCAAGCTATCGAGATTCTGGAGTCGGGATATCTTTCTTCGTGCAGGGGTGCGTCTGCCCTGGGGCTGGAGGGCCAACGGCACGGAGTCGTACCCGGTACGTGTTCATATCGGCGGATTTGGCACCCGATACACCGCGGTCAACTTTCTGTCCCCGATGGGGGCCAGAGATCCCCAGTTTATCACGCTGGTGCTGGATGGAGCCGGCCCTTTGGGCGATCCTTACCAGGTGAATTCAGCCAACCATGGCCCCTGGGGTGATGCGATCGTAGAGGAATTGATCCCCTACATCGAGAAGCAGTTTCGGGGCAATGGCAAGCGGGTAACTGATGGCAGTTCGACAGGCGGCTGGGTATCGTTAGCCTTGCAGGTGTACTACCCGGACAGTTTTCAGGGCTGTTGGTCGCACTGCCCCGATCCGGTTGATTTTCGGGATTTCCAGCTTCTGGATATCTATCGGGATACCAACGCTTATGTGAATCGGCGCGGCTTTGAGCGTCCCTCGCGGCGCAATCTCTTGGGTGATACCGATTACACCGTGCGGCCCGAAGTGTTGATCGAACGCGTGCTGGGACGTGGTGACCGTTGGGAACTCTCCGGCCGCGATTGGGCCTCGTGGAATGCGACCTTCGGCCCACGAGGCAAAGACGGTCTTCCGGTGCCGTTGTGGGATGGTCCAACGGGTAAGATCGACCGGAGCGTCCTAGATCACTGGAAACGCTACGACCTTCGCTTGCACTTGGAGACAAACTGGAAATCGCTCGCTGCTAAACTTCGGGGCAAAATTCATGTGTTCGTTGGCGATGCAGATGAATACTTCCTGAATAATGCGGTGGAACGTTTAAATGCGTTTCTGGAGAAAGCGATCCCCCCTCATGAAGGCCGTATTGTTTTCGCCCGACGCAAAGGCCATGACTGGCGGGCCATGACCGAACGGCAGATGCTCCAAGAAATGGCTAAAGCGGTCAGCCGCTAACTGCCCAGGGGAAACCTAATGGTTTGAATGTTAACCGCTTTGCCCTCCGTAACCCTCTGCAGTCAGCCGCTAACCGCTGAGGGAACAATGGAGCCGAACAGGATGGAACCGAATGGTGCGAGTAACTCCAGGGCAGACTTCTGCGATCGGATCGTTGCGACCCATCCGATTGAATTGTTTGCTAGGATCGTCTGCCAATCTCGGACCGCAGAAGAACGCAACGGATCGATCTCAGGATGAACACCCGGTCCTCGCTGGAAGATCGTATACCCCTCGTGAATCCCTCTCAGAGTTGGATCTTCAGTTGCTCAATGCGACGATAAAGCGAACTCAGGCCGATATCTAGCCGCTTGGCCGCCTCACGTTTGTCAGGTGTTTGTCGCAAAATCCGTTCAATGTGGCCCTTTTCAAAGCGTTCAACGGCATCGGCAAGTCGATCGACCGCCCCGGGGTCTTCGCTAGCGACGAGATCAGGCGGCAAGTCAGAGGGAGTGATTAGCGGTCCTTCGCCAAGAATCATGGCACGTTGCAGGGCGTTGTCCAGTTCGCGAACATTGCCGCGCCAGGGCGAACTCATCAACAATTGCATGGCCTCATGCGTAACACCCGCAAAACGTTTGCCAAGTGTCTCAGTATGTCGGGCAATTAAATGCTCCACAATTGCAGGAATGTCTTCCCGGCGATCTCGTAAAGGCGGTAGAGAAATAGTGACGACATTCAGCCGATAGTAAAGATCCTCGCGGAAGGTGCCTTTTTCGACTTCCTTGAGCAGATCTTTGTTGGTGGCCGCCACGATACGTGCCTCTACCTTGATGGGTTCGTTGGCCCCTATAGGAAGAATCTCCTTGGCCTCGATGGCACGCAACAGTTTAGCTTGGGTCGCCAGGGCCATCTCACCGATCTCATCGAGAAAAACGGTGCCCCGTCCTGCATGAATAAAGATACCCGCAGCATCTTTGTCTGCACCAGTAAAAGCACCACGACGGTGGCCAAAAAGCTGATTCTCCAGCAACTCGCTCGGAATTGCCGCACAATTGACGGCCAGAAAGCGACCGGCCGCTTCAGGGCTTTGGTCGTGGATCGCACGAGCGACCAATTCTTTGCCGGTACCGCTTTCCCCAGTGATCAAGACTGTGGAACGGGTCGGAGCAACTTTGCGGATCATGCCAGCGACTTGCTGCATCGCGGGGCTGGTACCGATCAATCGCGCCTCGGGGCAGGCGCGGTTCAGCTCGCGCCGCAGCCACTGATTTTCGAGAGCAAGTTCCCGCATATCAAACAAGCGTCGAATTTTGCCAGCCACTTCCTCCAACAGAATGGGCTTCATGAGATAATCATGAGCGCCCATCTGAAAGGCTTCCACGGCATTTTCAACCGTTGCGAATGCCGTGATAAGAAGCACGCTTGTCTCCGGGCTGATCTGTTGCAGCCGATCTAGTACGGCTAGGCCATCCATGCCAGGTAATTGCATGTCACAAAGGACAATAGCAAAAGGTCGACGGCTGGCTTGTTCCAGGCCCTCCTCCCCGGTGCCGCAAGCGACTACCTCGTAGCCCTGTTGGGTGAGATATTCCGCCAGGGTTTCCCGGATGAGTTGTTCATCGTCAATCACCAAAATCGGACCAGTTTCGACCGGTCGCGACGCAGCTTTACGCGGCATGCTCAGCCACCTCACGGGAAAGAGGCAATCGCACGGTAAAGGTTGTGCCTTCCCCGGGCGTGGAAACAAAGTGGATGTCGCCGCCGTGGTCGCGAACAAGGCGGCGAGTGACAAACAAACCTAGTCCGGTGCCGTGTTTTTTGGTCGTGAAGTAGGGGCGGAACAGTTTGGGCGCTTGATCGGGAGGGATACCGCAACCGTTGTCATGCACCTGGCACAGAACGGCGTGAGGTTCCAGCTGAACCGAGAGTTCGATACTGCCCTCTTTCTCCGTCGCATCAATCGCATTGAGAATGAGATTTAGAAAAACCTGCACGAGCTGATCCTTCACGCCATAGATGGGTGGGAGATCCGGGGGTAAGGCAGGGGTCGCGATCCGGCCTCGGGGGCGTTTGTAGTACTTGGCGATGTTCAGCGCCTCGTCCAGGATGTCTTGAAGCGAAGCACGAGTGCGGTTGGGGTTGGCTGGGCGACTGAACTCGATGAGTTCGCGCAAGGTACCTTGAATGCGTTTTAATTGACCGGAGACCAAGTTCAATTTATTCAGTGTATACTCATCTTTACAATGATGTTGAAGCATTTGAACTATTGAACTAATGCTCGTCAGCGGATTGCCCACCTCGTGAGCGATCCCGGCAGCTAGTAAACCGAAAGCGGCCATTTTTTCCTGATGCAAGACGTGAGCTTGGGCCTCTTGTAACTCAGCAGTTCGCTCGGCAATACGGCGTTCGAGTTCAGCCTGTTGGTTGCGAAGCTGCTCGTTAACACGGGTGAGCCGTTCGCCTGTGCGTTTGAGGAGCGAGGCTAACGCGGTACTCGACCAGGTCAGCCAGCCCAACATGATCAGCATGAGCGTCAGGGAGAAGGGAGTGGCCTCGGGGTAGTGGGCGTAGAGGACACCGAGGCTAAGGGAATGCATCAATCCCGTAATGTATGTAACGACTAAGCTATGACGGACGGCGCAACAAATGATAGAGAGAAAGTAATAATAGCGAAACGGGCTATCTAAGCCACTGTCGAAGAAACACAGCAGACCAATGAAGAGAGCCTCCATTGCGGAGACAAACAGGGGCGAGCGAGCTAAAAACACCTGCCCACGCCACATATACAACGTATCGAGGAGGGTAAAAGCAGCACCCACAGCAAGAATGCTGGCTAGGGTCCAGAGGCGATCGGTCTGGTAGCCCATCGCGTAAACCACAGCGCAACCAATGATCAGACCGAACCAGCGAATCTGGACAACGGTTTGTTCCGCCGCCATCTCCCAGCGGATCGGGTTAGCCGCTTCGTTCATATGCTTGTGACGTTCGAGGGGCGCTTCCCTGCTTCATTATAGGCCACGGGGTTGGCGGCCAATACTTTGGTAGACAAAACCCGCCTCGGCCACCGTATCTGGGTCGTACATATTGCGGCCATCAATGATAACGGCCGTTCGCATCAGCCGCTTGAGCAAAAGGAAATCGGGGTTGCGATACTCGGGCCACTCGGTGACGATGACCAAGGCGTCGGCCTGCTCGACAGTGCCATAGGGTCGATCACAATAGGTGAGCCGGTCGCCAAACTCTTTGCGGATATTGGGCATCGCCTCGGGGTCGTGAACGCGGACGGCGGCCCCTGCCGCGATCAGATTGTTCAGCAAAACAAGCGAGGGAGCTTCCCGAATGTCGTCGGTACGGGGTTTGAACGACAAGCCCCAAACGGCGATGGTCTTCTCGCCAAGCCGATCTCCGAAAATTGCACGCAACTTAATTGTTAGCACCTGTTTTTGATGCTCATTTACTTCGTTGACGGCTCGCATCATCCGTGAGGGTCGCCCAACTTGCTCCGACAGATAATACAACGCCGCGATGTCTTTGGGAAAACAACTTCCCCCGAAGCCCGGACCAGGAAACAGAAAATGAAAGCCGATCCGCTGGTCGTGACCGATGCCCTTACGAACATCATTGATGTCGGCTCCCAGCACCTCGCACAAGTTGGCCATCTCGTTGATAAAGCTAATTTTGGTGGCCAAGAGGGCATTGGCGACGTACTTGGTCATCTCGGCTGACTCAGGCGACATGACCAGGAACGGTTTGTCAGCGCGAAGGAATGGTTGATAGAGTTCTTCCAGGACTTCGGCGACCTCGGGGCGACGAACACCTACGACGACACGATCGGGTTTCATGCAATCGGTGATGGCGGCCCCTTCTTTAAGAAACTCGGGGTTGCTGGCCAAGTCCACCGGGTAAGCACATTTGGCTTGCATGCGGCGATGGGCTTCGGCATTGGTGCCTACCGGAACGGTACTCTTGATAACAACAATTTTCGGTTCGTTGAGGTGGCAAGCGAGTTCGTCAATCACTGCATACACCCCTCGCAGATCCGCCGCGCCACTTTCCGTTTGGGGCGTACCGACGGCAATGAAGATCACGCGAGCCGTTTGAACGGCAGCGGCTAGGTCGGTGGTGAAGTGAAGTCGGCCAGCAACGCTGTTACGTTGAACCATTTCCTGCAGTCCCGGCTCATAAATAGGGATGCCGCCCGTGCGCAACAGCGCGATTTTGGCCTCGTTGTTGTCGATGCAGGTGACTTCGTGGCCACTTTCGGCGAAACAGGTGCCAGTCACTAGCCCGACGTAGCCAGTGCCTACGACGGCGATTTTCATGGATGGTCTCCTAAGGCGCGCCAGGCGTTGAGCGTATCTGCGAGGGTTTGGGAAAAGGAGAACTGAGGTTTCCAGCCGATTTCGGTTTGAATTTTACGGGTATCGACATGAATAATCGTCTGTTCGCTCGGTCGAAGCAGGTCGGCTCGGGTACGTACTTCGATCGACACCCCGGTCAACGCTACCATCTCGTCGAGAATCGCCCGCATGGAGCGACTGACTCCTGAAGCCACGTTGTACACTTCTCCGGGTTGACCCTTATCCATCAACGCCTTGTACGCTTGGACAACATCTCGCACATCGCTCATATCTCGATAGCTCTGCAGATCACCTACTTCGAGCACTGGTGGAGATTGGCCACGCTCGATGGCTACTAGTTGGCGAGCAAAACTAGGAATGGCAAACTCGGCGGATTGTCCTGGCCCGGTGTGATTGAATGGTCGAGCACGCACGATGGCCAAGCCACTTGACTTCCAAGCAGCGAAGGCGGCCAGGTCGGCAGCGGCTTTGCTAGCTGCATATGGAGTATCAGGACGCAGCAGGGTTTGCTCGTCAACTGGAGTATGGGGCTGCAACGGCTGACCGTAGACCAAGCCGCTGCCCACCCACAATAAGCGAGCCTCGGGCGCGTACTTTTGCATGGCCGACAGCAAATGCAGCGTCAAGGTCAGGTTGCCTTCCCACGCCGCCTGCGGCTCCTTGAAGGAGCGGCCTGCATGAGTGTAGCCGGCAAGGTGATAAATGTGCGTGGGGCAAATCTGCTGAAGGAGTTCGGCCAGCACAGCAGGCTGAGACAAATCGGCGTGCAGAAGGGTGACCCCAGGAAGCGTAGCCGATCGACGAGCAATCCCATAAACAGGTTCTTGATGCGCGAGCAGCAGCTGGGCGAGGCAGCGTCCCGCGAAGCCAGTGATGCCAGTGATAAGGTTTCGTCGTTGACTCGTCATCGAGGGTAGATGGTACGAGTTAGTGGGAAGCGGAGCAAGACTGCCGGCAGCGGTAAGCGAAAGGCCAACATTCCCGCTTGACACTAGTCGTTGGCATCCTTAACGTTAACTGCCATCGAGAGTGCTGTCAGAGTTCCGGGGGAGAAGGAACCTGTGTCGAAGAAAGAAACCATCACCAAGAAAGACATCGTTCGACAGATCTCGGAGAAGATTGGTGAGACGCAATTAAACACCAAGAAAATTGTCCAAGAAACATTCGATGCGATCGTCGATACGTTGATGGAAACAGGCCGTATCGAACTACGAAAGTTTGGCGTCTTCATGGTCAAACAACGAAAGGCTCGAAAAGCCCGTAACCCCCAAACCGGCGATGCCGTTGAGGTCCCGCCGAAGTTTGTCGTCACGTTCAAACCCGGACGCATCATGGAAGAACGTGTGAAGGAACTTAAATCGTTGCCTGTAACCAAAAAGCCTAGGGCCAGACGCAAACCCAAAAATCTTAAAACGCCTGTCCCCGGTGACCCCGAACAAAACAACGCCTCTTCTGGCTAAACGCCGCGCCTGGCCTGCTGGCCTGCTGGCCTGCTGCTTAGCCGAATAACTCTCCTTGGGTGAACTCGCTAGGTAAAGACTTCGGCTCCGGTGGCAAGAGCCGTTGGGCGCTTTGGAGGGTGTCGATATCGGCGGGCGTTTTGTCCGGGCGAGGACGCAAAATGCGTGGAAAACGTACTGCAATTCCGGACTTATGCCGATCCGAACGCTGGATGCCCTCGAACGCCAACTCAAACACTAGTTGGGGCTTGACGCTTCGCACCGGCCCAAACTTCTCCAACGTGTTGCGCTTGATGAAGGCGTCCACCTGGGCGAGTTCCTCATCGTTCAGCCCGCTGTAGGCTTTGGCAAACGGGACCAATTCGTTGCCGTCCCGCAAAGCGAAAGTGTAATCGGTGTACAAACTGGCCCGTTTGCCGCTACCCCGTTGGGCGTACACCAGCACAGCATCGAGCGTCAGCGGGTGAATCTTCCATTTCCACCAGTCGCCCTTGACTCGGCCGACGCGGTAGGGAGAATCGAGCCGCTTGAGCATCAGCCCTTCGACCTGCCGTTGGCGGGCAGTGTCGCGTTGAGCAGCTAATTCCTCCCATGAGGCGGCTTGTACCACAGGCGAGAGTTGTAGGCGAGGCTGATTACACTGCTGGAGGAGTCGCTCCAACTGAGCACGCCGCTGCCACAAGGGTCGGTCGCGTAGGTCTATTCCACCCTCTTCAAGCAGGTCGTAGGCCAGCAGCACCACCGGAACTTCGGCGAGGATTTTTTTGCTCAGCGTTTTGCGGCCGATGCGGCGTTGCAAGACCGAAAAGGGCAGAACGGTCTGCTCGCGCCAGGGCAGGATTTCGCCGTCTAGAACGGTGCCGGTCGGCAGAAGCCGGCCCGCCTCGGCAAGTTCGGGAAAACGCTGAGTAACAAGCTCCTCACCGCGCGACCACAGAAACAGATCGGAGCGACGCACCAGTTGGGCACGGATCCCGTCCCACTTCCACTCGGCCAGCCAGGCATCCCGGGGACCTAGATCGTCGAGCCTCTCCAGAGGCGAGGCCAGAAAAAACGGATAGGGACGTGAAGCATCCGCAGCATGGTTGGCAGACAACAGGTTGAGGAAAAAAGCCGGGGATGGAAACCAATCACCCATCAGACGATGAGCGATTGTAGAAGGTTCTAGGTGAGCAACTTCAGCCAGTGCACGCGTCAGCAACAGCTGCGATACCCCGACTCGAAAGCCGCCAGTGATCAGCTTGTTCCAGATGAAGCGGCCCAGACGGTCGAGGCTGGCCCAGGCATGCTGCAGATGGGTTTTCTGATCCAGGGCATCGCGCAACGCTTCTAGGCGTGACACCCATTCGCTCAGGGGCGCATCATCCGAGGCGGTGGGGTCCGGTAGCAACAGGGCGATTGTCTCGGCGATGTCCCCCACGGCATGATAGCATTCCTCGAACAGCCAACGCTCAATCCCGGCCGCCTCTGCTGCCCATTGGGCCAGTTTTCGTGAGGGCACCGCTTGACGCAGTTTGCGACCGCTAAGGAAGTAAACGGCCCAAGCTCCTTCGGCAGGATCGACGCCACGGAAGTAATCGACCAGAGCGGCCAGCTTGGCGTTGGTCTTGGTTGTACTGTCCAGGGCGGCATACAGTTGGGCAAATGCTTTCATGTCGGCCGTTCCTGGTTGGGCGATTCGGAAGGCGGTTCCAGCAGTTCGTCGTCTGGAAGTTCCCCTTCAAAACGAGTGTGGATCACCTGAGCCTCCAAACCCAGCGATTGTAAATGACGCACCAAAACATTTACATAACCATGCGTTACCCAGACACGCTCGGCCTGAGTGGCCTCAATCGCTTGTAATAAGCTCGGCCAATCAGCATGATCCGACAACACAAAGCCGCGATCGACTGCTTTGCGTCGCCGAGTGCCACGAATGGTCATCCAGCCCGAGGCAAAGGCAGTAGAGGCGGGACCGAACTTGCGCGTCCAGGGCGAACCCTGCGTGCTGGGAGGAGCCAGTACGATCGCACCGACTGGGCGGCTGCCTTTGGCAATTGAACTGGCTGGCTGACTCGGCGGCAGCGTTACCCCTGCGGCGCGATAATCCTCTGTCAGCCGATGCACTGCCCCATGGAGGTAGATCGGTCCGATGCTTTCATCCAGACCAGCTAGCAAACGTTGGGCTTTACCCAGAGCGTAGCCGAACAACAGGCTCACTTTGCCTGCGTCGCGGTTTTCGCGCCACCAGGTGTTGATCTGTTGGTAGATCTGCTGCTGGCTCGGCCAATGATAAATCGGCAGCCCGAAGGTCGATTCCGTCACAAAATGATGGCAGCGCACTGGCTCAAACGGTGTGCAGGTGCGATCTGGACCGAGTTTGTAATCGCCGCTGATCACCACCACTTGGCCACGATATTCCAAACGAACCTGGGCCGAACCGAGAATGTGTCCAGCGGGATGAAGCGAGACACGCACGCCATTTACCTCAGCTGATTCTCCAAAGTTCAGGAGGGTCAGCTGAGCAGTCTGACCCAAGCGAGTGCGAAAAACCGGTAGGCCTTCGCGAGACACAAGGTACGACCGGCTACCCGGTCGGCAATGATCGCTATGGGCGTGTGTCAGTATGGCTCGCTGTACCGGTAGCCAAGGGTCGATATGAAAATTTCCCTGCGGACAGTATAGGCCCGCCTCGCTCAGGAGCAGCAGTTCGGCCATCGTGCCTGATCCCCCTGGTGTCCTGTCAGGAGCTATTTTAGGCGAGAGGAGATCAGGGCTGTTGGAGAACCTGCTTGACAAACTGTAGCAAAGTCTCGGGGTTGTAGGGCTTTTGCAAAAAGGGAACAAATTCCGTTTCGATCCCATGCCGTAGCACCATATCGGAGTTGTACCCCGAGACAAAGCCGACACGCAGAGCGGGGTAGCGTTGCCGCAGTTGCTCCGTGAGATGTCGACCACTCATACCAGGCATGACGACATCGGTAAGAAGCAGGTCGGGGGGCTGTTCCAGTTGCTCAACGAGTTTCAGGGCAGCAAAGGGCGATTGGGCAACCAGAACCTGGAAGCCGGCCCGTTGTAAAATGCTGGCAGTAAGATGACGAACCTCTTGGTCATCCTCCACTAGTAGGATGCGTTTATCGGTGATGATGCCCGGGTTACTGACAGGTGCCGGGGTTCGCTGTAGAGTCCCCGGGAGGATCTGCGGCAGATAGACTTCAAAGGTACTGCCCCGTCCCGGTTCGCTATGCACGGCGATAAACCCTTTGCTCTGTGTGACGATCCCGTGTACCGTAGCGAGTCCCAAACCAGTCCCCTTGCCGACTGGCTTGGTGGTGAAAAATGGCTCGAAGAGGCGCGAGCGGACCTCCGGCGTCATACCAATGCCGCTATCAGA
>JBDNDE010000137.1:0-12137 GCA_046719305.1 Gemmataceae bacterium | reverse complement strand
TGGTGGCAGGTGCCCCGCTTGGTCGAGAACGAAGAACGCTTGCGTCTGGGCCTGCTCAACTATCGCACCGCTCTACAGAGCCGACAACAAACCTGGAATGACCCACTCGAAGGGGCCTTTGAACGAGGCAAACTCGAAGACATCGACAAAGCCCTAGCTAGCTATCGTGCGACGCTGGCCGCTCTCCCCCAGGCCACGGTCGGTGCCAATCGCACCTCTGCCGAAGAGGAACGAAAGAACCGTGCCCGACTGGAACGCGAAGGCAAAGAACTGCTGCGCCACGCCGACGACCTGTGTAACCATATCAAAGACGAACTCAACCGCCGATTGACCACGGAATCACGCCGTCACTACCAGATGACGCTCTGGGTGATTGTACCGGCCAGCCTATTGGGTATGGCCATCATGATTGGGTTGATGTGGTCGTTCTACGGCTGGGTATTCCACCCCATCCGAGACTTGACGGCAGGAGTTGCTCAGGTCAACGCTGGGAATCTGAGCCATCGCATCGAGGTCCGTTCGGGCGATGAGATGGAGGAACTTAGCAAGACGTTTAATCATATGCTCGATCAACTCGAAGGGCTAATGAAAAACCTCGAAGGCCAAGTCAACGAACGCAGCCGACAGTTGGTCCGCAGTGAACGCCTCGCTTCGGTGGGCTTCCTGGCTGCCGGTGTCGCCCATGAGATCAATAATCCGCTGGCCAGCATCGCTTTTTGCTCCGAAGCACTAGAAGCCCGTCTGGCCGAGTTGCCCCGACACTTGCGAAATCCGGTTCGTGCTGCAGAGGAGCAAGAAACCTTTCTCAAATACTTGAAGATGATTCAAAACGAGGCCTTTCGTTGCAAAAGCATCACCGAGAGGCTGTTGGAATTCAGCCGTACCGGCGAGCCGCGCCGCGAGATGACCGAGTTGCGTTCCTTGGTGCAGAGCGTCTTGGATGTCACGCAGCATCTGCCTAATCACAAAGGCAAACAGATCCTCTTCGAGGTGGCGGCCGGAAAACTCGCCGCTCCGGTCAACGCCCAGGAAATCAAAAGCGTGATTCTCAACTTGGTGGTGAACGCTCTGGAAAGCATGGACGATGGTGGTAAACTAACCATCCGTCTTAGCCAGAAGGACGGCTTCGCCGAGCTACGTTTCCAAGACACCGGTTGCGGCATGACCCGCGAGGTGCTGGACAACATCTTCGAACCGTTCTTTACCCGTAGTCGTACCGGTAAAGGCACCGGGCTGGGCTTGACCATTAGTCATCTGGTGGTAGCGCAGCATGGGGGCGAGATCACCGCCCAGAGCGAAGGCCCCGGTCGGGGAAGCACCTTCTTGGTGAGGCTTCCTTTGAAGGTCAGCGAGACGGCCCCTGGAAAGGGGAATAACCCAACTGAGTTGCCAGGAGCAGGCCCAGGTAGCAGCCCCACGATGCTAGCCGGCCAGCCTGCCTTGAACCGGGCAGCCTGAAGTCGTACAAGAGGCAACGACCCAGGGAACGGGTCGCACGATCCGACGGAGCGGAATGATGACCACTACTCTCTCTGCTACTCGGCCCAACAGCCCCGCTGGCTCGCGTCGCTTGCGTGTGCTGTTCGTTGACGACGAGGCCTCCCTCCGCGAGTTCATGCGTACCGAACTGCCTCGCATGGGCCACGAAGTCATCGTTGCCGAGGATGGCCGCTCGGCGGTGCAGATTCTGCAACGCGCAACATTTGATGCCGCCATCCTCGATCTACGCATGCCCGGCATGTCGGGACTTGAGGTGTTGGAATACATCAAACGCACCTCGCCTGACACCGAGGCCATCGTCATGACCGGCCACGCCAGCATTGAAACCGCCACCATGGCAATGCGGCTGGGGGCGGCCGACTACATGACCAAACCATGCAAGTTGGCCGACATCGAGGCGGTGCTTACCCGTATTGCTGAGCGCATCGCGTTAAAGAACAAGAACTTGGCCTTGGAATCCCGGGTCCGTAAGGCCGAGGGGCCAACCGCCCTGATCGGTTCGTCACCAGCCATGACTCAGGCCCAACAGTTTCTCATGAAACTGGCTCCCACGGATGCTACAGTCTTGATCCTCGGCGAAACGGGCTGTGGCAAAGAACTGGCCGCCCGCACTCTCTGGCAAAACAGCCACCGCGCCTCGGCACCGTTTATTCCGGTCAACTGCGGAGCTTTCGCCGAACAGCTCGTCGAAAGCGAGTTGTTTGGCCACCGCAAAGGTGCCTTCTCCGGGGCCGACAAAGATCACAAGGGTATCCTCGAAGTAGCCGATGGAGGAACCGTCTTCCTGGACGAGGTTGGCGAGTTGCCGCTGAACTTGCAGGTGAAGTTGCTACGATTTTTGGAAGCCAAAGAGATTCGCCGCGTGGGGGACTCGGTGCCGATCAAGACCGATGTGCGGGTACTGTGCGCGACGCACCGCGACTTGCGGGCAATGATCCGCGAGGGCACGTTCCGAGAGGATTTGTATTTTCGCATCAACATGTTCGAGGTGCGTTTACCCTCGCTTCGCGAACGACGTGAAGACATCCCTGAGTTGGCTTATCATCTGCTAGCACGAGCGGCGCGGCGTCCGGTGGACCAGGTTATGGGCCTGTTGACACCTGAGGTACTGCACGCCTTAGAGGGGCATGATTGGCCCGGTAACGTGCGTGAATTAGCCAACGCTATGGAGCATGCCTGGATCCTTTCAGGCGGCAAACGGATTGGCCCAGAGCATCTGCCCCATCTGGTCCGACGTACCGCTTCAGGACCGGCCAGTTACGGCGTGCCAAGTAGTGCGAGCGTCCCGGTGCCTGTCGGCAGCTCTGTGGTGCCACCGCGCCGGACCTTGGAAGATGTCGAAATGGAACATCTGTTACGCACATTAGAGCGTTTAGGAGGGAACAAGACGCTCGCTGCCGCCGAGTTGGGGATTAGTCTGAAGACGCTCTATAACAAGCTGAACAAACTAGCTGAAAAACGCGCCGCGGGGTAATGGAGCACCGCATCGCGAATATTGCTGAGCCAAGCGGGTGATTCCCCCCTGTCGGTCTCAGGTCGGTCTACGGCACCCCCAGAGGGGACCGTTTACAGAGGGGACCGTTTACCGGGGGCCACGAAACTGGCTGGGGTCCACGCCCCGGGCTGCTTCATAATCGGCCAGGGCGCGGTAGAACTCGGCAGCTGCTTGAATTTCCAGAACCCGTGCCGTCAGGGTATCTTGTTCGCGCAGGTTGACTCGCAAGAGGTCGGATTGGCCCACATCAAAACGGCGGCGTTCTCCCTGTTCGATGTATTCCGTCTGGAGACGGACATCGCGGCCCTTGCGGAGCAGATCGTAGGCCCGTTGCAGAGCATTGGCGGCGTCCTGAAGTTCCACGGTGATCTGTTCGCGGGCAAACTGCTCCTCAAAGGCGATGCGAGCTAGTTCCGCCTGGCCGGCCAGGATGCGGCCGCGAGCATCGCGGCGTTGCAAGGGCACATCGAACACCACGCCAGCTTCGCCGGTTTGACGATCGAGGCGCGAGGTGCTGGAGGGCGAGCGTTTGCCGAAGCCCATGTCCTGCTGTCCAGCCACGACGAGATTCAGCCCGGGCAGCAGTTGGTTTTCGGCCAGGCGAATATCGACGTTGACCTTCTCACGAGCCAAAGCCAGACGAATAATCTCGGGGCGATTGGCCAGGGCATAGTCGAGATCTTTTTGGAACTGGGCTTGATCGGGCGGTTGATTGGGGACATAGAAAGGCGGTATCTGGGCCAGGGTGGGAATCAGTGGCCGACCTGACGCATCCCGTGAGAAAATCGACAAAGCGATCGAGGCTTGCTGAAAGATTCGCAAGGAAGCGATCAGATTTGCCTCGCGTGTCACGATCAGCCGGCGGTTATCCTCGCGTTCAAAATCGGCCAAGTTGCCTGCTTCGACACGGCCGGCCAATTGGCGGTCGCGCTCCTGGGCGACACGCAGCAGGTCGCGGTCGATCAAGTAGCGTTGCCCGGCCGCCACCCAGAAGAAATAAGCTCGTGCCGCACTACGGGCAATCTCGATGCGTTGTCGCAAAATGTTCGGCTCGGCGATCTGTCGGTCGAGGTCGGCCTTGGCTACCGTCGCCCGGAAGCGGTCAATCTCACGATTACGTAAAAGCGGGATGCTGGCTCCGGCGCGAAACTCCCCGCCGTCGGCGGTCTTGCGGTCGCCGTAATACACCGGGTAATCGCCGGCCCCGAGACGATAGCCGGCAAAATACGAGATGCCCTGGAACGGCGTAATCTGATCAACAAACAAACTGTAGCGTTGGCTGTCGTAGGTACCGCCGTTGAACAGTTCCTGAGAGCGGAGGTTGAGATCCCAAGCCCCGCGGGCGGACAATTGGAGGGCAGCGGCCTGAGCGCGTTCCTGCTCGGCGGCCCGAATCCGCGGGAAGAACTGATCCACCGAGGCCATCACTGCGTCGATGGTCAACGGCGCAGCAGTGATCTCTTTGCCAATAGGAGAGCCAGGTTCGGGCCTTTCACCAAGAATCGGCTTACGAAGTGGCTTGGGATCCAGCTTGGGCGGAGGAAGAAGATTCTCGCCACCTTTCGCTGGTGGAGCCGCAACAGGCACGGGAGCGTTGTTAGGCGGGTCAACCGGGGCGAGCTTGTCGGGACTTCCTTGTCCCAGGGTCAACAGACCCAGCAGCATCCATGCGCTCATTTGGGTAACCTCGGCTTGGCAGGCTTTTCTTTCATCCCATCTTCCGGCTCTGCCATAACCGGTGGGAAGGCGTTGAAACGCCGCCACAACTCAAAGCCGATCGAGACGCGATCCAGTAACAACCAGCTTTGCACCCGCGCTCCCTGACGGACGGCAAAGTCACTGGGCCAGGGTCGATCCTCTGGGTCCGGTTCGATCAACACTCGGAATTTGCCTTTGCCATCGTCATGTGGGTCCACCGACATCACCAACCCGCCAAAGGTACCTACGGCCAAATTGGGCCAGCCGATGAGTTGAATGACCGGGTAGCCCTCAAACTGCACGCGGGCTTTAATTCGAGAATCGGGCGATCGCGAGATACGCTGCCGCAACAGTTCCATCACTTGCGGCGCATCGTTGCCATCGACAAAGACCTCGACGACCCGTTTACTGTCCTTGGGAATGTCGGGAATAAAGACCATCAGCACATCCCCTTGTTTGACAAAGGTGCCACCACTGCTGGCATTGGCTAGCACACGATGGATTACACCATCGCGTGGTGCATAGACCTCTAGGGCCTTGAGTCGATTTAAGCGGATCTGCTGCGCATTGAGTTCCCGATCGGCAGCTTCCACGTCTGCTTCGGCCGAGCGGATGTTCGCAACAGTCGAATTGAGGGTGGCCTCGAACTGGGATTTGATTTCACTCCGCCGTGCGATAGCTGCATCGACCGAGGCAATGGCCGAATCCCGAGTGGCAATACGGCTCAACTCAGTCGCCTTGCGAACAGACAGGGTGGTTCGAGCATTCTGGTACTGGATTTCAGGGGTCAGACCGTCGTTGACCAGGCGCTTTTCCATGCGATAGGTTATCTCAGCTAAGATGCGATCTTCTTTGGCGGCTTCCACGGCCTGTTCCGCGGAACGCAATGTCTGTCGAGCTACCTCGATCTGCTTATCTGCTGCAACCAGGGCATCCTTCATGGCCAGTTCTTGGGATACCAGTTGCTTTCGCAGTGCTTGGACGCGGCTCTCGGCGGCCTGCTTGCGGTTTTCAATGTTTTTACGGACATTGAGTTCATTGACCTGAAGTTGCGGGTCGGGATCTTGGATGCTAACCAGCAGTTGCCCTTTGGTCACGCGATCGTTCTCTTTCGTGTAGATGCGATAGATGCGGCCATCCTGGGGAGCCTCGATGTTCTGCATCCGCTCCTCAGGGTCATAAGCGATTACTCGTCCATTGGCATTGATATTTTGATTCCACGGCAAAAAAGCCATCACAAACGGCAGAATCGCCATCAACACAAACAGGCTCCAAGACAGTCGCCGAGCACGGCGAGGCGGCAGGAGCAAGGCGGCCGCCCGCGGCGGGATTCGTGTGGTGAGGTTGTTATCCATGGTGGTAGTCCTTCATTGTTGCAGTCCTTGCGGGTTGATCACGCGACCACAGGCAGCTAGCACCTCGGGATCGGCTGAGACAATCAACAGCGTCCAGGGGGCTTGTGGATCGATCAGTCCCCTTAACACATAATGGCGTAGGTCCGGCTCTAGGCCATCGAGTAGATTATCCACCAACAGCAACCCCGGATTACCAGCAATCGCACGGGCAATCATGAGGCGATCGGCCTGAGAGCGCGAAAGGGGCGACCCCCCAGTGACCAGACGGGTGCCCAGTCCTTGGGGAAGGCGTTGAACCTCTTCCAGGAGTCGCACTCGGGATAAGGCTGCTCGCACGACCGTAGGGCTGACATAGGCTCGCCCCAAAGCCACATTGTCGAAAATGGTGCCGTCAAAGATTTCGGGCGGTCCCGCGTAAGCGATCCGTCTGCGGGCAGCATCCAACGACAAGTCACGCAGGTCAATTCCGTCGATCTGGATGGCACCACTGGTAGGTTGGAGTTGCACGTCGAGCAATTCGACCAGCGTACTTTTACCCGAACTGGCCGGACCACTCAGAGCGACTCGTTCCCCTGGTTCGATCCGCAAATTCACATTCTTGAAACTGTAACGCCCATCGGGATACTGGAACGACAACCGTTCCGCTACCAACAAAGCTGGCGTATTCAGCCGGATCGTTTCTTCCCCTTCTTCCCGCTCGGTTTCGAGATCCAGCAGGCTACCTAGTTTGTCCGTCGCAGCCATCAAATCGTAGAAGCTCTCGATGGACTTGCCCAGCTTGACAAACGATCCCACCGTCACCGCAATGATGAGTTCGGCCCCAACCAGTTGGCCCAGGGTCAATTGCCGTTCGATCACAAGCCAGCCACCAAGTCCCAAAAGAACGGAACTAGCGAACGCCTGCATCATGGTAGCAAAGGCGACCTGACGGAACAAAATGCGAAACGATTGCTGGCGGGCTAGCAAATATTCTTGAATGAGATCATCGGCGCGATAACCCGCATACGCCCGGGCCTCCGAAGGCTTAAACGTGTGCGGATGGCGAATCAGTTCCTGCAACCAAGCAGCGGTCGCATGTTTGGCATACGACTCACGTATTTTCGCCCGAATGCCCCCATAACCCAGCATCCAGATCAAGAAAAGCAGAAAAAAGACCAAAGTGATGTTGTATGTGAGCAAAAACGGATGCCAGACCGCTAACACCCCCATGGCGATGATTGCCTGGATGACCACACTGAGACCATCCAACAACAAGGTCGATACCGACTTCTGCATCGTCAGTACATCGTAAAAGCGGTTTACCAAAGCCGGGCCATGATACCCTTCCAACGAACTAGATTTGACCCGCGGTAACCGATCCGACAAATCACTGACTACACGAGCAAAAAGCCGCCGTTGCAAAAGTTCAACGATGTAATTCTGCCAAACACGCATGACCCCACTCACGAGCAAGCAGGCCAGCAAGATCAACGCCAGAAGGGTCACGTTGGCATGCATGTCTCGATTGCCGCCCTGCAGGATGCTGACCAGGGCTTCCACGGTGATCGGTGTGCTAAGCGCTAAGACCCCGATACCGATAGCAAAAACCGAGATGACCCAGATGTCGTTCCATTCGGGCAACAAGATTCGCCACAAACGAATCCGGGGGTCCATGTGGGGGGGATGATCATGGTCGTCTTGTCCATGCCCGTGGTGGGCCGTAGCATAAGGCGAGTGGCTGTTAGCTCCGTGAACTGTCTTGGAGTGCGAATCATCGGAGTGAAAGGCGTGCGAGGCAGCAGTCGGGGCAGCCATGGGAGCTCATCTACCTCCTAAGACAGTCGCCCCGCTTGGGGCATACTAGAGGCCAAAAACTTTATCGTATCATGGAAGGGCTGGCCTACAATCCAAATCAACGAAATCTACTCGTTCCTGGTTATCACACCCGCCGGACTGATCGGATCGGTAGAACCAGCACATGGAGGATTGCTAATCTAATAATAGAGACTCTCGCTAGAGATGGAATGATATTCGCGACAATTTTCGCCTTAATCCTTCCGCCGAGCTTCCAAGTTTTCCAGAAGGGCCAATAAATCGTCTCCCAGGGTATCGCCAAACGGATCTGGTTTGGCATCGAAAGCTTCGAGCTCTTCGTCGGTCCAGCCAAAATGATGTGCCAATTCGTGTATCACTGTTTTGCGAATCTCGATCACCAGACTTCGCCTTTCGGGAAACGCTTCTTCCAACGGACGTTTGAAGATGATCAACCGATGCGGGGCAACTTCTGCCTCATCGAGTCCTTCCAGGGGCAAAGGCAACGGGTCAAACAGCCCAAAAACGCTCTGGCCGGCTTCGATCTCGGCATCGCTCAGACCAACCGAGTGAAGCAGGTCGACAGTTGGCTCCGGCAAGACATCGACTACGACATTGTCCAGATAGGGAGTAAATTCCTCTGGAAGTGTCTCCATGACCCGTCGGACGATCTGCCCAAAAGTTTTCATGCTGATTCGTTTCATGGCAGTCTCGACCGATTCATCCCCGCTCAACGAATTTCTGCAGCTACCAGACAGACATCATCGCTAAAATCGCGTCCCTGGGTAAAATTGGTTACCTCGGTCAGTATCTCATCAAGCATCAGGGCACAGCGTATGCTTTGCCGCGTCCGTATGATCTGACACAGCCGTTCTTGACCGAAGCTCTCGTCAAGGGGATTGAAGGCCTGAATCAGACCATCGGTGTACAAAATCAGCCGGTCGCCTCTCTCTAGCTTCACCGTTCCGTGCGGATAAAAGACATGGTCGAGCCGACCTAGTGGCGGGCTAGTCGGACTGGCGGGCTGCGGCAACAAACGCACCTCGTTTTCGCGACTGAGCACCGGCTCAGGATGAGCGGCGCTAACGTATTGCATATGGGAGGCGGCTAGGTCGATCAGACCATAGAACGCCGAGATCTCCATGGTCATGTGCGATTTGCGGGTGATGCTGACCAGTTCGCGGTTCAACTCCTCTAAAAAATGAGCTGGCTCATCGGCTAGCCGGCGGATGTGCTCCAGCAAAGCGCGAATCATCGCCGTACCCATCGCAGCCCGCACGCCGTGACCCTGGACATCGCAGATCAACACACCAGCCCGGAAGTCTCCGAGGGCGATCACGTCGAATAGGTCGCCGCCCACGGCCGAGGTGGGTCGATAGCGATCAAAGAAGCGTAGGCGGCTACGTTCCGGCGGTAACCCAGGCGGAAACGAAGGATAGCCCTGCGGTAACAGCGCCTGCTGCAGTTCGCAAGCCATGCGGAGGTCGGCCTGCATCTCGCGATTGCTCTCTTCCAGACGACGGTTGTTTTCCAGTAGCGTTTGCTCCAACCGCAGGATGCGTTCCCCGGAGCGTAGCCGCGCCCGTAGCACTTCAGGCACCAACGGCTTGACCAGAAAGTCATCGGCCCCGGCGTTCAACCCCTGGATAAACTCTTGATAATCGTTGCTGGCGGTGAGAAACAGGGTGTAGATGTAGCTGGGCTGAGGTCGGTTGCGGATGCGTTGCACCAATTCCGGTCCACTCAGACCAGGCATTACCCAGTCAAGAATCACTAGTGAGAACTCGCCGCTCAGCAAGGCGTTCCAGGCCTGGTCGCCGTTCTCTACTGCTGTTACGCTGTAGTTCCAGGATTCCAACGTTCGCCGCAGCAGATGGCGTGCAACTGGATCGTCATCGGCAATCAAGACCTGCATGCGGCCCACTCCAAGCAGAAGCCCAACGATACCAAGTAATTATAGAAGAGCAGAGAATCGGTAACGAGAGAGGTGTTCCGGTAGACAAAAGCAAAAGATCCAAAAAGCGGTTGTGTGGCAAAATTACACGCGAAGAGTGTTCAATCCTGCGGTGTGGTGCTAGGGTAATGTCAACCAGTTCAGAAGGCAAAAAGCTCCAGAAGCAGTTCTGGAGCTTTTAGAAAAGGGGTGAATCGGAACCATAGCAAGCGGAATCAGGAAGTGGTGCCAGACGAGGCCAAACGAGGTTCCCCGACCGCTTTGTCAAGCAATTCTTCGCGGAGAATGCTGACGCCCGGGGGGGCGTGGATGCCGATCCGAACGCGATTGCCTTGGATTTCCAGAACCTCAACCACGATATGGTTGTCGATGCGGATCTGTTCACCAGCTTTTCGGGTCAATACGAGCATGATTTACTCCTCCGTGGCAAAATCAAGCCTTGGAAAGGGCAATGACCTGCTCCCAGGTCAACGACAGAGAATAAGCGAAGCAGAATTCGTGCCAACGCGAAACTTTAACTTTCTTTTTCACCGTGTGTCAGTCAGGACCAACTCCGGTTGGGTTGCAGGGGTGAACTCATGCAGGAGCACTTCCCCGTCCCGCAAGGTAAGATACGTACACGGCAATTCTGTCCAGCATCCGCTGTTATAGTATGCGACCGTGCCTTCGTTTTGCAAGACTGCATGGTGCGTATGGCCACAAATGGCTGCCGTACAGCCGCGTTTGCGGGCCAGATCGATGGCTCCTTCGGCGATTTTGCGTGTATTACGTAGAAAGGTCTTGCTGCCCCGCTTAGCCATCTTTGCGAAATGGTGCGTGCGATCCAACCACTGCAGAAAGCGATAGACGCGATCAGCCAGTGCCGTGAGCAGCGGATAACTTTGGATAAACGAATCGAACACATGACCATGCAAAACCAGGAAGCGTTTTGTCCCGCTTTCCAGGATGATCTCGTCTCGAACGCTCACTCCTAACAAGTGCGAAATGATCTCCGCCGATCCATCGTGGTTGCCGGCTATCCAAATGACCTCGATGCTTTCGGCCAGTTTGCGAAGATGAGAAAGAACCATCCAATGGGATTTGGCAAGGCGTCGAAAGTCAATGGAGTCAAAAACATCGCCATTGAGCAGCAGTCGTTGGGTGAGCAGTTCGCCAGACTCCAGGCGTTGCAGGAATTCCCCCAGTCGACGCGCTTGACAAACGCTGCTGCCCAGATGGAGATCCGAAAGAATGACGGCGTCGTACATCGAGGTTGCCCCGGAAAAAATCGCCATCTAAAGCGATACCGGCACAACAAGAAAACGCGATGAGTATCGTGAGAAGAGTGCAAGAAGTCGTTGAGGTGGAGGGCGAATCTCGGGTAGAGGCCCTCCATCGAGCCGGCCGAACTAGCTGGTCACTTCCGATGCCGAATTCGTGAACGCATCCGCCGTTTCTTGCGACCCACTTTTCGCCGACCATTCCCCCGCCGCCGAGCACCCATTCCGTTTCTCCTGGCCGATCGCCGTCATGTGATAATCTGGTAATTTTCTCTTCCGCGTGGACACGCCCGGGAAGTCTTCCCGACAGTAAAACGTCTATTGTAGACACCCGAGCCAACTTGACAAGATCCAGTTGTCTCACCCTCCTGCTTGGTCTTCTCCATCTCCCTTCGCTTGCCTGCTGGCGTTTCGGATGACGGGGCTTCCCTTACTTCGTCGAGCAGACTGCTGACTGCCTTTTGTTCCCCTTCTGAGCGGCAATCAAATACCCATAGCAGCGTAACTCGGCACACAGCCAGGCCACCGGGAGTTGTCCATCAGGCTCGAGGCTGATCGGCCGCACTTCTAAAGGCACGAATCCCGTATCAGACAACAGAGCAAGCAATTCCCGGCGAGTAAACTGATGTAAGCTAAGGCCTGTCACCCCCTGATGGGCCGGCATTACCCATTCTCGTTGGCCAGTTAGCAGCCACGAACGGCCAGCAGGCGTCCAGAGATGAAACCAGCGGTTATGAGCGTGGAGGATCAGCCGGCCTTGCGGCTTTAAGAGGCGATGAGTAGCGAGAAGCACTTGCAGCCGTTGGGCTGCCGGCGCGATCATTCCCAAGGTGCTGAACAAGCAAACGGCTATGTCGAAAGAGTTCGGAGCGAAGCAGTCTAATTGGGTGAGATTGGCTTGAACAAGGTCCGCCTGAGGTGCCTTAGCCCGGGCCTGGCGTAACATAGGCAGGGACAAATCAACGCCCGTGCCGTGCCAGTCGGTTGGTAGTTGCGCTAGAAGGCGACCGGTGCCACAGCCCAGATCGAGCAAACGGCCAGGACTTGCAGCGGGTGTAGGCAACCATTCACGGACGAAAGCCAAA
>JBDNDE010000136.1:0-12316 GCA_046719305.1 Gemmataceae bacterium | reverse complement strand
GCTGTTGATGTGCCTGGACCTCAAGGCACAAGGTAAGGAACTGTGGGTGAGCGAAATCGGCAGCACCACGGGGAGCTACCCCGGTCCCCGTTCCACTCCCACCGTCGATGGCGACCGCATCTTCGCTCTGAGCAGCAACGGCGTGTTGGCCTGTGTCGAAGCCCGTCGAGGTAAACTGATCTGGAAGAAAAACCTGGCCAAGGATTTCGGCGGCGCACCGGGCAACTGGTGGTATGCCGAATCACCGCTGGTCGATGGCGATCGCTTGGTGGTCACGCCCGGCGGCAGTAGTGCCACGCTGGTTTGCTTGAACAAAGCCGACGGCAGCGTGATTTGGAAGGGGCAGGTTCGCAATCTCAAGGACGGCAAAAAACCGGCCAACACGGCTGGCTATTCCTCGGTGGTCGTTGCCACTATTGCCGGCACAAAAACCTATGTGCAACTGTTGCAAGGTGGTGTCGTCGGCATGGATGCTGCTACTGGCAAGATGCTGTGGAACTACAACAACCCGGCCAGCAGCGGGGCCAACATCTCCACGCCAATCGTTTCCGGGGATAGCGTCTTTGCTGCCAGCAGCTACGGCAATGGCGGCGGCCGGGCCGACATCACCAAGAAGGGTGACCGCTTCACGGTTACCGAGAAATATTTCCTCTCTAGCTTCCAAAATCATCATGGCGGCATGGTCTTAGTTGACGGCCACATTTACGGTACAGGCGGCAATTCGCTGCAATGTATCGACTTCGAGAGCGGCAAGGTGATGTGGACAGCCCGTGGCGTTGGTAAAGGGTCGGTCGCTTATGCTGATGGCCTGATCTTTCATCGGGGTGAGAGTGGAGAGATGGCCTTGGTCGAGGCCACGCCAACGGGTTACAAGGAACTGGGGCGTTTCAAGCAACCCGATCGCAGCAGCGCGGCTGCATGGCCCCACCCGGTCATCAGCGATGGCAAGCTCTACCTGCGTGATTGGGATATGTTGTTGTGTTATGACATTCAAGCACGCTGAACGCTTGAACAATCGCCCGAATCCCCGTGTGTGGCGCGCCTCGGGCGACAGGTTGTGGTCGTTCCTATAATCAGGGTAGCGTTTCCCGTTCAAGCGGGATTGTTGTCTTCGTACTCTTTTCCGCGAGAGTTGCTTGCATGTACTGTTCGCTGCTGCTTCGTCTACTCCCTCCTTTGATCTTGTTGGCCGTCGTTGGGGGCTGCGGCTCGCGTACATCCGAAGACGACAATGAGCCGATTGTGCCCAAACGCAGCCACAAGGGCAACACCGAAGGCAGCAAATCTACCCTTGTAGCGCTCAAGGCAGCCAGCTACGACGGCGTGATTCGAGGCAAAGTACAGTGGGTGGGCGACAAGCCGGACTTCGAGGCCCTGACCAAGGAACTGATCGACTCCATCAAGCAAGATCGCGACTACTGTCTCAAAGGAAAAGAGTACGAAACAACTCAGCAGGCCTACCGCGTTGGCAAAAACGGCGGCCTAGGCAATGTGTTTGTGTGGATCGAACCGGCCGAGCCTAACCAGTATTTCGACATTCCTGAGCAACAGTTGCAGGCGGTCGCCAACTCCGAGGTGGCGATCAATCAACCGCACTGTGCCTTTTTGCCGCATGCGGTGAACGTGTTTTTGTTCCACATCAAGGACGGCAAGGAGGTGCCCACAGGGCAAAAGCTGCGGGTCAACAATGACGCGTTGATTCCGCACAATGCGAAGATCACTGGGACGCGTAACCCCGAATCCAACGACCAGATTCCCTCAGGTGGCAAAATTTATCGCGTACTACGGCCCGAATCCGAGGTCATCACCATTAGCTGTGGCGTGCATCCGTGGATGCGTGGTTACATCCGTTCGCATTCGCACCCCTATGCAGCTATTTCACGCGTCGGTATGAATCTTGAAAAGGCAATCTATGAAGACCCTGATGCTGCCGATTTCGGTACCTATGAGATTCGTCATGTACCTGTGGGAGTGAAGGTGAAATTCAAAGCCTGGCACGAGGCGTTAGGACTGCTCAAGGAGATCGAACTCACTACGAGCAAAGAGCAAACGATTGACATCGAAGCTCAGAAACGCTGAGTGAGACGTGTGGTCCGATGACTCCTCACTCAGCGGTTGGATTTCCACTGCCGCGACAAGCGTATCCACCTCATCCGCTGTTGGTCTGGGTTGCTTTTCCCTCGCCCTGGCCCACTGGGGCGGCAGCAGGGTTGAAGCGCCAGATGCTTCATGCTTCGGCGATCCGCTGTTCGACTAGGTCGATTAGATAACGATGTCGGCCCAACGGCTCGGCGAGTGTGAAACGCACCTGGGGAAACTCGGCTGTCAAACGGTCGCGAGCCTCGGTGAGATCGCGTCGGACATGCACACCTGCTGAGAGGAAATACGGCAGCATCACCACCTGAGTGGCCCCTTGAGCGACGCAGGCCCGGCCGCCCTCTTCGATGCCTGGCTCGGCCAACTCCAAGAACGACGCTACCACAATCGCATGACCACGTCGGCGCAATTCGGCGGCGACAAAGTGTAGGTCATCGTTGGCCGGGGCGTGCCGGCTGCCGTGAGCAATAAGCAAGATAGCCTGAGCCATAAAGCAATTCCTCCTGTCTGATTTGTAGACGGGTTGCTACACTGAAGAAGAATCTTTCCCTTCAGGTGTGGCGAGTCATGATCGGTTCTCGACTGGGCTCCTGGCAAATCGAGGCGGAACTGGGCCGTGGTGGCATGGGGACGGTCTACCGTGCTAGCCGCGTTTGCGGCACCGGAGCGGGGCAAGCAGCGGTTAAGGTGTTGGCGGCCGAACTTGCGATGGAGGTAGGGTTCCAGCAACGCTTTCAGAGAGAAATCACGATTCTGGAGCAACTCGACCACCCTAATATTGTGCGCTTTTATGAGTCTGGTCAGGAACGCAATCGGTTCTGGTATGCGATGGAACTGATTGACGGGCCAACTTATGAAGCGCTTCGGGATGAACGCGGGCGGGTGCCGTGGCCCGAAGTGCTGGATCTGGCCTGGCAAATTGCTCCCGCCTTGAAGCACGCCCACGATCGCGGTGTGATCCATCGCGATTTGAAGCCTAGCAATTTGATGCGTTCTTCTGTGCCCGAAGATCCTACCCTTCTGCCACGGATCAAGCTCACCGATTTCGGCATCTCTAGTTTATTCGCCAGCCAGCACCTGACTGTCACAGGGGGCGTAATCGGCACTCCGGAGTATCTTTCCCCGGAGCAGGCGGCCGGCAAGCCGGTCACCAAAAAGAGCGACCTATATTCGCTGGGGGTCGTGCTGTACACGCTGATCGTCGGTCACACGCCGTTCCAGGGCGAACCGGTCGATCTGTTGCACAAGCACCGCTACGCTCAGTTTGACCGGCCCGGACGCATCATTGCCGATTTGCCACCTGATCTGGACGAGATCATCTGTCAGTTGATGGCCAAAGATCCCAGCGAGCGAATCCCGGATGCCGGGGTACTGTTTCGCCGCTTGGACAGCTTGCGACGCAAGCTCATCCGCATTGCCGAGCGCCGAACCGATGTCCCCGTGGGTGACACTCCTGCCGGGGCGACGGCACCCAGCGATCGGGTTGGTCCAGCGACACTTGCTAGTCAGTTCGTGCGTCAGGAGTTAGAAGAACAACGCCAGGGTGGCCCGCTGGCGCAGGTTTTTCATCATCCGGCCGTATTGTTGACGCTCTTTGTGCTGTGTTTGGGAGCGTTGATTTGGACCTTCACCCCCTCTAGCCCCAGCAGCCTATTTGAGCGGGGCGCGGCGCTGATGCGATCGCCCGAGCCCGACGATTGGGAATTGGCCTGGGAACGCTATCTCGGCCCCTTGGAAGAACGCTTTCCCGACCATCCTTACCACGAAGCTTTAGCCGACTTTCGCAAGAAGCTCGAAGACAGCCGGGAAGAGCGTAAGGCGGAGCGATTGGCACGACAAATCGGGTCGATCAGCGATCCCCAGTGGTTTTTTGAACGCGGCCTGCGGCAACGCCGAGCCGGCGACGAAGCTGGAGCGCGCCGCACCTGGCAGGCCTTGATCGCTGCTTATGAGGGCCAACCCGCCGCCCGGCCGTGGCTACGCCGTGCCCAAGAGATGCTGGCTGTGGAGCAACCGCCTCCTTGGCCCGACCGATTGGCTGGGTTGCGTCAGGCGTTACGCTTAGCCCGGGCAAAACACCAAGCAGGTGACGCCGCCAGCGCCACAGCCATACGCGACGCCCTGCGCCTGCTGTACGCCGAGGACACCGAGGCCCAGAAGCTGATCGAGGAGGACTAATGCCCCGCATTCTAGTGCAAGCGTCCGGCTGCGAGAACGAAATCCCTTTGGTGTTCGCAGTTCGGGGGATTTTTATATAATACAGCAGTTTCTTTCGGGAGGTCCTTCTCATGGTACGTCCCTTATCACGCTGGCAAGCGGTTCTGCTCGGGGCCGTGGTCCTGATCGGCCTCGCTTTGGCATTAGTTGGCTTGTTTGCTATCGGCTCGCGCGGTTGGTTTGGCTCCAATGCCCTGCGTGTCTACGCAGCTTTTCCAGAGATTCGCGGCGTTGAACGGGGCACGCGTGTACGCATCCACGGCATCGATGCCGGCGAAGTGGCGGCGATCGACCGCCAAGATGACGAGGAAAACCCCGTGCGGCTGCTGTTGCTGATCAAGGGCGAATTTCGACCCGAGGTGCGAGCAAACACGATCGTACGCATCGCCAGCGAAGGTATGCTGGGAACCAAAGTCGTCGAGCTTCGTCGACCGCCGCGTTTGCCCGGGTCGGCTCGGGCCGAATCACCTGTGGTTTCAGATGGGGCCTATTTGACCACTGAGTCAACGCCCGAGCTTGGCGATGTGCTGGATAAGCTCGGCAAAGCTCTGGACGACAACGGCACTGTGGGCAAACTGCTTCGCGATCCTCGGGCTTATGATGCACTGGTCGAACTACTTCTGTCCGGCCAAGATGCCATTGCCCGCGGCAAGGAAACCATGTCGAGCATCCAACGCGACGCGGACGCCTTGAAGAAGGTGCCGTTGATTGGCAAATACATCGAAGACCCCACCGCTCTGCTAGTGCGTAGCGGCCACGAACGACACCGGCGAGTATTTAGTGAGACGGAACTGTTCGAGGCTGGACGTGCGGTGTTGACCGCGACGGGTCGGTCGAATCTGGACCAGATCGCCCCCTGGCTGGAAGGGCTGAAACATCGTGGCTCCGAGGTGGTAGTAGTGGCCTACGCCGATCCGCGTAGCGAGAATCCGACTACGGCGAAAGAGATTACCCGCAACCAGAGCGAGGCCGTCGTCGATTATCTCAAAGGCCGACATGCCACCCACAAGATGGGGCCGACCTCGCTCCGATTGGGCTGGATCTCGACACGCAAGGTAACGGCTTTGGGGATGGGCACAGCCAAACCGCCGCAGCCGGATAATGAGCCGCTCCCGTTGGCCCGAATCGAAGTGATTGTCTTCGTCCCTCAGAAGTAGAAGTAGGCGAGCGTTGATCTACCAGGTTCCACGAGGCTGTGTGATGTCGTCTCCCCCCAATTCAAGGCAGTCGGCCTTGCTGTATCATTTTTGTCGCTTGCGGCTGCCGCAAGTGCTCTTGCCGTTGGGGCGGTTTCACGAACATCTGCAACGGGCTTTCGCGCAGTATCAGGCCCGTACTGATCAGACTGCCTCCTTTCTGGACGCGTTGCACACGCTGGATTGGTTTCTCGTTAGCGCCTGCCTCGATGGCCATGTGGCGGCCTGGGAGACGCTGTTTAGTTCGCGGGCCAGCCGGACCGACGCCCTGTTGATCGACGCCTTGCGACTGCGGGCGGCCCGGCTCTACCCGCGTGACGAGGAGCGTCAAGAGGAGGCGGTCACCGAGTTTTGGGGCTACCTGCTGGCAGGCGAACGGGAGGGGACCATGCCTATCTTGCATCGCTACGATGGGTTGCGTCCCCTGGTTCCCTGGCTGATCCGCGTGTTTCAGAACTGGCAACTTTCTAAGCTGCGCAAAGGCTCCGGCGAGCTGCCGTTAGCTGAGTTAGAAGAGATACGCGAACGCGAGTTGTCTTCATCACCAGCTTCGCAACCTCGCTGGCATGATCATTTTCGGGCGGCGGCTCGCGACTGGCTCGACGGCCTGCGGGACGACGATATTCTCTTGCTGGGGTTGCGGCTGCGTTATCGTCTCTCCCAGCGAGAGGCAGCCAAAGTTTTGGGCATCCACGAAGGCAATGTTACCCGGCGAATGAACAAGTTAAGTGAAAAAGCTCATCTGCAAATCGAGCGAGCTCTTGTCGATTTGGGCTGGACCGGCGATGACTTGCAACCGTTCATCCAGACCGAAATGTTACCGCTGTTGCTCGACGAACCACGTTTAGCGGCTGATCGCTTGGCGGAACTGTTGGCGGCTAGGGGGCAAGCCATTGATTTGCCTGACTCAGACACCTGCGATGAAGAGGAAACCGCATGAGCGCCGGAAGCGCCGATGAATCGCTCGATGCCTCCCTCCCCGGCGTGGTCGGCCAATCCGCTGCCATGCGGGAAGTGTATCGTCAGGTTCGATTAGTAGCGGCTCGACCGACCACAGTGCTGGTCGTGGGCGAAACGGGGACTGGCAAAGAAGTAATCGCCCGTGCTGTGCATCGTCTCAGTCCGCGAGCCGATGGCCCCTACGTTCGCGTCAATTGCGGTGCCCTTACCGAAAGCCTGCTCGAAAGCGAACTATTCGGCCACATCAAGGGTGCCTTTACTGGAGCCATCGACAATAAGACTGGGCGGTTTGAAGCCGCCCACAAGGGCACGATTTTTCTAGATGAAATCTCGTCCATGTCCGCCAAGTTGCAGGTGAAGTTGTTACGAGTGCTACAAGAAAAAGAGTTCGAGCGCGTCGGCGAGAGCCGGACCATCCGAGTCGATACGCGGGTAGTGGCCGCTTCCAATCAAGAGCTTACCGAGGAGATCGCTGCCGGACGCTTCCGCGATGATCTGTATTATCGTCTGAATGTAATGCCGATTTATTTGCCACCCTTGCGGGAGCGGCGTGAGGATATCCCTCTGTTGGCGGAACATTTCCTAGCCCGGCACGCTAAAGCACACGAAGTGCCTTGCCCACCGTTAACGAGTGAGATGATCCAAGCCTTGCAGAGCTACGATTGGCCGGGCAATGTCCGTGAACTGGAAAACTACATGGAACGCGTGCTGGTACTCAGCGGCGGTCAGCCGATTCACCCCGATCGCATCGGTCTACCAGGACGAAGCCATGCCCGCTGGATGCCAACTAAGACCAAGGTGGCGAACTTATCGGGATTGATTGAGCAGTTGGTACGAATAGGGATACAGACATTACCCGAAGGCAGTTTAAGCGAAAAGATTGTTGATGCGGTGGAGCGTGAACTGATTGAACAAGTGTTGCAACAATGTGGCGGTATTCAGGTTAAGGCTGCCCAAAAGATTGGAATCAATCGCAACACCTTGTATAAGAAGGTGGAAATCTATCGGATCAATCATACCAAGCTTGATTCAAACCATAAAGAGGAAGAATCAAGTCAGAACTCTTAAGAGCGGGAGATGGGACTTGAACCCACGACATTCACGTTGGCAACGTGACGCTCTACCACTGAGCTACTCCCGCCTAACATCACACATTCTACACGCTTTCACTCAGAAGGCAAGGGGAATTTTTTCAAAGCCTGCGAGCAAAATCTGTATCGTTATCGACACCTCGGTATCTTGTCCTTGTCGTCTTCAGCGACCCATTTATCATTCGGGGGACGCTTTGGAGCATCCCCAAACACGTCCCCCGGGTCACCTCTGACTCCGTCGCTCAGTTGGCCGTTTGGTAAGCCCGGGCGCGGAACAGAAAGTCCACGATGTTGCCCTCGTGCGGTTGTAGCCAATTGAGCTGCACCGTCGGTATCGGTCCAATGTTCAACCGATCGATGTGCGTGCTATCGAGCAACTGCCGTTGCCACTTTTCATCTCGAGTGATAGCAGTGCAGACGAGAGTTGGCCCCATAGCTTCGATCATCTTGTCTTGGGGGCATTGGACCACCGAGACAAAGGGGAACATATACTCCTTACGCGCGATCGGCTCCTCGGGGCTGGTGCAATGGACCACAGTCGGCAGCAGATAGGCGCAGCGTTCCTTTTCCACCAGGCGCGGGCCAAATTTTTCCGTGACGTGCGTTGTGCCGGCCGACTTCAGATCGGCTTCGATAGCGGCCCAAGTGCCTTGGGCTTGGCCGGGCACCGTGAAGGCAGCAAGAGCCGAGTTGGGGTCGTCAGGCGGCAGCGGTTGCACCGGTCCAATTTTTTCGGCGATGGCCTGAGCGATTTCGCGGGTGTGACGCGAGGCCCAGACACCCGAGGCATTGATACAGCCGCGTCCGCTGTTGACGAAGACGCTCTGTACCATGACATCGAGATATTTCTCCCAGTCATCGACGCAGTCATCGCCAAGCACGATCTTGCTGAAGCCGGGACCGTGTACCTGCACGCGGGGATTGCCTTTGTATTGCTCCACGGTCTGTTGGCTGCCAAAGATTAAGGCTCGGCCCACAGTGTTGAGCAGGGTGCCCCCTACATCGTGACCGCCAGGATAGATGCCGATCGCCTGCTTGGGCACCCCGGCAGCATAAAAAGCGGCTGCCATGCGATAAGGCGTCCACGGCTCGCTGCTGCCGGGCTTGAGCACTAGGCCAATTTGCATCGGGATGATCGGCAGCCACAAGGTATGTACCCCCGGGGAATTGGAAGGCAACACCAGACCCAAGACGGGCGATTGGGCCTGATAGCTCAGTGGTACGCCACGCGATTCAATCCCATAGCCACGGGAGAGGATTTCCAAGTCCAGGCCGCGGGTCAGGGCGTCGAGGATCTTGTCCATCCCATCCAGAACAAAGTGATTCTTCCGCATGTTGAAGCGGGCCATGTGCTCCGGCAAGCCCGTCGTGGCTGACTGCAACTTGACGAATTGCTCAGGCGTTTGAGTTGTGTCGCCTATAGGCAACTCGGCATTGAGGTACAAATCGGCAGCCTTTTTGACCATGCCGAGTAGTTCCTTGATAGGAATTTCGCGCAGCACATCACGCGCCCGTTGGGCAAAACGCATGTCTCGCTGCAAGATCGAGCCGTTGGCTTTGCTCATTTCGCCGACCACCTCGCCCGTGGCAAAGTGGACCAGATTGTCCTTGTCCAGACTCTTGTACGGTTCACCCCAACGCAAAACGGGAATGTGCATGATAGTTCTCCCGGGCGAGAAGCAGTTTGGCCCACGAATTGCCCCTGCGACACAACGCGGCTGCGATGGCAGTCTGGCACTCCTTCAGTGCCCTTGGGCAGTTCCGTGGAAGTTGTTCGTCCTATTAGTAGACGCCCACCGTGGTGGCCGCAGCGATGCCACGCCAGGGTTTCACCCCGCTGACACCATCCCAGGGATACTTGGCCGAAGGGTACTCGCGGACCCCCTCGTCGCGTTCCATGAATCGCGGCACGAAGAACTCCTTGGTCAGCGTCGTCAGTTGCACGCGGCCTTCGGCTCCGTATGGTACGACCTTGTCGTAGTCGTCAAAATCGACCACTTCCACAACGGCTCGTGGCTGCGGGGCATAGTAGGCGATCTTGTAATCGTCTTCGGCGGTGGGCATGTCGGCGGCCGCCAGTCCCATCAGGGTGTTGCCATAGGTGGGAGCAATGTAAACCCCCTCGCCCAGGTATTCTTCGATGGTGAAGCGTATCCACTGCGAGGTCATCTCGGTGCCGCCGCAGAAAATGCCCGTGATCCCCATCTCCTTGATGCTCTTGCCCTGGTCTTCCAGCCGCTTGGCTAGATAGTCCAGCAACTTGGGCGTCGTGAACATGCACTTGATATCGTGCCCGGCGGTCAGAATCGTCATGGCCTGGTCGATGACATGCTCCTGGTAAGCTTTAAGGTGTTCCATCCAGCCCTTTTTGATCACCTTAATGACCCACCGCGGATCCAGATCGACGCAGAAACTGATGCCGCCGCGATATTGTGCCATGTGTTCCACCGCCAGACGCAACCGACGCGGTCCGCTTGGCCCGAGCATCAACCAGTTGCTGCCCTTGGGGAAATACTCGTCGGGCAACGTGTGGCTGAACATCTCGTAATCGATGCGAAAATCATCCATCACCACCCGGCTCTTGGGAATGCCCGTCGTCCCGCCCGTCTCGAAGACATACCACGGCCGATCAGCGTACCCTTTGGGAATCCAACGTCGTACAGGTCCGCCGCGGAGCCAGTCATCCTCGAAGTGGCCGAACAGCTTCAAGTCTTCAAAGCATTGGATGTCCTTGAGGGGATTGAACTTGTAGCTCTTGGCTTTCTCCAGCCAGAAGGGGGTGCCGGTGTCGGGGTTGAAGTGCCAGGCAATCACCTCGCGTACATGGGCGTCGAGTTGTTCCTTGGCCTGCTGAATCTGCTGTGGCGTGGCTTCGCTTCGTTTGGTTGCGACGGCAGTCATGGTTTTTCCCTCGGTTCACTTTTTGATTGCGTACAGGTTGGTGCCGGCGTTGATGTACAGCACCCCGTTGGCCACCACGGGCGGGACTTTGATCGGCTGACCGATATCGATTTTTTTTACGCCTTTGGGTTCGGCTCGCCCGGCAGGCACCAAGTAAATCTCACCGGCATCGGTGCCGATCAACACGTTGCCATCCACATAGTAGGGCGAACACCAGGTGCCATCCTGAAGGTCGTAGGTCCACAGCTTCTTACCGGTCTTGAGATCGACAGCGTGCAAAAAGCCGGCAATCTCGCTGGCGTAGACAATCCCCTCGTGAACAGCCACGGTTTGGATCGAACGTCCATAGTTATAGTCACGCTCGTCGCCCTTGGGCGCGGGACCGCCAAAATGCCAGACCAAACCGCTGTTTTTGTTCTTGGGCGAGGCCGGGTCGAAGTCGTCATCCCTGGGCGAGAGATCTTTCTCCGGGCCGACCGGCTTTTTGGTCAGGTCGATACACCACAGATGCCCCACCCCTTGGCCATCGTCGGGTTCCTGGCCCACCGCGATAATCGCTTTGCCATCAATCACGACCGGCACGCCGATTATAAAACTTTGCTCGCCACTCCCGCCGGGGCGATAGGGAGTAGCCTTCTTGGGGTTGCAGTTGAACTTCCAGAGCAGTTCGCCTTTGTCACCACTGAGACCATACAAATAACCATCCCCCCCGCCCAACAGGATCTGTAGCTTGCCGTCCACCACCGCACCGCTGGGGCTGGACCACTGACCACGCAGGATGCTGGCCGCTGGAACACTGTATTTCCAAACGAGGGTGCCCTTTTTCTTGTCCACTGCGACAATCGCCGGGGCTTCGTTGGGCGTCTTGCCGGTGCTGATGTCTACACCATGACCCGTCAAAACATAAACCAAATCATTCACAATCAACGGGGAGGAGTTGGCCAACTGACACGGAAAGACGTTCAAATCTTTGACCATGTCGAGCTTCCAGACGATGTTGCCTTTCTCGACGCCGGCACAGATCAGTTCACAACGGTTGCTGACGTAATAGACATAGTCGCCATCCACGGCAGGGGTGGAGGCGATCCCCTCTTTGGGGCAGTCGTTGACATCGCCACCAGGCAACTTTTCATGCGTGATCTGCCAGAGGAAATTGCCCGTTTTCTCGTCAAAACACATTAATACCCCGCGATCTCCCTTGATAGTCGGGTCACGCGGCTTCTCGTTATTCGTGCCCACGAAGACGCGACCGCCGGCAATTACCGGACCGCCATACGCCTTGTTGCCCAGAGCGGCGACCCAAAGCAGATGTTTCTCCTGGCCTTTTTTAACCGCGAACTCGCTGGGGATCCCCTTATCCGAGGTATTGGCCAAATTGCGGCTCAGCGTGCCGCCGAACATCGGCAGTGGACCGGCCGGGGTGACGAACGCAGCTTTATCGGCCGCGAGCGTATGGGGCAAACGGGTGATCGGCAAAATAGCTAGGACCAAGGCGAGGCTGGCCAGCGAGCAATACTGGAACATGAATGGGTTCTCCCGAGAACAGGACGATCAGACGTAGCGGCCGATCGTCCTGTATAGAGTGTTGATAGCAACGAAAAGGGGTCAATTTTTAGTGATGGCCCATAGACGGCAGGGATTTTCCGTGACCACATAGAGCACGCCATTGACCGCGATGGGCGTAGCGCGAACTTTGCCTCGCATCTTGATCGTGTTGACCAACTGTTTCTTCTTCCCAGTGCGGAAGACCAGAATTTCCCCCTTCTCGTTACCAATGTAGAAGTGTCCGTCCACCAGATAGGGCGAAGACCACGTCTCGGCTCCCATATCATGTTCCCAACCTTCTCGCGCGCA
>JBDNDE010000135.1:0-12368 GCA_046719305.1 Gemmataceae bacterium | reverse complement strand
GCAGCAATAAGGAAAGCATGGGGTTCTCCCGGAAAGGGGAAACGAGATCGACAAGCGGTAGGACCTGGTGTTACTGTAGGGAAAACAGCCTGAGCCTGTGATGGGGAAATGAGCTTCGACGCTTGGGGGTTTGCGGTCAGGGGGATGGCTCGATTGCTGGCGTGACGCTGCTCTTGGCATTAGGGCCAGGCTGCGATATGATAGCAGCTTTGATGAGTTCAAACTGCTGGAGTGCAAATCATGCAATCGCGACCGCGTACTATTGCATCTCGCAAACGCATCGCTGCTCGCAAGGCCGCTCGCCGTGCGGGCAACAAGCCGCAACTGGGCATCCCGCCGAAATCCAAATACTTCATCGGCAAACGGCCCAAGAGCAAAGCCTCGTAAACAAGTGGCAAAGCTGATGCTGGGTGAAGCACAGCTTGCCTTTTCTTAGCGTGGTGGACAAGAGGAGAGATGCCTTGCCCCACGTCGAACTACCTCGAAGCCACAACCGATGCGATCAGCCAGTCAACTGGCCATGTCTATATCATACAGGTCCAGATCATCGTTGGTGTCCGTGCTTTCGGCCGTACCGTTCAAGACGGGTAGCGGCCGCTGGTTGTTGTCGCCGGGATGGAAAAGTGGTTCACGGCGAGCGGCGCGTTCCATCAAGACACGCACCTTACGCGCGGTGCCCGGCGGTGCATCAGTGGGTTGACCAGGGACCGAAAACGGTCCACGCCCTTTCTCACTCATTGAATCATTCCCCCCAGACGGCAAGGTCGTCTGAAGGGAAGTATTACCGATAGCCGATTGGTATCGTGAACGAAACCATTCCAAAAAGATAGCGATTTTAGCCCAAGTGTTGGGGTGGCAACGATTTTGCGGTAACGACCAACTGGGGGACGGATTCCAGGACTCAGGCGCCATGGAAATCGAGATCTTTCACTTCGATCGCATGTTTGTAGATGAAATCGCGGCGAGGCTCCACCTTGTCACCCATCAGCGTGCGAAAGATCTCGTCGGCCTTGATGGCATCATCCATGCGTACCCGAAGCAACACGCGCCGGGCGGGGTCGAGCGTGGTTTCCCACAATTCGCGGTCGTTCATTTCGCCCAATCCTTTGAAGCGCATCACAGACAGGCCCCGCTCGCCCAGCCGGCGAACTTCTGTAATCAGATCCCTCAGATGCGCCAAGGTCTTCGTCGAGTCGCCACTTTCTAGCTTCAAGCGGATCGGCGGTTCTCGCCCGGCAACGCGCACGGCCGGCACCAGATCAGCGGGGTCAAGACCGAAAGTGGCTAGCTCACGTAGACCTTCATTGATCTTTTTCACTTCGTGAAGCTCTTGCTCATAGAACGTATCCTGAAGCATGTTCGAGACAGAATTGGTCCCCTCGGCTAGATCATCCACCACCAGATCACGGCCCAGTCGGCTGGATTCCTGTTGCCGTAATGCCTCCACTTCGTCGCGGCTGTAGCACCATTCTTCCCGGCCGCTAACCACGACCCGGAACAAAGGGAGTCGGCCGTCTTTGAGCTTACCCAGGAAAGAAGCCAAGGCGATGCCGCGACGTTCCAAGGTAAGAATGGCCTGATCCAACGGGGTCATCAGATCCATCAGCGAGCGCAATTCGGCTTCGGAAAGTCGTCGAACTTCGCCGGTCGGGTTCGTCTCGTGGAGCAAGACCGATTCACCAGTGGGTCGGGGATAAATGGCCAGACGTGTGCCCTTGGTGCCGCGTTCGACGAGTTCGCGGTGCATGTCTTCAGCCGTCTGAGCAAAGCGGATGCTTTTCTTTTCGGTGATGCGATACAATGGGGGCCGAGCCACATAAACACGTCCCTCGGCCAGAAGCAACGGCATCTGACGATAGAAGAAGGTCAAGAGCAGGGTACGAATGTGTTGACCGTCAACATCGGCATCGGTCATGATGATGATTTTGCCATAGCGAATATTATTCTTAGCTTCGGAGGTTTTTTCGCTATCATCGTTTTCGTCGATTTTTTCACCGATATCGATGCCGATAGCAGCGATGAGGTTACGAATTTCTTCGTTACTGAGCAGCACATCCAGGCGGGAGGCTTTTTCGACGTTGAGAGGCTTACCGCGTAGGGCTAGGATAGCCTGATAGGCGCTATCGCGACCTGAGACGGCCGAGCCGCCAGCGGAATCGCCTTCGACGAGGAACAGTTCGCTCTCGTCGCGGTCCTTGGTGCTGCAATCATAGAGTTTGCCGGGCATGCCAACGCCCGTGAGTAGGCCCTTGCGTTCTTTGAGGGCCTTTTTGGCCTTGGCGGCAGCTTCGCGGGCCTCGGCTTCGGTAACGACCTTTTTCATGATGCGGGCTGCTTCCTTGGGGTTTTCCTCCAGGTAGCGGGCCAGCGCTTCAGACACCACTCCCGAGACGACGCCTTCCACCTCTTCGTTGTTCAGCTTTTCCTTGGTCTGGGAGTTGAACAGCGGCTCGGGGTGCTGAATACTGACGATGGCGGTCAGCCCCTTGCGATAGTCTTCCCCGATGGGAGTGACATTTTTGAAGAAATCATTTTTAGATCCATAGGCCCCCATGGTCCGCGTCAGGGCAGCGCGAAAACCGCTCAGATGGGTACCCCCAGCCGGATTGTAGCCGTTGTTCGTGTACGAGCGGGTGCGTTCGTCCTCGGCATCGGTGTATTGCAGGGCCACCTCAACACGCACATTTTGGTTTTTGCTCGTGGTCACCGTCTTGTCGATGTAAATGGGCGGTTTATGCAGCGGGGTTTCATCCTTGGTCAGAAACTCCACATACTCCGCGATGCCGCCGTCGTATTTGAAGAAGCTCTCGCGTTTGGTGCGTTCGTCGATGAGCTTGATCGCCAGGCCCTTGTTCAAAAAGCACAATTCGCGACAGCGAGATTCCAGGGTGTCGAAACTGAGTTTGGCGTCATGAAACACCTCAGGGTCGGGCCGGAAATGAATCGTGGTCCCAGTACGTTTGCTGGCCCCAATATCCTTAATCGGCGTGGTCGCCTTGCCACGCGAGTATTCCTGACGGTAGGTACGGCCGCCGCGTTGCACCTGGGCCTCGGTCCACTCCGAAAGGGCATTGACGGCCTTGAGGCCCATACCGTGCAGGCCCAAGGAGACTTTGTACGCCCCTTTGCCGAACTTGCCCCCCGCGCCGACAGTGGTCATTACCACTTCCAACACAGGACGCCCTTCGGTAGCGTGCATTTCCACGGGGATGCCCCGCCCATCGTCGCTGACGCTGCAACTGTCATCGACGTGAATCTTGACGACGATCAGTGTACAGAAGCCAGCCAACACTTCATCCACGGAGTTGTAGATCAGTTCGTAGACGAGGTGATGCAACCCTTGGGTGCCGGTGTCGCCGATGTACATGCCGGGTCGAGCACGGATGTGCTGCTCGTCGCGCAGCACTTTGAAATCGTCGACAGTGTAGGCTTCGGAGCCTTGCAGGCGGCGCAGTTCTTCCTCGGCGGTGGTATCGAGATCCAGAATGGATGGTTCGCTCATCGTCGTTGTCCTCCTTCAATCGTTTCCTGCCGGCAGGCCAGCCTTGAAACGAAGATCGCGAATCGGGGTGTTGGGCAGATGTCGTTGCAACTCCTTCAACAGCCGCCTTTTGTGAAACGAGTTCAGTTCTTGCAGCAAGACCGCATTTTCGACATGGATTTCCAGAACGCCCCGACGTAATGCCCCCAGGCGTGTTTTGCCGATAAACCGTTCCCCGGCGGCTTGATCCCAGGCGCGTTCGAGGTGTAAGCGCTCCGTGCGACGCCCCCAGCCACGCTCGGCGAAGAGTTGGCCAAGAATGTCAGCCAGGGATTCGGGGCCTTTTTCCGGTCGGTCACGTTTAATCATGTCAGCGGCATCACTAGGTAGGTGTAATGCGGACCTGCTTGAAATACCGCTGGTTTGGCAGAGTCGGTCATCTTCAATTCCAAACTCGTGTCGGGCGGCAAGATCTTGAGCATGTCGGCCAAGTAATCCGGGTTGAAGTGAATCTCCAACGCTTGGCCGGTGTAGTCGCTCAAGGGCAACTCCACCTTGGAACGGCCGGCTGTGGTGCCCTGGGCGCGAAGCGTCAGTTTGTCCGACTTGAAGCTAAACGTTACCCGCTTGCTGTCGTTGTCGGTCATAATCGCTGCCTGACGCACGGCAGCCAGAAAGCTGCCCGCATTGAGCGTCACACTCACGGTGGTCTTGGTCGGAATTACTCCTTTGTAGTCGGGGAAGCGGCCCTCCACGAGCCGGCTGTAGATCACGGCCCGTTCCGTGCGGAAGAGTACATCGTTGGGGCGAATGCACACCTTGACCAACTCCTCGGTATCAGCGGCTAGATTGCGCTCCAAAAGCACCATCGCCTTCTTGGGCACAATTGGGGTGAAGCCGTGAGTGGTGTGTCCGCCTACCTCTGTTGCTACTCCTGTGGTCATCGCGAGGCGTCGGCCATCCGTAGCCACCAGGCGAATGACGTTGCCATCCAGTTCAAACAGCACCCCGGTCATGGTGTAGCGGGCTGTTTCGTCGGCGGCAGCAAAAGCCGTCTTGTGGATCATGTCTCGCAAGCTGCCGGCAGTGATTTCGTGATAGCGTTCGTCGGTGAATTCGGGAAAATCGGGAAACTGGGCCGGGTCTTCGCTGGCCATCTCAAATTCCAAAGGCGAAGCCAGACCAGTGACCCGGCACGCTTGGCTGTCTGCCTCGATGAGCAATTCCGAATCGCGGGCCTCGCGCAGGATCGAGAGGAGTTTGGCTGCAGGCAGGATAGCTTCGCCGGGTTCAAGAATCTGCAACCCGGGCACCTCCAGACGGATGCCCACTTCCAAGTCGGTAGCCAAGAGTGTCCAACGGCCTTCGCCGGCCACCGCCTTGAGGTTCTTTAAGATCGGCTTGAGATCCTTTGAAGGAATGGCGGCGCTGGCAAGTTGGCAGGCGGCTAACAATCCCTCCCGGTGACACTGAGCTTTCATTCTCGGATCTCCTGTTTGAGGTCGGTCGGTGTCTGGAGAAGAAGATCTTCTTCTTTAGAGAACTATCGTAGCCGTCTTAAAGCCGAGCCGGTTGGTGTTGACTAGCCCAGCGAAACGGCTCTATCTTGAGAAAATATCGGATGTTGTGTCGGGGCCGCTGTTGTGGAAAAGCCGTTGCGCGGCGGTGGCGCGGCGGTTGCGTCGGGTTGCGCGGTGTGAAGCGTTGGCCTGCCACGGTCCAAGAGCCTGTGCGGCGCGACCTGGGGCATCCGCGGCGCGCCAAGTGCGCAACGGCTTTTCCACAATGTCCTCAACGACCTGCGGCCAGGCCGGCAGCCAATTCTCCGACGGCACGGCAAAGGTTGGCATCAGTCTGCAATTCCTCCTCGATTTTGTGGCAAGCGTGTAGGACTGTGCTATGATCGCGTCCCCCAAGTTGCTCGCCGATAGCCACCAGCGACAAGCCGGTGAATTGACGGGCCAAGTACATACTGACCTGACGGGGCACGATGACTTCGCGGGAGCGACGGGCTGAGCGGACTTCTCGTGCGGGCACCTGGAAATAATCACACACCCGGGCGATGATTCGCTCTAGGGTTTGAGAGGGCGAAGGTTCGGGCGAATCAGCGGCCAACAGGGCCTGGACAGCAGCCAACGAGGGTTGCGGTCCTAAGGTCTCCAGCAGGTTCAAGGCTCCTTCCAGGGCACGAAACGACCCAGGTAGCTGAGCGACGAGAAAATTCAACACGTCATCCCGAAGCGTTCCTTGCCGCAATGAAAACGCCTGCAACAAGTAAGCCCGTCGGCTAGCTGGTCCCAGCGGTTGCAGGCCGACCACTAGCCCTGAACTGAGACGGCTGGTCAGACGGCGCGACAGATGCGACAGTAAAGCTGGACCGACAGGCGCGGCGACCACCAGTTGTTGGGACCGGCTCAGGCAATGATCCACCAGGGCGATCAGGGATGCTTCGGTTCGTGGCCCTAAGCGGTGCAAGTCGTCGATCAGCACCACTGGAGTTGTCCCACCGGAGGCATCCAGCGATAAGCCCGGCCACTCGGCTGGGGGGGGGAACAGTTCATCGCCAGTAGGCCAGAACCGGCCGCCTACTTGATCGCGTAAGTGATGGAGGAGCCGGGTTTTGCCGGTACCCGAAGCTCCATGGAGGAACAACGGGTTGATGGAACGGCGTTTGCTGCCCTGTTGGATACAGTCCACCACCCGAGCAACAGCAAGCCAGGCTGCCTCGTTTTCGCGGACCAACAACCAGGGACACGGATGACGACTCATCCCTAGTAGGTTACCAAATGGAGCGAGAGGCGACAAGAGGGAAATGCTAGCTGCAAGTTGTTGTCATTCTTGTAGATGCGGCTGGTTCTCCCCTTAGCTGAATCGGAACATCTGTTCATGCCCGCTTCCGCTAGCTTCTCCGTGACGTAACCGCTTGACTACCTGACAGATACGTCGAGCAGCCTCTCGCACTTCCTCCTCGCTCTGTTCAAACCCCAGTGACAGCCGGATCGCCGAGTGCAGCCTCTCTCGGGGCACCTGCATCGCCCGTAGCACCGCTGAGGGCAATAGCGACCCCGAGGAACAGGCGCTACCCGCCGAACAGGCCACCCCGGCCAAGTCCAGTCCGATCAACAACGCATCAGACTTCACCCCGGGAAACGAGATGTTCAGCGTGTGAGGCAAGCCATCTGCTGGACCGTTTATCACCCCCCCTATTGCCGTCAATGGCTCCAGCAACAGCGTTCGTAATCGCCGTAGATGCGCCGTGCGTGCCTCTCGCTCTTGTAGGGCATGCCGTAGCGCTACGGCTAAGCTCACGGCCAAGGGGGGCGACTCGGTGCCGGGGCGTCGGCCTTGTTGTTGATGGCCGCCACGAAACAGTGGAGCCAGTACATGGCCGCGGCGAACGAGCAAAGCACCGATCCCTTTGGGGCCGTGGAACTTGTGAGCGCTGAGTGCGAGGGTTGTTACGCCCAAGGCGGCGAAATCGACCGGGATCTTGCCCACTGCCTGGACCGCGTCGCAATGCCACGGTTTGCCTATTGGCCGTACCGGATGCACTGCCCCGGTTTCGTGATTGGCTAGCTGGCAGACGACCAGGGTGCAATCAGGCGGTACATCGTCCAGCGGTACAATCCCATCGGTCTGGACGTGAAGCAATCGCAGGTCAGCCTTTTCCAGTGGGGCGGTCACCGAGGGATGCTCGACAGGTGATAGGGCGATCGGTCCCGACACATGGTGTAAGGCCAAGTTGTTCGCTTCGGTGGCTCCTGAAGTGAAAAGTACCTCGTCGGGCTGGGCATGCAGCAAGTGCGCGACCTCCTCGCGGGCATCTTCCAGGGCACGGCGGGCCTGTCGTCCCATCGCATGCAAACTGGCCGGATTGCCAAAAGCATCCAGAGCGGCCAGCAGGGCGTCGCGAGCCGCAGGCAGCAGCGGCGTAGTGGAGTTATGATCGAGATAAATCGGCGTGGTTGGCATGATTATATTATAGATGGCCCAAAAACAAAGCAACGGTTGTGTCCGTGGCTCCCAGCTGCACTTGAATCGGTGCGGCCGCCACCGTATCGCCAGTTTCCAGCACAAGCACGTAGGCGAACGATGCGCAGCGGGAAGCACTGTCTGGTGATCGGCACCGGGAAGTTCTGGCTAGTGATCGTTGGGCTGCTGGTGGCTGGCGCGGGTTGTCACTCTACTGCTCGCTATCTGCGCAAAGAACCAGATGGCGGGGTTGTCGCCATTCCTGCGAATACCAATCACTGGCCGAGTTATCACCGCGAGGAGGCGCATCGGCTGATGCGGCTGGTGTGCCCCAATGGCTATACGATTCTGCATGAGGAGGAGGTCACCCTACCGGGTGAGGGCAAGCCGCAACGCGAATACCGCCTGACGTTCCGCTCCAATGTGCAGGTGCCGAGCCATTTGCAATCGCCGGCATCGGCAGAGGTGCCCCAGGCTGCACCGCCCGGCTTACCGCCGCGTCCGGTGCCGATCGCTCCTTAGGGAGTTGGCAACAACGTAAACGCTTCTGGCCGTTCGTTTGTTTAATAAGCCGTCGCCAAGGGACGGGCACGTCGTTCGCTCGAAGGTACTTCGATTTTGCCGCTCATCGCTCCAATGATTCGATCACGAATGGCTAAGAAGCCCGCGGCTAGGACCGGGTCGAACTGTTTGCCGGCCATTTTCTCGATTTCCGCAAAGGCGACTTCGGGGGGCAGGCCCTTGCGATACGGACGGTCACTGGTCATGGCGTCGAAGGCGTCGGCCAAAGCCACCACCCGAGCGAGGGGGTTGATTGCCTCACCGGCCAATCCATCGGGGTAGCCGCGTCCGTCCCAGCGTTCATGGTGATTGCGGACGATGGGGATAATGTGCTTCAAATCCCCGATAGTTTCAAGGATTTCGGCTCCCTTGATGGTATGAGTTTTCATAACTTCAAATTCTTCATTGGTGAGCTTATCCGGTTTGCGGAGAATGGCGTCATCAATGCCGATTTTGCCGATATCATGCAAAGGAGTGCCGATGCGGATGAGGTCAATATCACTCGAGGACATTTTCATATGCTCGGCCAGCATCACGGAATAAGTGGTGACCCGGTAGGTGTGGCCGCCGGTGTATTGGTCGCGCATTTCAACGGCCTGGGCCAAGATGGTGATGGTCTCCAAGAACAGTTCGCGTTGTTTACGCAGTAGCGTAGCGCATTCGATGCCCATCGAGACATTAGCGGCCAGAGCGTCGGCCAGGCGTAGATCCTCCATGGTGAAGGGCTTCTGCCAGGGGCTACGGTCTAGGTGCAGTACGCCGAGTTGGCGGCGCGGCGTCCGCAGGAGCACACACAACACGCTGGCCATCGAACCTTCAGCGATACTGCGAGCCATGGCCAACTCGGGGTCTTCCTCGATGCGCTGACACAAGATCGATTCACCCAGGTTGAAACAACGCATCGCCAGGCTTTGGCTGAACTGAAAGCGTCCGGTGTTGGCCGGCACCCGGCCGAACATGCCGGAGCGTTGTGGATCGACTTGACCGGTGGTAATCGCCTTGAGTTGCAGGCGATTATCCGGGGGTACGGCCAAGACGATCGCGCCGCGCTGGGCATCCAGCACACTGACAGCGTCTTCAAGGATCGAATTGAGCAGATCCTCTTCGCTCTCCAGATGCACCAGATGATGACCGGCCCGCAGCAAGGCGACGAGTTGCTCCCCTGGACGCGGTACATTGCGGCTATCCAAGGCCAAGCCTTGAACGGCCTGGTCCCAAGTGGCGCGAGTGGAGGCTTCCACACGCATCGAGTCGGAAACCCCCGAGTCTTGATCGTTCACTTCCTGGATGCACTCGACTACAACGGAGACTTCGCCGAACTGCAAGAGATCTTTGGCCTTGATAGGCCATTGGCCTGTGGTTAGGCGAACGCCATTGAGCCGGGTGCCGTTGGTGCTACCCAGATCGCGAATACGCCAGCCGCGATCCGTAGCCCGCACCTCAGCGTGGTAGCGACTAACAGAGTTATCGTCTAGCACGATCTCGAGTTGATCGAGCCGGCCGACGCGAAGCAGTTCGGAGGATTCCCAGGTTCGCCCTTTGAGAGCACCATTAACACCACGCAGGCGGATGAGCCGCTTCATCTGACTTCCCTTGCCTGTATGCTGCGAGATCGTTCGGGGTTACGGTTGATCGATTACGGGGGACGGCCGATCAGTCCAAGTATAGCTTCTTCTTTGTGCTCAAGCAGCAACTTCTTCAGGAAAAGTCCTCAAGATTGCTCCAACAGAACCATCAAGACCATCGTGTGTAATCCATCTTACCGGACAGGAAATTCAGATGGCACCTGACCAGTGTGGAGTCGATGAGAAGCTACAAAAGTTTTGCGAATAAGGAGGCCGCCTGATCGTCTTTCGCCTCACTTCCGCTGCGTGCAAAGCCTGGTGACTCGGCAGGCAGCCAGTGAGGGGGCAGGGATCCATCTTGACCAGTTGTTTGGGGATGCCTATGACGCGAGCAGACCGGGCAGGACGCCCGGTGCGGGGTCGGCACGGAGGAACGCTCGCATGACCATTCGGGCCTGGTTGCATTGCCTTTCGGGGCTTTGGGTCTGCTGCTTCACGATCGGCTGTGTCTTCCATCACTCGGCCCGCGATCTCCCCCCCACCAGCAGCCAGACGCCGCCCACGCCGGAAATCGTGCATTGCACCCAAGGCACTGCTTCTGGTGCCTTGCCTACGCCTCGTCATGAGTCTACCACTCGCTCTGCTGCAACCATCGACCCGCCTACCCCACTGGCCGGTGATCCGTTGCCGATGGGAGCCGATCTGTTGCCGGCCGAAACACCGGTGCAGATGCTGCCCGCGCCGCAACCCGTCTCTACGCCGCCGATCATAGCCCCAGCTGTGCCAACAGACACAGAGGAAAAGCTCCCCCCTCTGCTCGCTGCCTTGCGGGCAGTCATGAACAAGCACCCCGAACAGGCCGCACGCGAACTACAAAATGTGGAAGCCTCGCGCCGCGAACGCCTAGTGGCTTTGTTGCGTTTGGCTGTCGATGTGGAGGAACAGGCATTGGATCGCCTTAGCCCCTCAGATGTCGATGCCATGCTGGAACATCTACAAAGCCTCTGCCAGCAACTGCGCCCGCGTGCCCCGCTCAAAATTCTCTCTGCCTGTTTGTGCCAATCCATCCAGGGCTTCGGTCAGTACGAACGACTCGCCGCTGATCACGTCTTTGTTGTCGGCAAACCAGGTTCATCAAGCGGCCGGGTGCAGTTGTATGTTGAGGTGGGCAACTTTGGTAGCAAGCCACTGGGCGATGGCCGCTACGAGACGAGCCTGGCCACGCGATTGGAGATAGAAGATGCCAATGGCAAGCTGGTACATACATGGGATTTGGGCGTGTGTGTGGATCAGAGTCAGAGTCCGCGTAAAGATTATTACTTGAATGTGCAGTTTCCGTTGCCTGCAAACTTGCCAGCAGGAGATTACAGCTTGCGTGTTATCGTCCAAGATATCACGGCCGGTCCACCGCGAGAGGCTCGCACTACGATACCGTTGAAATGGGAAACAGCGTCTCGGTAGTTGTCGGCCTTCGTTCGAGTTAGCGGGGGGTTGTCCCTCCTTGGTGGCCAGCAGTGCGGATAGGCCCCTCTCAGTGGTTTTCGCTTGCGCGGGGTGGTGTGATCAGATAGGACGCATTTACTGGGTTGCGAACCGGCTCACCGAGCAAGACTCGGCGGGCTTCGTGGGCCGCTTTCATTCGCATTTCGGCAATCGACTCCACCGAGTAAAACGCCGTGTGGGGTGTCCACAAGACATGGGGATGGGTGCGAAGTCCCTCATGGGGGGTTGGCTCATGCTCTTCGACATCTAAGCCAGCGAAGGCCACCCGACCGGACTGCAAAGCGGCAAAGAGGGCTTCGGAGTCGATCACACCACCCCGAGCTGTGTTGACCAGGTAGGCCCCGTGGGGCAGCATTGCCAGCGTCCGCGCATTGAGCAGATGGTGCGTCTGCGGAGTGAGCGGGCAATGCAAACTGAGAAAACGGCTCTGAGGCAATAGTTCTTCCAAGGTATAGGCACGCTCGATGCCTAGCGCTTTGTCCAGACCATCGCTAATGCCAGGATCATAATACATCACACGCATGCTAAGTGCTTTGCCTCGCAACGCCATTGCCATGCCGATGCGTCCACAGCCGATTAATCCCAGGGTTTGGCCCCGTAGCCGTGGTGCCCCGGCGGCATCACTGGCATTCCAGCGGCCCGAGCGGATAGCCAGATCGCATCCACGCAGACGCCGCACCAATGCCAACAACAGCATCAGAGCATGATCGGCCACTTCCTCAGTGCCGTAGTCGGGCACATTACAAACGACGATGCCTAGGCGGCCGGCCGCTTCCAGGTCCACATTGTCGTAGCCGACCCCACAGCGGATGATAGCTCGGCAACGAGGTAGTTGCTCCAAGCTAGCCGCCGTCCAGCGGAGGTGATGAAACACCAACAAAACGTCGGCATCGGCGGATCGGCGGAGGGCTTCGGCTTCGTCTTTCGCTTGAAGCACTTGAACGTCAGCCAGATCCTGAAGCAAGGATTGTTCAATTCCTGCTTCGGTTAGATGATCGGTGATGACGATTTGTGGACGTTTCATACCTAGCACTCCTCAGTGGCTTTGACAGACGATATATTGACCTCATGAATGCTCAGCCATACCTTCCACGGTTGAATGCTCAACTGGCCGCGGGGCTGCGTCTAGTCCCCGAAGAGGTCCGCGCCAAACATGCTGATTTTTTGCGTTCGCGGCAAAACCCCGATGGAGGCTTCTCCGGCCGGGAGGGGGGCAGCGACCTGTATTACACCGGTTTTGCCCTGCGTGGACTGGCGGTATTGGAGGCGTTGGACGAAGCGACAGA
>JBDNDE010000134.1:0-12371 GCA_046719305.1 Gemmataceae bacterium | reverse complement strand
GAAGAAGACACTCTCGACGCAAGATTTTCTCGATGGTTTTCGGCGTACTTTAGGGATGCTCAAGGGGACTTATGGGCTGGCGGTAGTAAGTCCATTGTTTCCGGGTCTGATCTTCGGTGCGCGACTGGGCAGTCCTCTAGTGTTGGGGGTGGGCGAAGGAGAGAATTTATTGGCGAGCGATCCTAGTGCCATCATCAACAAAACTTCGCGTGTTGTTTATCTACATGATCACCAACTATGTCTAATCAGCGCTAATGATTGGCATATTATGGATCACGAAACTACACCCATTGATGCCTTGGTGCAGACAGTCGAGTGGGAAGCTGGCGACGCCGAAAAGGGCCTCTTCGAGCATCATATGCTCAAAGAAATTTATGAGCAACCCGAAGCGCTTGAAAATGCACTACGCGGCCGACTGGATGAAGCCGACGCGACGGCCAAGTTTGGTGGGCTGAACCTGGATTCGCGGCAGTTACGTGATGTGGATCGCATCATCTTGACAGCCTGTGGCACCAGCTATCATGCGGCATTAGTAGGGGAGTATTTAATCGAGGAGTTTGCTCGCATTCCGGTAGAGGTAGAGTATGCCAGCGAGTTTCGCTATCGCAATGCACCGGTCGAGCGCAACACTATTGTCATCGCCTTGACCCAATCCGGCGAGACGGCCGACACCTTGGCCGCGCTGCGAGAGAGCAAACGCAAGGGGCATCCCACCTTGGCGTTGTGCAACGTAGTGGGCAGCACTATCGCCCGAGAGGCTGATGGTGGCGTCTACTTGCATGCCGGCCCGGAGATTGGCGTGGCCAGTACCAAAGCATTTACCAATCAAGTAGCCGTGCTAGCGATGCTAGCATTATATTTTGGACGATCTCGGCATCTGTCGCATAGCCAAGGACTCCGCATGATTGAGGAGTTGCGATCATTGCCGGATATTGTACGCAAGACGCTTGCTTGTCATGATCGAGTGAAGGTCATTGCCGAAAAATACGCCCAGGTGCGCAACTTTCTGTACATGGGTCGGCAATATCAGTATCCAGTAGCTTTGGAAGGTGCACTCAAACTGAAGGAAATCAGTTATATTCACGCGGAGGGATATCCGGCAGCAGAGATGAAGCACGGCCCGATTGCTCTGGTGGACCCAGAGACGCCAAGCGTGTTCCTGATGCCGCGCGGCCCCATCTTCGACAAGGTGATGAACAACCTTATGGAGGTCAAAGCACGAGGCGGTCCGATCATCGCTGTGGTGACTGAGGGCGATGACGAGGTCAGCAGCGTGGCCGAGGAGTGCATTGAAGTCCCAGAAGTGGCGGAGTGGTTGCAGCCGATTATCAGCGTGATTCCGCTACAATTGCTAGCTTATCATATTGCCCTCCTGCGGGGCTGTGATGTGGACAAACCGCGCAATTTAGCCAAGAGCGTCACGGTGGAGTAACCAGGGATCGGCTGGCGTCGTGTTGGAGCTGCAACCGTTTAGAGAGCGGTTGCAGCCCGACTCCCCCCTTAAGGGTGTGCATCACATTAACCGGAGATTGAGCATATCATTGAGTTTGCGCCACATCCACCACGCACAGGTCTCAGGTAGCAGATAAATCTTCACTTGCGCCATGGAATTCACCAAGATGGTTTCACTAGCGTCTTGTATATCAATGTAGACCAGGAACTGTTGAGCCTGGGGCACTAACCCAGGCGATTTCGATGTGGGGGCTTTGACAGGTACCGGCCCCCCTGCCCGGCTAGAGAGCATCATCGGCACATATTTCGCTTCGCTCTCCTCTAGGCGAACGATACGGCCTTTCCAAACCCGATCCGCATGGCCATGAATACGGATACTGACATCCAACGGCGGACGTTTGCCTTGCCGGGTTGGTTCGTAACTGGCACGAAGTTGGTTGTATTCAGCCGTGTCCAGCGGCATACAGAGGCGGAGTTTACCCGGTTCGTGGATGGTGAAAAGCGGCATGCTATGGGCTTGGTCATATGATCCTTCGACCATTTTGCCTATGTCGTCGGGTCGCGGAGCTTGGCCGATGATTCCCTCACGCGGGGCCAACAGCACAAGATCCTCGGCGATTTGTTGTTTGAGCGAATCACGTTGCGTGCGGGCTTTAATCTCCTCGCCGCGTGCCTCTCCCAGCTGGTTCCGTAGCCGGTTCTTCTCGTTCTCGTCGAAGCTCGTGCTGATCTGCCGTTCCAGAAAGCGAACCTGGGAGGTGGCTGTTTCGAGCTTGGTTTCGGCTGCACTTAGCTTCTCGGCCAGATCGGGGTCTTCAAAAGTGGCCAGAACCTCCCGTTCGCGCACCATATCGCCCGGCCGGAAGCGGGATTCCTTAAGCAATGCATTGCGGCGTAGATGAACGCTGCTGGAGTAGGCTGGGTCGCCTTGAACCAGAGCTAGACCGCGAATCCGGCTGATGGGCACCGGCACCAAGAATAGGAATAACAGCAGCGCCAGGCCGACGGCCGATGTAATCATCACCCGGTTGTGTTTCATATCCGGCAGTCTCCCGCGTTTGTAGAGGCTTTTTCCCATGTTATAGGCAGGCCAGATCGTCATGGAGCCGATGGCAGCCAAGGTGAGGACGTTGCCAATGATGTCGAGTTTGTATGGTTTCAAGAAGGACGAGAACAGCATCAGGATGCTGAAGGTGATGACCCAGCGATAGATGTAACTGACAATAGCATAAGTGATGAACAACACTTTGCGTCCGGTAGCCATGTATTCTTCGGGAGGCACTTCGATGCCCAGACAGACCTCGCAAAACAGGTTCGACAGGTAGCGATTGGCTTTTTCGCGGAGATTGGGGATTTCCAGCCAGTCAGCCAAGACATAGTAACCATCGAACCGCATCAGGGGGTTTGCGTTGAAAACCACGGTAGAGACACTGCAGACAACCATGAGGCTCAGAGCCAGGTTGTTGATGAACGGCTGGGTGGGGGTATACCACCAGACAAAGGTAGCGATGGCAGCGATGATCAATTCGACATAAATGCCTGCGGCACTAATGATGATGCGGTGCCATTTGTTGGGAAGAACCCAAGCGTCGGAGACGTTGCAATACAGGGCCGGCGAAAAACACATCAGCAAGAAGCCCATCTCATGAACTTCGCCGCCGAAGCGTTTACAACTCAGGCCGTGGCCAAACTCGTGAATGACTTTGACGATGGCCAAGGCGATGTAGAGATAGAAGACAGTTTTGAAGCTGAAGAATTCATGATAATCAGGTAGTTTGCGATAAAACGTATCAAAATGGACGGTGACGAGTAGGATAGCAGCGGCCATGACGCCGAGCGAGAGCAGGAAGAACCACCAGGTGAAGAGGAAACCGAACCAACCGAGCATGGCGGTGAGGATGCGTTCGGGATCGAAGATGGGGATTTTGATGTAGAGGATGTTGGTGAGAGTTTGCATCCACTCCCGACGCTTTCGCTTGTTTTTCTGCTCGTAAAGCTGCTTGCCCGCCTTGGGGGAGTCGTTGAGGGCCAAGCCGGCCTGGATAAGTTGCTGGGCAAAGCTTTCCAGATCCTCCAGTTTCAGGCGTTCGGGTCGATACTCCCGCTCGTAGGCTTTTTGCGCATCTTCCAACGTCCGCTTTCCATCCATAAATCGCAGCAGGAAGCGCTCATTTTCTTTCAGGCGGTAGTATCGCAGGCTGATGGGATCTTTGACGACATAGAATCGACGGCCTTCATAGCGGTGTTCTTCGATGTCCAGATCGGGGCGCAACACAATACGTAGTTTTTTGCGGCGTTCCAGTTCACTAGCAGGAGGCGGCGGTGGCATCGGTTATCACCCTGGAAGAAATCGTCAGATCCGTAGTCAGACATCTTGGGGCGACAAGTAGGTTTCGCTTGCCGACCCCTTTCCCTTGCCATTACTCACGCGGCAGCGGCGGCACCACGATCGTGGCCGAGGCCCCAGGGATGACCCAACCGGGGTTCTCTACGGTAGCTCGAATGGCCAGCTTGCGAGCGCTGACATCGAGGAATTCTTCGACGAAGGTGAGCTCGCCGGGCAACGGTTTCTCGATCTCCAGACGGTCGGGCATCTGCCAAACCAGCACCCGGTTATCTTGGGTTCCGGTGACAGCGAACTTGCCCGAGGGGTCAAAAGCCCCGCAGGTTTCGATGCTGCTCCACTGGAAGTTACGCATTTCGCTGGGACGGTTGCCAGCCAGCGGCGCACGCCATAATTGGGTACGACCCGGTGTCGCCGAGCCTGTGAGGATCGACTTGCCGTCGGGCGAGAACAAGGCAAAGTGGCTGAACGCCGCGGTGCCGGAAGCATTTTTCAGCACACCAAGGATTTTACGTTCGCTTAAGGACAGGACACGCAGTTCGCGACCTTCATCGAACAGGACATTCTCGCCATCCGGGGAGACGCCCAAGACGGTAACTTCACCACTCCGACGATCTTCCTGACGTTCAAAGAGTAGCGTTTTGCCGCCCTCGCCGCCCTCACCGATCTTCCAGACCACCAGACGTTTATCGCGGCCGGCACTGACGACCTGGCCTTTGGCAGTGAAGGCGACAGACGTAACCGCAGCGCGATGGGCGTTGGGGACACGGCCGAGTAGTTTGGCTTCCTCAACATCCCACAAAATCAGCGAGGCGTCTTCGCCGCCGGTGACACACAAAGTTCCCTCGGCATTGAAGGCACAAGCGTTGATAGCTCCGGTGTGTCGGCCTTCGAGCATTTTTTCGCCGGCCTTGAGGTTGTCTAGATCGAACAGGCGAGCGCGGCCTGTGACAGTGCCAGTCAGCAGGCGTTGTTTGGCGGCTCTAGGGCCGGTGACAGCAAGGCAGCGAACCACAGCGCGGTGATCGAGGTTGAGTTGTTCATTCCAGCGGTCTTCGCCCACTACTCGTTGCCAGATGCGAACCGTGTGGTCTTCACTGCCGGAGATGATGCGTGGCAAGGCGTCATTGGTAACGACCACACAGGTGACCTCACGGGCATGGCCGGTAAGTACGGCAACCGGGGGTTCTTGTCGGCTAGCTTCAACCTCTAGGCGGGTGAGTTTGTCGGCCAGGGAACGCAACGCCTGAGCCTTGGCCGGTTCGGGGGCACGGGGGTTTTTTTGGAGTTCGGCGGCCCAGAGACGTGACGCTTCGGTGCGATGGCGGATAGCTTCGTTGAGCCGAGAGCGTAGCACGAGAGCATCCTGGACTTCGACTTGGGCATCGACACGAACCTTGTTAGGATTTTGTACTTGTAGCACCGGTTCGAGGTTTTTCACTGCCTCACCGGGTTGTTTGAAGGTTTGACGAATGATCCCTTCAATGCTCGACCGCACGATGTGCTGCCGCAGTGCCGTGTAGACAGCGGCTAGTTCACTTTGGGCCGATTTGATCGCAGCGATTTTGACGTTGGCCTCTTCGCGGTATTTTTCAGCGGTCACCTGAGAGATCGCCAACTCGTCGGGAGAGATGACTTTGCCCCCCTTGCGATTAAGTTCGCGGTCACGCTCGTAGCGGCGTTTGGCTTCCTCGAACACGGCCAAGCTGGCACGGACTTCCGCACGGGCAGCATCGACCTTGGCCTGTTGTTTGCGGACCTCAGCCAGGGCGAGTACGGGGTTGACTAGGCCAAGCATCTGACCAGGTTTGACCCGGTCGCCGACATCGAGCAGACGAAGGCGGAAGGTACGCGGGATCAAAGCGGTTTCGACTTCGCTCAGATCGTCGGTTTCGCGGACGGTGCGATACCAGAAGACCTTGCCTTCGGTGTCTTGGACGATCATCCGTTCACGTGAAGGTAAGCTGTTCCACTCGGCATCGCTGGTCACGCGAATACCCAACGTCACCACCTCATACGTTAGTTGCTTTTCCTGGGGGACGAATTCCCCTTCCTCGATCTCTGTGGCCAAGAACATCAGTTTGCCGTCGCGTTCGGCCGGCACGTTTTGCTGTTGAACGGCTGTGATTTTCGCATCAAGAATGGTCAGGGGGGTGGTGGCACCACCCGGGGCCACTTCAACGAGGTTGACGGGCTTGTCGTCGTCGCGAGAAGTGCCGCCCTTAGCCGCAGCAGAAACCGCAACGGGAGAATCCTGGCGGTTTTCGGCCACGACCAAACGGGAACGCGGCTCGGGTTTGGTGGGAGCGGCGGATTGGGCGGTGGCATCGGGCCAGAGGGCTTTGCCCAGCACAACAACGACAAAGGTGCAGGCTCCAGCAAGGAGCAGGCAAGCGACCAAGAATCGCGCCATGAGCAGGTTTCTCCTGGGAATAAGTCCGTGCCGTTGAGGATCGCTTAGAAGAAGAACACCACGTTCTCGTAGAGGAACTCCCACACTCCGTAGAACAGGGAGTAGCCGGCACAGTAGGTGCCGCAATACACCTTGGCTTTGACCTCGGTTCCGCTAACAAGACGTTGACGGCCGAGTGTCTCGACTACATTAGACCCTGGCGGGATGCTCTCGTCTTCAATCTCCACAACGGCCACCACCACCGGTTCGGCTTCGCTGGCGGCATCCTGGCTGGCGGTCGCTTCCCCGGCAATACGGTGGCGATACAAGCGCCCCTCGAAAATGCTGGTACTGTCGCTACGCAACAGAAAGTCCACCCGCAGCGGTTGATCGCCATTGGCTTTGAAGGCATTGAGGACTTGGCCAATGTGCTTCTGGGGGATTTTGATTTCGATCTCCCATTTACCCGAGACGACGCCCAGGCGCAGAAGCGGTTCATTGGGCTGGACCTGCCGACCAATCATCTCCTCGAAGCTGCTGTTGAGAACCATCCACTCCGGAGCGGCAGCGATGGCTCGTTCTGCAGGCATGAGGTTGGGGGCCAACACGTTAAACGCACCGGGGCGGTTGGGGATGCTGTTGGTACGTTGCAGCAACTCTTGTAATTCCTTCTCCTTGGCACGGCGTATGATCTCTTGCTGACCGGCTTGTGTGAGCGCTTGATTCCGCTCTGTCAGTGGAATGCCGGGAGTAGTGGCTGCTTCTCGTGCGGTACGCTCGGCCAGGTTGGCAGATTCAATTTCGCTAAGAGGGCGCGAATTTTGGCGTCCAAGTCGAGATTTTCTAACTCGGCCAAGGCGGTTCGCTCCTGCAAAATTTGACCCGGGTAGACCTCGAAGCGGCGGATGATGCCGGGATTGGGGCTGTAGATCGTGCGGCGAGCGGCAGGTTGTAGCGTACCAGTGCTGTCGACTTTGAGTGGATAGGGCAGAAAGATCAAGCCAGCGACAAGCAAACTGAGAGCCGCCACGACCAGCATGACGATAGCGCGGGTTTGGCCACCAAGTCCTTCTTGCAGACGTGCAAGCGACAACCAGATCCAACGGAAAGGGATGCGTCGTAGTTCCAGCGAGTTGTACAAAGCACTGGAAGCGTGACGAGCGACCACATCGAGCCGGGCCATGATCTGGGCTTCGTCGGCGGGCGCTTCGTAGCACTCCATGACCAGGGCGCTGCGGGGTGGTTGCTTGGGTTTGTCTTTGCCATCGCCTTCACGCTCGTCGGTCAGTGGCATCAGCACCAACAGACGCGACGGGCTTTCTTGCATGTATTCATCCAACGCTTCGAGGACCTTGGGCGGCAAGGTGTCATCCCGCGTGCCGCTGAACACCAGCCGTTCACCCCATTCCAAGACGCGATCGGCCAAACGACGCAGTTTCACAACCTGATTGGACCGCTTCTCCACGGTATCCGAGCCGCTGACCGCCTCGACTCGGGCACGCTCGCCCCTCGGTCGCAGAATCACACTGACCCGGTCGCATTCAATCAAACGTCGCCCTTCGTTCGCTACGTGGTAGGCCACCTCAGTCGGGTTAAGGCTTCCGTGAATCGTACGGGCGAATAGTTCCAGTTGCGACCATAACTGTTGCTGGCCGATCAGTTGCCCGACCATCTGGTTACGCTGATAGCGTCCAGCCAGTTCGGCCATCAAGTTCATGTATTGCAAAAAGCCGGGCACCGCATTAGCTGGCCGATTGGCTCCTTGCAAAACCTCGATGAGGCCGATGACCTGATCATTTTGACGAATCGGTACCAGCAATAATAGATGATTGGAAGGATTGCCCGGAGGGGCTTGTCCCGATTCGCCGGCTAGCGAACTACGCGGGGGTAAATGCAAAGGTTGGCCATTGGTGAACGCCAGCCGAAGCAGCGAATCATGGCTAGCGCGAGCTTCTTCACTGTCAAGACCGGCCTGCTGAAAGTTGATCTGGAAAGCCTGTTGCAGGTTGCCTTGCGAGGTGAGGAGCCACACGCACCCCGCCGGGGCCGCCAACGAATCCAACAGGCGTTGCAATAGTTCCGAGTAGAAGGCTGACGGTGGCAAGGGAGCATCGCACAGCCGCGACACTTCGTCGAGGCGTTGGCTAAGACGTCGTCGTTCCTGCTCGAGTACCTGCGCCTGGGTGCGAGGGTCGGGAGTGGTACTCATCTTTTTGGCTTCCTAGTTCGGCGGAGAGGGATCAGCACATCGTACAGCCCTCAGCATACAGGTTCATGCAACACCGACGCAAGCCAGGAGTCTCGCCTCGGCAACTGAACTTTTCTTCTAAGGCTGTACCAGTGATAAAGCTTTCAGGCGGCGCAACGCAGCGATTCCAGGGCAATCATGCGCTCCAGGAGTCGACAACTGTCCAACCGCCGGCTCGGCAACGCCTCGGCTAGTCCCTCTGAAGCCGCCAGTTGAGTAGCAGCGAGGCATTGTTGATCGTGCCACAATTGCACGACCCGGCCCAGAACCCGGCCGCGTTGGCATAGGTGCGCGATCGCCTTCCAAACCGCCTCTTCAGGTTGCAGGCCGTCGAGACGTTCGGCCTGATCGACGAGGAAGTTAACAAGAAGGCAGGCCTCGGCATCCCCTAGGGCGGCGGTGAGGCGTTCATCGAATAGGATCGGATTAAGAAATGCGCGAGCCAGCATGCAAATCCCCCAAAGCCCAAAGAGCGCTCCCCCGAACGCCCGAGTAGCCTGCAAGGTTTCTGTAAGTGGTAAAGTTCGCGTGCTATAACGGCAAACAAAAGGGAGTTCAAGAGGGAGTGAGCGAAGGCAGCGATTTCCCTTTTTGACAGGGGATGAAAGGTGAGGGGAACCGTTGTGGGAAGCGTTGGGGATTCCGTCGAGCAATCGACTCAACAAGGGGGTTCCCGGCCTCGCTTATCCTAACGGCTCCGGTCAATCTTCGACGCACCAGCTATAGCGGTTGCCGGGCAGTTGACGAACCAGCCGTCGCATTTGCAAAGTCATCAAGATTGAGGAGAGTTGGGGCACTGGAAGAGTTGTTTCACGCACTAGTTCGTCCATACTTCGAATCGTCTCGCGTAGCGCCGCCCGCACGAGCTGTTCTTCTTGTGACAGCGGGGGGCTGGGTCGCGCTACAGAAGCCATCGACGCAGGGGCTGCTGGCACCGGGGGGGCAGCGGGCCACGGCCTTACCAAGGAGGGAGGCGGCAATGGCTGCGATTGCGGCGGTGACTGCCCCGTCGCTTGCGATTGCAGGCCGTGCATTTCTTCCAAAATGTCGTCGACACCGCGGCACAAGGTCGCGCCTTCGCGGAGCAACCGATGGCACCCGGTGTGCGGTTGCTCGTCTACTGGACCTGGCACCGCCAACACCGGGCGGCCTTGCTCCGCTGCATGCGTCGCCGTGATCAGGGCACCAGACCCCTCGGCAGCCTGAACAATCACCACGGCCCGCGCTAGACCGCTGATGAGTCGATTGCGAGCCGGAAAGAGTCCTTTGAGCGGCTCCTGGCTGGGCACGCTCTCGCTAAGCAAGGCTCCTTGCCTGGCGATGCGTTGCGCTAGAGGCCGATGCTCCGGCGGGTAGAGATGATCGAAGCCGCCGGCCAGCACGGCTAGGGTACGCCCACCCGCTTCTAGGGCGGCTAAGTGGGCAATGCCGTCGATGCCGCGGGCCATGCCCGAGACGACCACATAGCCGCGACGGGCCAACTCGGTAGCTAGCAGTGTGGCAACGCGTCGGCCGTAAGAATTGGGGTGTCGGGTACCGACGAGGGCGACCGCCTGGGCGTCCTGCTCCAGCCAAGTGCCAGACAGAAACAAAAGCGCCGGTGAGCCGGGAATCTCCGCGAGCATAGGCGGATAACCGACTTCGCCGCGTGCCCGCAACGTGATGCCCGCCTGAACGGCTCGCTGTAACTCGCGTCGTGCCTGTTCGCGAGCAGTCGAGTCGCGTAAGGCCTGGGCGATTCGCGGACCGATGCCCTCCACTTGCCCCAACGCGGACAAGTCGGCTCGCAGGATGGCGGCCGGGGATCCGAAGCGCTCCAGCAGCGCTGATAGCCGCACCGGACCGATGCCTGGGGTCAGTTGCAGAGTAAGCAGGTCCAGACGTTCGTCATCGCTCATGACGCTACCATGCGACTTAACAGGCGTACTGTCCAGCCCCTGCTACCCAAGACAAACGATTGGCCAATCGGCGTTCTAGGCTGCGTGCTCGCATTTGCGACACGGACCCGTTGGGCAGCCTCAAACGACAGCCAGCCGGTAGCGATTCGGCCAAGGCCAGGATCGAATCGTCCAGCGTCTGACCCAGAATCGCTAGCGAACGCAGCTGCGGCCACCATTTCGCCGAGACGAGTATTTCTGCCCGCAGCATGCGAGGGTAGTGTAGCACCAAGCGTTGCAGACCCGGCAAGGTGGCACACTGGCACAGCACCTCGACGCCCGGTTCCAGCGGCCCGAGCACCAGTTCGCGTAGTCGTGGCAAGCTCGGCCCATCGCGAAACGCTACCAAGGCGTGCGTCTGCCAGCCTACATCCCGCAGCCGCAGACGGCTGAGTTGTTGCAGGACTGGCCATTGGAGCAAGAGCGTCCACAGCGGGGAGGACAAGAGATTTCCCGATAGATCTAAACTTCGTAGAGCGGTAAATTTGCCTGTGGTAAATAAATGTCGAAGCATAGCTTCGTTTAGCTCGGTGTAGGAAAGATCCAAATCGAGCAAGCCATCCAGGTACGAGGACCTAGTCAATGCCTCGATGGCTGGTCGGTTCAGGGGAACATTTTGCAGTGGCAAGCGTACCATCCCCTCCCAAATGGGTAAACAGCACCACTGTTCGAGGTGCCACCAATTGACGGGAACCGCTGCCGTGATGTGATGGCGCTGATACCACTGGAGCAAGCGAAAGAGCAACTTCGGATTATGGTCCACGCAGCGGCGGATGCGGGCATGAAGCAGCAACCCATCGGGTAACCACACCTGTACCGAGCAAGGCGCGTCGCGGCGTACCTGTTCGAGCCAATCAGGTGGCGGTGGAGCGACCTCATCCACTGCCGAACACCGCACCACCCCAGCTAGAACTGAAGCCCTAGTGTCTTCCAGCCAATCGGCATAAACCCAACGCAAAAGTGGATCGAGTGGTTCATCGTAGATGGCCTGTAACAACCCTAGGGCGTCGCTGTTCATGATTTTCTCCAAGGGGATGAATCTGACTGCCTAGTTGATTCACTCCGACAACCCCCAACGCGACAGCCAGAAGAGGCAATCGAGTGCAACAGACCGTTCCAACAGACCGACAAACAGACGCAACAGGAGTGGTAGCCGCTCGGGTCTTTGCTCTAGGAGATTTCCTCCTCTTCCTCGGGTTCGGTGCCAGCCAAGCCATAGTGCAACAGTTTCTTGCGTACCGTGGCCCGATTTAGCCCCAGCCATTGGGCCGCTACCAGCCGGTTGCCGCGAAGCCGACGGCTGACCTCTTGCAGCAGGGTCGGTTCGACCAGGTTGAGCAATTCCTCGTGCAAATTGCTCGGGGGGCCGTCACGCAGCCGCTCGGTTAGCCAGGTTCGTACGGCAGCCATCACCTGATCGGCCGGGCTGCGCGATTGACCGTGCCGAGCCGAAGGAGGAAAATGCTCCGGCAACAACGGCCCGCCCCCGCTGGGGGTATTTGGGGCCAGAATCGCCGCGTGTTCTAGGGCGTTGCGCAACTCGCGGACATTGCCCCACCACGGCTGATTTTGCAGATAAGCCAACGTCTCAGGCAGCAACGGCAAAGCTGAGGGCCGAAAGCGACGTAGGAAATGAGTGGCTAGCGCTTCGATATCCTCCGGCCGCTCGCGCAACGGAGGCAAATGAATCTCAAAGACACGCAAGCGATAATAGAGATCGGCCCGGAAACGACCTTCATCAACCGCTCGGGACAGGTCTTGATGTGTTGCGGCCAAAAGGCGGAAATGGAGCGGTTGACTGGTGGTCGCCCCGACGGGGGTAACCTCGCTGTATTCCAAGGCTCGCAGTAACTTCACTTGAACGCCCAGGGGAATCTCGGCCAACTCATCCAGAAAAACCGTGCCAGCATCGGCCAGAGCTAAGAGGCCGGGGCGGGCCTGGGTCGCGCCGGTGAAGGCCCCGCGTGCATGGCCGAATAGTTCACTTTCGACTAGAGA
>JBDNDE010000133.1:0-12451 GCA_046719305.1 Gemmataceae bacterium | reverse complement strand
CCGATCTGCGGCCAAGAGCGATGAATCGCCCCAAGTGCGACAGGCCGCACGCGAAGCGATTCGGCGCTTGCAAGGTGGTGCAGTGGGAGGCGGCGTCTGGCCCCCGCCGATCTTTCCGCCGGTGCGACCCCCTGTAGACCCGTTGCCCCCGCCGGTGGTTATCGATCCGAACGTTACACTCATCAACAGTTGGTACGAGCGATATCTGGGCCGATCGGTCGATCCTGGTGCCCTGGAGTCGATGCTCAACATGATCCGCCGCGGCGATTCGCACAACCAGATTCAGGGCATAATTCTCGGCTCGGATGAATTTTGGGTCTTAGGTGGCAAAACACCCGAAGGCTACGTCACTCGCCTGTATCAGACCATCCTCGGCCGTAACCCCAACCTGCGCGAGCGCGGCTTCTGGACCGGTCAACTAGCCCGCAATCTGCGCAACCGCTCGCTAACGGCCGTACAATTTCTTATCGAGGTTCAACGCGGGGCGATCCGCTAACCTGTCCAAAGGGAGACTCCATACATGCTGCTTGCTGGATTGCTTAGCCTCGCTCTAATCGCCGGCGACGACCTCGTCGAACTCAAACGGTTGGCTGCCCCACTGGACCCGGCCAAGACAGCCGACCTGGACGCTGATGAGATTCGTGAACTGCTGGAGGCCAACGCCAAAAAGGCCCTGACGATCCTGCGGAGGCTCGAAGCTGCCCCCCCCGATGCTGCCAAGCTCAACGATGCCCGGCTATTTGCCCTGCGCGCTGTTTCTCACTACGAGCCGATGGCCTTGGACAAGGAACCGCTAGAGGTCGCCAAACGCTTGCGAGCAGCTACACCCAAGGGCAGCGAACACGCCGCCGAGGCTGACCTGTTCCTCGTTAGTGCCGACATTCGCGGTCGGCTGATAGCGGCCAAGGGGGGCGACGACTTCAAGGACGCCTGGAGCAAACATGCCGAGAGCTTCCGTAAGAAGATCGTCGCCTATCTCGACGATCATCCCAAGTATGTACCGGCGGCAGATGCCCTGCGTGGCTTGTTGCCATTGCTGGAATTGGCCGGCGACACCCAGACGCGCGATGTAGTGCTGCGCCGCGTCGCGGAAAACCTGCCAGAGCATCCGCTCGCGCGTGTGGCAGCGTTGCGGCTGGCTGTGGGCAAGCCGTTCGACATGCCGTTGCCTGCGAGCGTGGGCAGCCTAAAGGAACGCAAGGGCAAGGTGGTACTGATCCATTTCTGGGCGTCGTGGTGTGTACCGTGCGCCGTCGAGGTGGAAATCTTACGCGAATTGCGCGACAAGCACAAAGAGAAGATCGACCTGATCGGCATCGCCCTAGAAGAAAAGGAAGCCGCCAGCAAACGCTTCTTGGCCCGCACCAAGGCCGACTGGAAGCAGGTACTCGGCAAGCCCGCCCTGGAGTTGGGCCGCAAGTACGGTATCGAATCGCTGCCGACCACGCTGGTGATCGACACCGAGGGCAAGCTGCACAGCATCGACACCCGCGAACGCCTAGCCGAGATCGTGGGCAAGCTGTTGGAAAAGTAAGCGTCCGAAGATGGCCTCCCGAACGCCTGGTGGGGCCATCTCTGTTGGCGAGGATAGTATCGTGCTGGATCTGCAATCCGAATGGCATCAGGTCGGTCAACCTCATCACGACCTTTATGAAGCAGTGACGGCGCTCAAACGCCGCCATGATCTGCATCCTTGTTCAGTTCAGGCCAACGATAGCCTGTCTCTACGTAATGACCACGATCGCGAGGCCGTCCAGGATCTGGTCGCGCAATATCGCAAACTCTCGGAGGACACCCGGCAACGGCTGCCCGCTCTGCTCAACAGCCTGGCTCAACTGCAGCTAGTGATCGGTGATCTAGAACAAGGACAGGCCGACTTCCAAGAGGTCACTCGGCTGGTGGACGATCCTATTGCCCAGGCCGAAGCCCAGCACAATGTCTACCGCGCTGCCTTGGAACGCCAACAATACGACGAAGCCCTGGCCGCCCTGTGCCAGGCCGTTGCTTTGGATGCGGACTCCTTCGAGCCGTTTCCCTTTGCCCTCTATCCGCCTCTGCGTATCTTGACGGCCGGTGCTTTCGGCACGCGTTTTATCTGTCAGCATGGCTCAGGCACGGTTGTGGTGACCGCCTTGCGTCCCGAGAGCCTCGATCGCGATCTCTACTCCGTGTTTCGCGATTGCCGCTTGGTGATGGACCTCGACCACGGTGCAGTCGCTCGCCTGCATGCCACCGGCTTTGCTGGCCCCGAACCACAACGACCTTATCTAGTAGCCGACTATCTGGCCGATTACGAGCCGTTGGACTTGTTTATTGCTCGGGAAGGGCCGTTGTCGCCTGAGGTCGCGTTGGAGGTGGCCTGGCCGCTAGCCAGAGCGTTGCAAGCGTTGCACCATCGCGGGGTACTGCACCGCTGCTTGCGGCCCTCGGCGGTGCTGGTGCGGCGTGAGAAAAACAAGACGTTGACGGTCAAGCTCCTCGATGTGGGCTTGTCGCTGAAGCGTGCCTGGATTCATGCCGTGGCCAGCCACCCCGACGCTCAGTTGCTCACGAGCCTGGGCCGTACGGTGGCCCGGCTCAAGGGCTATCTGCCGCCTGAACTGACCGGTCGGCCCAAGGGGAACGTCTGGCTCGGGCCGCACTCCGATTTCTACTCCTTTGGCCGCCTGTGCGCCTTTCTGCTGACCGGCAAGCCCGACCCGGATACGGCCGACCAGTTGTTGTTGCCCGAGAATTGGAGTACGCTGCTGAATCTGTGTACCGGCTGGACCATCCATCGTCGACCGGCTCATGCGGGGCCGATCCTGGATCTGCTGACGGCTAGCCAAGGGGCCGACGACCAGGTGAGGCAGTTGGACAAACGCATGCATGACCAGACGTTGGAAGAGATCGAGAAGCAACTGGCCACTGCTCCCCAAAGCGTCGCCGCGTTGGTGGCCCGCTCGACAGTCTACGCTCGTCAGGGGGAATTGGCTAAAGCACTGGCCGATTTGACCCATGCCATCGAGCAAACGCCCGAGGATGTCTCGCTGTGGTGTCGGCGCGCCCTGGTGCATGCTCGTGCCGACAACCAAAGCGAAGTCGTCGCCGACTACACCCAGGCGTTGCAACGCGAACCTCGTCACCTAGAGGCGCTGATCGGCCGGGCCGAAGCCTATAGCCGCCTGCGCGAATGGAATGCGGCTATTGCCGATTACACGGAGGCGATCCGGCAGTCGCCCAAGGACGAATCGCTGTATTTCGGGCGGGGCAATGCCTTCTACTCCCTGGGGCAATATGCTCGGGCTGTTGCCGATTATGCCGAGGTGATCCGGCTCAGCCCGTCGCATCTGTGGGCGGTGGGTAATCGTGGACGTGCTTACTTGTCTATGGGAGAGCCGGGTCGTGCTCTCACTGACTTCAACCGCCTGCTGGCCCTGGACCCGCACAATATCCGCGGTCTGCTCGATCGCGCCTTGACCTTCCTCGAACTCAAACGCCTCGATCACGCCATCGCCGACTTCACTACGGCCATAAGCATCGAACCCTCGGCCGGGTTGTATCAGGAGCGGGCCAAGGCCCATGCCCGCAACGGTAACTACGAACAGGCCCTGGCCGACTACACTGAGGCGTTGCAGCGGGTCCCCGAGAGTGTCAGCCTGTTGGTGGGCCGTGCTCGCAACTACAGCCGCCTCGATCGTCTGAACGAGGCATTGGCCGATTTGGACAAAGCGGTCGAGTTGAATCCCGAAGATGCCGCACTGAGGCAGCAACGCAGCGAAATTTTGCTCCGCTTGGGGCAAGTCGACGCCGCCTTGGCCGATTTGGACGAGGGCATCCGTCTGAACCCCGAAGATCCCACGCTGCGTTTCTATCGAGGGAATCTGCTCTCGGATCGCGGCGAACTGGACCGGGCCATCGCCGACTACAGCGTCGCTATTCGAGAGGATGACGAAGCCTCGGGTGCCTACACCAATCGCGCCAACGCTCATGCCCGCCTGGGCGAGTACGAGGCGGCCCTCGCTGATTATGCCAGAGCGTTGGAACTGGACCCGGAAGACGCCCTAGCTTATGCCAATCGCGCCGCCGTGTACACCCGCATGGATCGACTCGACGAAGCCTTGGCCGACTACACCGAGGTGCTGCGGTTGACCCCTGAGGATGCCCGTGCCCACAGCAACCGCGGTGTGTTGTTAGCTCAACGGGGGGAATGGGAACGGGCGTTGGCTGATCTGGACCGCGCTTTAGAACTCCAGCCTCAGGCCGCCCGCGTCTGGATGCATCGGGGCAAGGTGCATCGCAATTTGCAGGACACACAGAAAGCCTTGGCCGACTTCAGCCGCGCTCTGGAGTTGGACGCCAGCCTGGTGTCGGCTCGCTACGAACGGGCGTTGCTTCAGGACGACCCCCAGGCCGCTTTGGCCGATTACAACGCCCTGCTGCAACACGAGCCTAACCATCTGGGCGCTCGTCTGAACCGAGCCGTCTTGCTGGCCGAGGCCGGGCAGATCGAGGCAGCTCTGCAAGATTTAGAAGTAGTGCTAGAACACGAGCCGTCTCAACCGCTGGCTCGCTTTCACCGTGCCCGCTTGCGAATCTCCCAGGGCCAGTGGCAAGCCGCCCGAGACGATCTCGATGCTGTTCTCGCGAACGATCCCACAGATGTCGATGCCCTGATCTTGCGCGGCCAAGTACGCCTTCACCTCGGCGATTCCCACGGGGCCAAAGCCGACAATGAAACCGCCGCCGCCTTCGCTCCCGAGGATCCCCGCATCGCCAACAATCTCGCTTGGTTGGCCGTGTTGTCCGGCGACGATCCCCAGACCGCCTTGGCCTCGGCTCAGCGGGCCTTCAACGCCCAGGACAACCTCGCTTCACGCGACACCCTGGCCGCAGCTCTGGCACTGGTGGGCCGTTTCGATGAGGCTCTGGCCCTGCTGGAGCCGGTCGTCCAACAGTCGAACAATCACCACCTAGCGGCTCGCCTGGACGCCTACCGCGTCGGCCGCTCCTGGAGTTGGCAAGATGAGCAACGTCTCGGATGAACTGCAAGCTCTTTACGATGCTGCCGACTATCTCTTGCTGATCCGGAGAGCCGAGACACTCCTAAGCGACACTCACCACCCACTGGGCGACCACCAGGCCACGGTCTGGCGGCTGCTGGGTCTAGCCTACGCTCATGTAGGAAACGCTACAGAGGCGTTTGAATCGCTTAATCAGGCGGCACGCCTCACTCCGGAGGACGCACGCGTTTGGGCGGCACGCGGTGCTAGCTTCCTCCTTCTGAATCAGCCCCTCGCTGCTGAACCAGACCTCAGCCATGCTCTGACACTGGCTCCCGATAACTGGCAAGCCTTGGTCAATCGCGGCATCGCCCGAACCCGACTAATGCGCTATGACGAAGCTCTGGCCGACCTCCATCGCGCCCTGGAACTGCAGCCGGGATCGCCCTACGCTTTGTTCCATCGTGGCTACCTGTATGGCGAGAGGAACCAACATGAGAAAGCGATCGCCGATCTGACAGCCGTTCTGCAAGAGCAACCTGAGAATGTCAGTGCGTGGAATAATCGCGGTTTGAGCTATTACGAGCTTGGTCGGTTCCACGAAGCGTTGGCCGACTTCAACCGCGCCCTCGAATGCGACCCGAGCTGTGCCAACGCCTGGAACAATCGGGGATTGGTGCGGCAACGTCTGGGCGATGTTGACGCAGCACTAGGCGACTTTAGTGAGGCGATTCGACTGGAACCGGAAAGCAGCCTGGCCTGGGCCAACCGAGCCGAACTGCTGCAACGCACCGGCCAAGCCGTGGCCGCGTTGGCGGACTATCAAGCTGCCTTGGAGCGTGATCCCGATCAAGCCTCCTTGCGCGAGCAATATGTCGAAGCGTTGCTACAATTGGGCCGGGCCACCGATGCCTTGGTTGCCTTGGAGTGGTTTCGCGGAATCGAGACAGCCCGGCATCACTGGCTGCGAGCGCGGGCCTATCAACACAGTGGCAACCGTCTCAACGCCCGGATCGAACTACGCCAGGCCAACCGTCTTGATGCGGGCAACGACAACTATCGATTGGAGCCGCTGCCGCGTTAGTCCCACCTGGCTCTCGGTCTAACCGCCTACCACGGCCAATTCGCCGCTGTCGCTGATGAAGATGACGTTGCCGTTGTTTTCGTCTTTGTAAACTTCGACGCCCACCTTCTTGGTTTCCTTGCTGAACGCAAACTCGCCGGCGCGGCGGACGGCCAACTCCATGCCGTGCATGAAGGCCGGGTCTTTGCCTTTGCCCTCGGGGGTGGTTTTGGCCTGCTTGCCGGGCACTACCGCGATGCTGCCTGTTTCGCTGACGTAAACCAGCGAGCCGTTGACCTCGTCCTGGAAAACTTCGATGCCGAACTTGCGGGTGTCCTTAGTGAACTTGGCCTCGCCCACCTTCCGCACCGACAATTCCATGCCGTGCTGCCACTTCGGTTCTTTGCCCTTCTCGGTGCCGACTGCCTTGCTGCCCACAACGGCAACTGAGCCGCTTTCGCTGAGGTAGACCACGCAGCCGTTGTTCTCGTCGCGGAAGACCTCGATACCCACCTTCTTGGTTTCTTTAGTGAAATCCTTCTCCCCCGCCTTGCGGACCTTGACCTCCATAGCGTGCGTCCACTTGGGAGCCTTGATGTTGCCCTTCATCGTGTTGTCCGTCACTTCGTCCGCAGGGGCCGTGGCCAGATGGCCCCGTTCAGTGATGTAGATCAGGTTGCCGTTGTTCTCGTCACGGAACACTTCTAGGCCGAACTTCTTGCCTTTGTCCCAGTCCTTTTCACCGGCCTTGCGGGCGGTCAAGGTCAGGCCGTGGCGCCACAACGGCTCCTTGCCTTCACCGCTCTTAAATTGCTTCGAGCCAACCGTGGCCAATGCCCCATAGTCGCTCACATAGATCGCATCGTTGGTGTAACCGTCGGTGTAAACTTCGATACCAAACTTGGTCGTGTCCTTGTCAAAGTCGACCTGGGTGGAATTGCGTACCCGCAGGTCCATCGCGTAGCGGCTGATGGGGTCTTTGGTCGACTCTTGAGCCGCCGAGTCCACACCGATCAGGACCAGCAAGCTAAGAAACAGAAACGAACCGAGTCGGTAGATCATCGTTGTCCTCGTGCAAAGGCATGAACCAAGAAAAACACACTAGACACAGGTGGACGAGCGACACCACACGTCCTAACGGCACAACACGACACCTTTTTGCTATACCGAAATCGATCCCCATCGTCCTCGGCGTGGTGACAACCAAAAGGAATTTTTACTAGGCTAATAGCCGACGTGCCGCTACCATGGAATATGAGACTGACAATTGGATGTCTCCAAAGACATCTAGTTGTCTCAAAAAAGCTATGTCCGAAACGAGTGATATCTTGTCCGAAACCCATCGCAACGCTCCCTTGGAGCATCTGGCACGCATTCTTCGGCATGAGGTTGCCGACCTGCTTCAGGGGCTTTATTCCGTTACGGCCATCCTGTTGATGCGACTGCCCGAGACGTTCGCAATGGAAAAACAGTTGTTGGAAAATCTCAAAACCCGATCCGAGCAACTACGAACACATCTAGATGGGTTGACGCAACTGACCCTTCAACCTCAATTCGAACGAATCGAGCAAAACCTGACCGATATGTTGCGCATCGCTGTCGAACTAGGGCGACGACAGCACCCGACGCTGCCGATTCATCACGAAGCTGGCCAACTGCAAAGTGTCTGGGCCGATCCAGCTCGACTGTTAGCTACCTGCACCGGACTGGTCGCAGCTCTGGCCGAGGGCGCCGATGCCCTGCACGTTACGCATCGTCTCGAAGCTCCTTATGCCGTGGCGGTGTTGCAACGAGTGGGGCGGCCGGCCACGACGGAGCAACTCCGCTGGGCCGAGCAACCGTTTTCCAGTCCCCATTTTTCGCCCTTAGCTCTTCAGTTGGGCTTGGCCCAACAATGGCTCCCCCAGGTCGGGGGCGAGCTGCGGGTGATCAACGAGGCCAACGGCGTGCAGATTCAGTTGCGTTTGCTCAGTGCAGACACCTCCACAGTAGAGGCCGCTACAGCAGAAGCCGCTGCAGCGGATACGTCCAAACCGGACCCATCCAAGGCGGACTCGCCCCCCGCTGACACGTCCACCCCGGACACAGCCAGTGATGGTTTGAAGTAGCTGACCCCCTGACCAACCGGTTCAAACTCCAACGACGAGAGCAACAGCCGCATCGCTTGGTTGTCCTCGGCAACGGCGACCTCCAGAAAGGCAAACGAACGATCGCGCAAGTGACGTAACACGTTGAGCATCAGGTATTTGGCCAGGCCCAAACGTCGGGCCGAGGGAATGACTTGTAGGTCGATCAGGCCGATACAGGGTTGCCCCCAATGCAGACTGAAGGTGTCCATATCCCAAAGCACCAGGCGCGCCGGCACGCCGTGTGTTAGTTTGTCCTCCAGACGGTACTCCACCGCTTCGACCGGCCCCAACACGCTTTCCTGCCACCAGCCGGCCTGACGCAGATAGCTAGCCAGAATATCGTAGTTGGCTCGGATGGCACCGAAACGCGTGTCCATCGGTATTGGTAGCCGGGCCAAATGACGTCGAAAAAGCAACAGCCGTCGCGGTGTATCGTAACCATGCCGCGTCAAAAAACGGAGGCTGGCCTCGTCGTTGTCTACCAGGCCGATCGTCGTGCAACCGCCGTGCAGACCAAACAAGAAGGGGTTGTGCGGGGTCTGCGAGCCAAACCAAGCCCGCACCGCGCCGCGTTGTCGCAAATAAGCCTCGGCCCGCAGCACCAGTTGTGAACCAATGCCCTGGCGGCGATACGAGGGCAAGACGGCCAACGTACAGATGACGCCTGTGGAACTTTCTAATCCGGCCTGATCCTCGCGTGGTGTGAAGCCAGCATGGACAAAACCGACGATCTTGTCCCCTTCGAGGGCAACGATCAACCCGGCCGGATCAAAATAGGTCTTGGCGAAAAGGAAGTATTCTAAAAAAGTGGGCGAACGCACCGGGACAATGCGAGGGTGCGTGAAGCTAGTGTTCCAAACATCAACAAGGGCCGGCGGGTCGATATTCCGAAAGGTCCGGTACGCAATCACGGGCTACCTCAACTGACTAGCATGCGACCATCCTAGTTTGTCGCCGCTCCGCTCGCAAGGGATCGCACGCGAATCGTCCTTCTGCTGCTTGTTGACCCTGTTGCCCTAAATGCTCAATTGCCGGTCGCGAGCCGTGATCGGCCAATAACCGGTCAAGCGACCAGCTTCGATGACGGCGGCGTGCGAATGCAGAGCCACCGTGGGGCAGATATGGGTGGGCACAGCCAGGTAAGCGTCGCCGAGGTGGAATTGAGCCGCGTCGGGGGTGTCGATGACCAGATGCTCCTCATTCTGGAGAACTTCTTCGTAGGATTGGATACCAAGAATGCGTAGTCGCTTGCCTGGTCCTGGATCGCTCGCCACTGCCTTGTAACCCAGATCCCATGTCACCCGGGTCGGCGTCGGCCGGCTAATTACCCGCGTCAGCAACAACGCCGCCGGCACAAAGCCCGACAGATCAGCGAATTTGCTCCCGTAGCCGTGGTCGTGCAACACCAGCGTGCCCGGAGAGCATTCCAGGCCCGGCACTTCCAAGCGGGCATAAATCGGAAACGTTGGCGTCCCCCCGACCACCACCCGAGGCACGGGCAACCCTTTGGCTTGTAGCGTCTCGCGTAGTCGCAATGCGGCCTCGAACTGCTTCAGGGCTGCGGCCTGACGCTCGGTGAGGTCGGTTTGATGGTTGTGCCCGTCATACACATGCAGCCCTGTCGGATGCAACCGTTTGGCGGCTGCGATCGCCTCGTACACCGCCACTGCTTCGGGACCAGGCGAAATGCCCGTGCGGTGCTGGCCGATATCCACATCGAGCATCACGTCGATCTCGACCCCGACACGCTCGGCGGCCTGTTGCAAAGCCTTGACGCCCTGAGCATGATCTACCGTAGCGGCGAAGCGGCTCTCGGGGTACTGTTGAATCAACCGCGCGAATCGCTCGGGGTTTGGTCCCACCAGTGGATAGGACAGCAGGATATCAGCCGGGCCGCACTGCGCTACCATTTCGCATTCAGCGATGGTGGCACACTTGTGCTTGGTGATGCCCATCTCGCGCTCAAGCTGGACGATAGCTGGCGTTTTGTGTGTCTTGACATGCAGACGTAGCCGGGCGGGATCCCCAGCCAGTTCCAGTGTGCGGGCCAGGTTTTGGCGGATCAGTTCGGGGAAGAACAACAAGCTGGGCGAGAGCAACGGCGAGGGATCGGTGATGGTGTAGGCTTCGTGCGTGTTCATGTTTATTCTCCCGCAGCTTAGGAATTGGCCGGTCGGCCGAGCAACGCTCCGGCCCCTTGTTCCAACAACAACGCGGCCAAACGCTCCCCGAGGGCTTGCGCTTCGTGGATCGGCCCAGCCAATTCACCGGCCTGGCGTTGGCTGCCGTCTGCGGGCAAGACCGCTCCGCATAGGTGCAGCGTGTTGCCGTCGCACTGACCCAGCGCCCCGATGGGCACCAGACAGCCGCCGCCCAGAGCCGCCAGAAACGCACGCTCGGCTTGCACCGCGTGCCAGGTCGCCGGGTCGTTCAACCTCGCCAACGCCCAAAGCGTTGCCTCATCGTCGGCGCGACATTCCAGCCCCAGTGCCCCTTGACCAACAGCTGGTAGCATCCAGTTCACATCGAGTATCTCCATAATGTGCTGCTCCAGCCCCAGCCGACGCAATCCGGCCTCAGCTAAGATGGTTGCGTCGAAGCCTTGCTCGTCGAGTTTACGCAGCCGCGTCTCGACATTACCGCGGATGTTCTCGATGTGCAGATCGGGCCGGCGATGTAGCAGTTGAGCGCGACGGCGTAGGCTGCTGGTGGCCACGCGTGCCCCGTGGGGTAGGTCATCGAAGCGGGCGTGGCGTGTCGACACAAAGGCATCACCCAGCGGTGCTCGCTCCGGCACGGCCGCCAGTCGTAACCCCGGCACCGGAATGGTCGGCAGGTCCTTCAAACTGTGAACCGCCACATCCACCCGCCTATCCAACAACGCTTGTTGAATCTCTTTAGTGAACAACCCCAGGCCTCCGATGGCCGACAAAGCCCGATCACGGACCCGGTCGCCCTCAGTTTCGATCAGAACCAACTCGGCTACCTCGGGGCCGCCCAAACGATGCTGCACATAACGGGCCTGCCATAACGCCAGTGGGCTGCTCCGCGTGCCGATGCGTAGAAGCCGACTCATGCTCGCGGCTTCTCCTGGCCTAGTTGGAACAGGCGATCGTAAATCCACGAAGCGGCTGGGGTGCCCAGAACGCCCCCTTGCACGGCCGGGGGATAAAGTGGTTGGGTACCCACCACACGTTGGCGGATCAGGACCAGCCCAAGCCACAGTGCCGTAAGAACGCCAATGAGCAGCACATAGGGTACGATGTGGAACGGAGAGGAGGCCTCTCGGGTGCGTTCGAGCAGGTTAGCGAAGCGTTCGACGCCCTGGTTCAACGCTCGTGTGGGAGCGCCGGCCTTAAGCGCTTGCAAGATGCCCCGGCGGATCTCATCGCGCCGCGAGGTGAGAAACTTGTCATTGGAGTCGGCTGGCCAAGCCTCCACGCGGACATCCAGGGGCCTTTGGCTGATCAACACATAGATGCCTTGTTCCATCCCGGAGGCACGCGCGCGATCCAGCACCCACGAACGCAACTGCTCCTGCCGCCGATGCCAATACCAAAAGCCGCTCAGTCCTTTGGGGGCGGGGAGTCCTTCAACTGTCTCGATGCGCATCTCATAACCGTAATCTTGCTTCAGTTTATAGAGGCGAGGTTCGAGTTGAGCTACTGTCTCGGCAGGAAAAATCCCTTGACGATCGAGGATCAACCCCTTCTCACGAGCCGGAGTCTGCATCAGGGGCGGGCCAGCAGCCAGTGCAAGCAAGAGAACAATCATCGCCACCTCCCCTAAGGCCATCACCCCGAAAAAGCCAACGAGCGGGGAGAACCAGCCCCCCGCTCGTCATCTTACTCACCAATCGCCGCCGCCGCCAGCGTCGCCCCCCCAGTCGCCGCCGCCAGCGTCGCCCCCCCAGTCGCCGCCACCAGCGTCGCCCCCCCAGTCGCCGCCACCGCCATCCGCTTGGGGCGAGTTATCCGCACCCGCATTGGGGTCGCCTGTTGGTGACGAGCCGAAGACGCTGGAGGTACCGGAGCCAAAAAAGCTATTGTACAGGTACATGCCGGCTGCTGCCCCAACCAGACCGCCCAGTAGCGAGCTCAAGAACCCGCCCCCGCCGCCCGGTTGAGCCGCGCCTGCTTGGCCGCCCACTCCCGAAAACGCTCGGATCAGCCCGACCACCAGCCACAACCCCATCAGAACCATCAGGCCGATGCACAACCAACTCGTCCAAGCCGGTAGGCCCTCTGCCGTGGCATTCAGGGTTTCAACCGCCTTCT
>JBDNDE010000132.1:0-12457 GCA_046719305.1 Gemmataceae bacterium | reverse complement strand
CCGGACGCTCACGGCGGCTGTCTGGCCGGCATCGGTTTCACCATGGCCCTGTTCATCACAGCTCTGGCGTTTGATCCGAATGTAACCGGCAGTTCGGAGTTACTGGACAAGGGTAAGACCGGCACCCTTGCGGGGTCGGTTTTCAGTGCCATCGCCGGAGTCATCCTGTTGTGGATCTTCATGCCCAAAACCTACAAAGCTGCCGCAGCTGAGAAAGTTGCTGCGTAACACTTCCGCCCACGTCGTCGAACCTTCTGTCCCTCGCTAGGATGAACGACAGACCATGGTCTGTTCTCTCTGTTCTCTCCCAGGCGAGGGGGATTTATGTTGCTTCCCGTATTTCTGTTAGCTCTGGCGGGCGAATTTCCTACCATCCTGCGTGACGGGAGCGATCTGGTTATTGAAACAGACACCCTCAAGGCACGCATTGCTACAAAAGGCTACGTCTCAGGTATCAAGGCCGGCTCCTTGCTGGACAAAAAAACGGCAGCCGTGGATCTCGGCTTCGGCCTGCACATCATGGATTTCCTGCTCGCGCCGGGTTGGAAGGAGGACGGCTACCTGCGTGACAAGAAACTTCACGGCGATTTGCCCAAACACTACATCGAGGGGCCGCAAATTTGCACCCAGGCCAAGGAACTCAAGCCCGAGATCACCGAGGGCAAAGACTTCATTGCCGTCCGCCTGCGTTTCACCTTCACGCAAGCGGCCAAAGGACTCAAAGCCGGCTCAACGTGGGAACAAACGCTGGTGTTCAAGAACGGGCAGCGTTATGTGTGGTCAGCGGAGCGGATCACGAGCGTCAACAGCGTGAAGGATCTGTTTTATCGCATCGACATGCCAGGACATATCAAACATAAGAAGGGTGACACGTTTAGCGAAGTTTACTTGAGCTACCTCGATAAGCCGATCCCCGCCTGGGAATTTGCCGAGAATTTCGGCCCCGACGAGAAGTTTCTCTATCAACGCGATGAGGCCAAGCTGCCCGCACGGATGATTCGCGCTTATCGGGTGCTACGCGAGGGCAAGCCGGGGCCGTGGCTAGCAGGCATGACGCTGGACCCGGCCGCGACCAGTGAGGCTTGGTGCCATCAACGCGGTTACGTCTGTTTTATACAAGAACTACATCGTCGTGAGGTCAAAGCCGGCGAGTCGTTCGGGGCCGCCTACCTGGTCGGGTGGTTTGACAGCATTCAACAGATGCACGAGGCCTACGACACCCACAAGGGAGCCAGCCGAATCGTTCTAGGCAAAGATGGCCCTGTTTTCAAGAAATGATGAATCGTCTGATCTCTTCTCCTTTCGCCTCCTTTCTCAGGGAATGATGCTTATGTCCGAGAGCTTGCGATGTGTGCCGCCTCAGACGGTTCTCACCGGCTGGGACTTCAGCACCGGAGCCTGCAAATGCCTGGCCTTCGATCTGCAAGGCAACATCTTGGCCGAATCTCGCTTCGGCACCGACTTATGGACGGCCGGCGGCGTTAGCGAATTGAACCTGCTGTTGCTCGAAGGTCAGGCTCGCGCTACCACTCGCGCTATCGCCGCTCGCTTACGCGAAATCGGCCGACTCAAAGACTGGGCCGCGGGCGGGATCAGTGCCACGCATCACACGGCCGGCCGCATCGACGCCGATTCCAACCCGATCCGCCGTGCGATTTGTTGGAATGATGCTACCCTAGCCCGTTACCACGCCCGGGGTCTGGAGCGACTAGGAGGGCAAGAGCGGGTCCGTTCGCTGATCGGGGGCCCTTGGGCCAGCCGCTACAGCCTCAGCCATCTGGTCAAGGATGAAGAGACGCTCCCCCGCTCCGCCTGGGAGGCCACTTGGCGCATCTTGCCGCATGCTTCTTTAGCGGCCGGCTATCTCACGGGCAACTTCGACGCCATCAGCATCTCCAGTGCCGCCTCCTCGGGTCTGATGGACCTTCGCTCCTGTCAGTGGCAGCCGGTTATGCTCGAAGCGTTAGCCAACGAGGATTACCGCAATCGCGTGCTCAAGGCGCTGCCGCCCATCGTCACGCAAGAAGTTCCGGTGGGGCCACTTTCCGAATCCCTTTGTGATGAGTTCGGCATTACCTCGGCCCCGCTGATTTTTCCCCCCTCGGACGATCAGGCCGCCGGTCTCATCGGTGCAGGAGCAGTCGATGATGGCCACCTCGCGATCATTTTAGGTAACTCGGCTGTGGTCAACTCATCGTCCAATCGGATGCCGACCCATGGGAATCTGGATGTCATGCGACTCAACTGGGGGCCTTATCTATGGATGCGTTGCTACAACAACGGTGCGCAATTCGTTGATGGCCTACTCGGTGAAAAGCCCGATTGGGCAACGCTGGAGCAAGCTGGACGCGCGGTGCCGGCTGGGTGTAACGGCGTGCGAGTTCGACCGTTTTTGCATCCGGAGCCCTCGCTGGGAGTAGCTGAGCCCTGGCTAGCTTGGTCGCCCCAAGAGCCTAGCGAGCCAGGCGTTCGCTATCGCGCTGGTCTAGAGGCGTTGGCTTTTCTCATCGCCCGGGCCGTGCGAGAACACGAACAAGCCGGTCAAACCATTACCCGCATCACGGTCTCGGGTGGTCTTGCTAAAAGTAATCTCATGCTTGAAATCTTGGCCAGTGTTCTGAATCGCTCGCTCGATCGTCTGCAATCCAGTGAGGGACCTGCCCTCGGGGCTGCCGTCACCGCTCTAGCCGCTCTAGAAAATAGCCGACGTCTGGAGCGTAACCTGGAGGGCACCTATCCTATGGATGCAGCCGTGCGGCAGTTGGTGCAGTTTCAACAGGCCGTGCCCCCCTGTGCCGCATGGGTGGGCGTGTATCAGCAGGCGATGAGTTCTCTCGATTTTTAGGATGCTCTGTACTGTGGGTTGGGAGGTGTGATCATGCTGCGGATGCTTTGGGCAACTCTGGGGATTGTGGCTTGCTTTGCCCCTCTGGCTCGGGCGCAGCAGCCGCCCGCGCTCACGCTGGTGGTCCTGGACCCACTGGCAGCCGACCTCGCCTGCCCCTGTGTCAAAGGCTACGCACAACGCGACTACACCGCTTTGGCTGAATTCCTCCGCAAGCAGATCGGTCGGCCGGTTCAGTTGCACTTTGCCCAGACGCTTGCCGGTGCCCTAAAGAACAAGACCGCCGGCAAGGCCGATCTGATTATCGGCAAAGATTCGGTGATTCGCTACGCGGCCAAGCAAGCCAAGCTAGAGATCGAGCCGTTGGCTGCTCTTACTGGGTTGGACGGCAAGACCACCATCAAAGGGCTGTGGATCGTCCACTCCATGGACAAAGCCCTGGTGCCCAACGACTTAGCCGGCTATCGTCTGATTTTCGGGAACGAAGATGCCGACGAAAAGTATGCTGCAGGTCTTGAGTTGCTTAAGTCTTTTGAAGTGAAGATCCCCGAGAACAAAGAATCTTGCGATTCGTGCAGCACGGCAGCCAAAAAAGTGATCGATGGCTTTCAGGCCGGAGAAAAAATTGCCGCCTTGATTAGTAGCTATGCTCAACCGTTGCTCGAAGGCTGTGGTACCGTCCAAAAGGGCGAACTGCGCGTTGTCGGCGAAACCGCTGAAGTGCCATTCATCACGGCGTTTGCCTCTACCAAGCTCGGTTCCAGGGAACGAGATGGATTGCGTGAGGCACTGCTGGCCCTGGGCAAAAACCCCGAACTGTGTAAGAAGCTGGAAACGAAGCACGGCTTTGTGACACGGGACGCGGCAAAAAAAAAGTGAACGCCTGGCCTCAGTGGCGCGGTCCGGATCGTGACGGCCGCGTCGCTCGCCTACCAGCGAAATTGCCCGCGAAGCCCAAGGTAGTCTGGCGTCAAGGGCTTCCCAGTCCAGGTTTGGGCGGGGTAGCTGCCACTGATCGGTATGTGGTGGTGTCCGCTCGTGAATTGATGGACACTACCGATGTATATATTTGCCTGGATGCAAGCTCGGGCAAAGAACTTTGGCGGGTGCTGAACCCGGCCCCCGGGGAATTGGACTATGGCAACTCGTCCCGAGCAACACCGCTGATCGACGGCGAGCGGGTGTTCCTGACCGGTGCGTTCGGGCAACTGCACTGCATCGAGTTGGCCACCGGCAAGACACTCTGGGAGAAGGATCTCCGCGATGAATTCAAGGCAAATGACAAACGCAAATGGGGGATGTGTTCCTCGCCGTTGATTGTTGATGGGAGGCTGATTGTCAATCCTGGCGGCCCGAACGCCTCACTGGTGGCACTAGACCCTTTCACGGGCAAACTGCTCTGGCAATCGCCCGGCCGCCCTGCTTCTTATGGCAATTTCATAGCGGCTAAGCTCGGCGGTGTCTATCAGATTGTCGGCTTTGATCTGCAAACGCTCGGCGGTTGGGACGCCCAGACGGGCAAACGGCTGTGGGAACTTAAACCTACTCGACGCAGCGACTTTAACGTCCCGACGCCCCTGGTCGAGGGCGACGACCTGATCGTCGCCTGGGAAAACAACGGCACCTTTCGCTACCGCTTCGGCAAAGAGGGCCGCATCGACCCCAAGCCGACCGCTCATTACGACCGGCTGGCTCCTGACATGCACTCCCCGGTTGTATGTGCCGGCCGGTTATTCGGCGTCTGGAACGGCTTGCATGCCCTGGATGCCCGCACGCTCAAGCCGCTTTACCTCGATCGTTCGACTCCCTTCTCACGCTACGTCACACTGGTGGCCGACGATCAGCGGGTCTTGGCGATAACCGTGGCCGGGGAACTGCTGCTCTGGCGAGCCGAGGCCGATAAATTTCGCTCCATAAGTCGCTTGAAACTGTTCGCCGATGAAGCCGGTTGCTATTCTCACCCTGCCTTCGTCGGTTCGCGTCTGTATGTGCGCGGCGAACGGGAACTGTTGGCCGTCGAACTGGAGGAATAGCCTATGCGTCTAGTGTTGAGCGGCATCTTGACCGTGGGCGTGCTGAGCGCCATGGTCTGGCAAACGTCACCCAGCGAAAGCAGCCAACCGACACCTCACCCTAGTGTCACACCCCGTTGGTTCAAAGGCAACCTGCATACCCACACCCTATGGAGCGATGGCGACGACTTTCCTGAGATGGTCGCTGACTGGTATCGTCGCCGAGACTATCAGTTCGTCGCCCTGAGCGAACACAACGTCCTGGCCGAGGGCCAAAGCTGGGTGGCGATTCCGGCTAAGAGCATACGGGCCACCGCCCTGGAAAAATACCTCAAGCGGTTTGGTCCCAGCTGGGTCGAGAGCCGCAAAAACGTCTTAGGCATCACCGAAGTGCGTTTGAAGCCGTTGGCCGAGTTTCGTAGTTTGCTGGAGCAACCGGGGCAGTTTTTGCTCATTCCGGCAGAAGAGATCACCACGAACTACATCAAACGCCCTGTTCACCTGAACGCCATCAACCTCCGCGATGTTATCAAGCCCCTGGTTGGCGACACGGTTTCCGAAACGATTCGTGTGAATCTGCGTTTAGCCAAGGAGCAGGCCAAGAAGACCAGCCGACGCATGCTCACATTTCTTAATCATCCGAATTTTCAATGGGGTGTAAATCTCGAAGAAATGTTGGCTGTCGAGGAGCTGCGCTTCTTCGAGGTATATAATGGCCATCCCGGTGTGCGCAACGATGGCGACGCTCAGCGGCCCTCGACCGAGCGGATGTGGGATATTTTGTTGACCTTGCGAATGGGCAAGCTGCGTCTGGGGCCGATCTACGGCCTGGCGACGGACGACAGCCACAACTACCACCAAATGGCCGTGGGCCAATCGAATCCAGGCCGCGGTTGGGTGCAGGTTCGGGCGGTACATTTGACAGCCGAGTCGATCGTCGCCGCCTTAGAACGAGGGGATTTTTATGGCTCGACGGGAGTAGAGCTAAGCGAACTGGTCAACGGCCCAGAGGAAATTCGGCTACGGATCAAGCCGAAGCCGGGCGTCACCTATCGCACGCAATTTGTGGGGACGATGCACGGCACGCCAACCGATTCCAAACCCGCGCCAATCGAAGGTGGCTCACGCCTATACCACGAGGGGATCGGCAAAGTGTTGGCCGAGCAAGAAGGAACCGAAGCGCGATACAAGCTAACGGGCCAGGAGGTTTATGTGCGGGCACGGGTGATGTCAAGTCAACTGCATCCCAATCCATTCAAGAAAGGAGATGTCGAATCCGCCTGGACACAGCCAGTTAAACTTCATCGGCCTGAAGACTGACGACACCCCAGGGGGTACAGCAGTTCCCTGGTAGAAAGACGGCCGGAATCATTGCTCGCGGCGAGCGACTGGGACACCAGGGATGGGAGAAGCGGCTTCGACCTTGCGATAGCCCAGCGAGCGGATGACTTCAAGCACTTCGCTCCAGGTGGGGAAGGGCCGACGATTATTCCGTTTGTAGAGGTCCATTGCTTTCATGAATTCAATTTCTTCTTCGGTGTAGTCTTTTTCACAAGTAGTTGGGTCCACCTGACGGCGGCGAGCCCCCTCCTCAGCCTCCAGGTCCCGTTGGGCCCGGCGGTCTTTGCCACTACGGCGTTCAACCGCCACGGGGATCGACTTTTTGCGACGATCGCCCCGACGGGAGTCAATCGTAGCTTTTTCGCTCTGAGGAGGAGTATCTTCCGTGTTCATAGCAACTCTTGTCTCGTTAGGGAATCTACGGACGCAATCTCTCAAATCGAGTATAGCTCCTGATTGGTCTAGGACAAATCGGACGAGCCGATTTCTCGGGAAAAATCTGCGAGCCTAGTCCAACTCCGACGCTTGCGCTAGCCGGTCGATTCTGTATACTGAGCGTGTGTCTGTCTTCCTTGAAACTGCCCCTTCCATGAAAGGATGCCGACGTGGTTCCCAGTCTGGCGGTAGTTGGTGCGACCGGTGCGGTCGGTGAGATGATGCGTCGTGTGCTGGACGAACGCCACTTCGCGTTTCGCTCGATCAAATTCCTCGCCTCGGAACGCTCTGCCGGCAAACCGATCGTTTTCCAAGGCCAGACCTATACCGTCGAACCGATCCGGGCCGAGGCGTTTGTCGGCGTCGATCTCGTGCTGTCCAGTACCCCCGCTTCGGTCAGCCGGGAAGTCTCGCCGTTGGCCGCTCGGGCCGGTGCAATCGTCATCGACAACTCGTCGGCCTGGCGGATGGATCCGGAAGTGCCGCTCGTGGTGCCCGAGGTCAATGCCGACGCCCTTCGTCGAATCCCCAAGGGCATCGTCGCCAACCCGAATTGCTCGACCATTCAGATGGTTGTTGCTCTGAAGCCGCTGCACGATCGCGCCGGCATCCGCCGGATTGTCGTTGCCACCTACCAGGCCAGCAGTGGCAAAGGGGCCACCGGGCTGATGGAATTGGATGCCCAAATCCAAGCCATCGGTCGCGGCCAACCGATCCCGCCGGTGTCCGCCCATAGCGGCCAACTGGCCTTGAACGTACTAGCGGCCGACTGGAAACCAGGCGAGGACGGCTACACAGAAGAAGAGTTGAAGATGATTAAAGAAACACGTAAGATTATGGGTGATGATTCGATATTGGTTTCGCCCACCACGGTACGCGTGCCGGTTCGGGTCGGTCATTCCGAGGCTATCAACCTCGAATTTCATCGGCCGATCAGTGTCGAAGAAGCCCGCGAGGTATTGCGTCAAGCTCCCGGCGTTGTCCTGGTCGATGATCCGGGCATGGTGCCACAACCGTTGCATTGTGCTGATCGCGACGAGGTCTTCGTCGGCCGGATTCGACCCGATGCCACCATTCCCGACGGCAAGGGGCTGAATCTGTGGGTAGTAGCCGACAACCTTCGCAAGGGAGCAGCGACCAACGCCGTGCAGATCGCCCAGACGCTGGTCGAGCGGGGCTGGCTACCGCCGCGCCGGTAGTAAGAAAGATCGAGGCGGAGCCGTGACCGAAGCGGACTTTTTGCAGGCAATTCAGGCCGAGCCAACAGACCGTTCGGTCTGGCTGATCTTTTCCGATTGGTTGGAAGAAAGTGGTCGGCTGCCCGAAGCGAGACTGGTGCGGCTACGCCATCAACTGATCGAGGATGAACAACCGTCCGAGCAACGCGAACGTCGCCAGCGCGAGCTAAGCCGTTTGCTTCGCAAGAGGGTCAAGGTGCCGGCCGCCACCATCACCTTGTCACTCAGCGCCCAAGTGGCACTGACTCTATCGCTCATATCACCGGGTGTATTTCTAATGGGCAGCCTGAGCGAGGAGCCGGACCGCTACGAGAACGAAGGGCCACGCCATCGGGTGCGGATGACCCGGCCGTACTATCTGGGCATCTACCCGGTAACCCAAGCGCAATGGCAGAGCATCATGGGCACCACCCAGTTTCGCTTTCGCGGTGCCAATCGACCCGCTGAGGGAATCAATGCCTACGACGCCGAGATCTTTTGCCAGCGGCTCAGCGAGCGGTTCGGGCGACGGATCCGTCTGCCGACCGAGGCCGAGTGGGAATATGCTTGCCGGGGCGGGACGCAGACGGCGTTTTACACCGGCGATGGGGAACGAGCCATGCGGCTGGCGGGCTGGTGTTCGCGGACAACGCCTGGGTCGGCCCGGTTCACCCGCCGTGTCGGTACCCTCTTGCCTAATCCGTGGGGATTGTACGACATGCACGGCAACGTTCGCGAGTGGTGTGCCGACGACCAGCGCGACTACACAACTGAGGAGCAAACCGACCCGCATGGCCCCGAGAGCAACATGCATCGCATCGTTCGCGGCGGCTCGTGGTACTACACAGCGGAAGATGCCCGCAGTGCCTCGCGTTACCAGCGGCCGATGGATTATCGGCTGGAGTATTATGGTTTTCGCGTGGCGATGCCTATCGAGTGAAGGGGTACAGATGATTTTGCCTATCGAGTGAAGTTATGCCGACCTTTCGAGCGACGATCAGCTACGATGGTACCGCATTCCACGGTTGGCAGATTCAACCCGGCTTACGCACCGTGCAGGAGATCTTTGAGTCGGCCCTGAGCGGTTTAGCGGGCCTGCCCCGAGTGCGGGTAACGGCCAGCGGTCGCACCGACACAGGCGTTCACGCAATTGGTCAGGTGGTGAGCTTTGTGCTGGAAACCAAGTTGGAGCCGAACGTTCTTCGCCGAGCAATCAACGCTCGCTTGCCTGAAGATGTGATCGTCCGACGTGTCGACGTGGTGCCCGACGGTTTTGACGCCAACCGCGACGCCCGACGTAAGCGATATCGCTATGTGATCCATGATGGCGAAGTGCCGGACCTTTTTCAGCGTCGCTATGCTCATCACTCGCGATATCGGCTCGATGCCGAGCGCATGCACCACGCGGGCCAAGCTCTACTGGGTACCCATGATTTCCGCTGCTTCGAGACCGAATGGCCCAATCGGGCTAGCAGCGTCCGCACCATCACGCATATCAGCGTCGAACGGCCAGCCCACCTCGGTGGGGAATTTATCTGGCTGGAAGTAGAGGCCGACGGATTCCTGTACAACATGGTGCGAGCGATTGCCGGTACGCTGATGCAGGTAGGACGCGGCTATTGGCCGGTGGAATATGTCGAGTGGTTGGTGCGGGAGGGAGACCGGACACAAGCCGGGCCGACGGCACCAGCTTGTGGCTTGTTTCTCTTGTACGTCGTCTACGAAGAAGCGAGTCGGAGTGAGTCGGTCTTCAGTAAGTAAGCCAACCGACCCGAGCTAGCGGAAACGCTCGAGTCGGTTGTTATCGTTAGCCATCGCCGGCGATGGAATCGGGGGGAAGGGAAAGGATTCAGGCAGCTTGTAGCTGTCCCCATCCGGTGGGCTTCCCTGTCGGCAGAACGTCTTGCCCAGCTTGACTTGCGCCTCGGCGCAGTTGCCAAGCCATCGTAACCGCCAAGATGATGAATAGAAGCGTATAAACACCATAGACAAGCACTATCTTGTTGAAGGGCGGTGATTGCCAGACCGTCTCGCGTTCGTTGCCTCCTCCTAAAGCCGGTAAAAGCATCAGCACGAACGAGGCCGCTACCACACCCCACAGCCTCGGCTCGCGGGCCACGCCAAAGGCCAAGACAACAAACGGGATCATCAAGCTGACCGCGTGATGCTTCCAGGTACGTTCGCTAAAAAGAAGCATGCCGGTGACAATCAAGCCCGCCTCGGCAGCCGGTTGCCAGCCGACACGTCGCACACTTCGACAGGTCCAGACAACGACGGCCAAAAAAGCGAGCAGAGCCAGCTTGGTCAGCCGATTGGCGGTTTCTGGAGCCAGAGAAATCAGGTTGTCATAACGGGCGGGCATCTCATGGCCATCCACAAACACGACAAACGAAGGGGTATGCGTCAATAATCGGTAGGTCAAACCAGATAGCGATTGATTGATATGCTCGGCCGTCACTTTGCCTTCGAGAAGGAATGGTTTTACCATTATATGATACCAACTGATGAATTGGCGTTGATTGTGGTCGAAGCCCAGGCGAGCGGCGGGGACAAACCCAGGGGCAAGAAACAGCAGTAGGCCGATCGCCGTGCCCAGAAGCGTACGCCAGGCGCGTTTGTAAAGGAAGTAGGGCACTAGCAGGGCGGGCGTCACTTTGCAGGCGATCGCCAACGCCAGCGCTACGCCGGCCAGTCCATCCCAGCGATATTGCCGTGCGACGAGGCAGACCACCATAAGAAAGAGAATAAATAAATTCACATTCCCATGCGAAAGATCGTCTAGCACCGGCTTGAGCGACAGCAACGCGGCCAACACCCGCGCCCAAGGCGGAAACGTCACGCCCCCGGCCTCTACGAGTCGGATCAACCCTACAAAGGCCGCCACAGCCATCAGTACCTTCAGCAGATACCAGCACACAGCGCCGCTAACGGGGGGCAGATACGCTAGCGGCTCAAGGATCACTGCCATAATCGGCGGATTAGGGTAGTTGTCGGCTGCGGAAATATCGACACCGTCTTTGAGTTTGAGCAGTTGATGCCGCCAGCGATTGAAGGCGCTGCGGTCCTCCTTGGCTTTGTCCGCGGCGCGGAAAGCCCCGGCGAGCAGGATTAGGACTAGAATCGCATAAATACCCCGTTCCATCGTGGTGGACATGATCGCCCCCTCCCTGAGGCAGGCATGGTATCGCTTCGCTTCGCTTCGGAGCAAGATGAACTAGGCTGTCTAGCCTGGGCTAGCTAACCGACCGTTGACTAGCCTGTTCAGTCAGGAGTCCGAGCCACAGCTTGTTCCGGCCAACTGATGCGATAGCCAACCGATCGCTGACCAACCTGTGCCGTGGATGGGCAATCCGCGCGAGACATGGAACACCCCCAAGCAATCATGGAACACCCCCAAAGCAATCCTATCCAGCCAGTAAATTGCACTTCACGAAAAGGGAACGGTCAAGCGGCTAGGGGACGGCTTTACCTCCTCCAAAAAGGGGAAGTTCTGACCGCTCTAGGCATTTGCGAAGTTGGCCTCGTCCAGCCGTCAGCAATCTTTCTCACCCATCTTGTGAGAGGCCTGCAGTATCCATCAGACAGGTCCAAGGGGTTAGAACAAGCTCTGAGGTCAACTCCAGGTGGACAGTTCTAGGGCCGTTTGATATCAGATCATTTGATATCAGATCATCTAGATTAGATTGGGTCCTCGTTCTGCCAATGTATGGCAATGTATGACCTAAAGTCCGCCCAGCGGGAGGTGGGCGTCGATGTTTCCTAGATACGACCCATATAGCCGAACGATGGCCAAGATGATCACGCCAGCTACGAATAGCCAGATCCCCCCGGCCGCGATTGCGGTCAGAAAGGTCAGACGACGGCTGGCCTCGTCGGTATAATGTTCTCCCTGGTGCTTCATCACCTCGGGAATCGTTCCGGATTCCTCGGCCACGCTCAGGATGTGTAAAAACTCTGGGGGAAATAGCCCGCTACCACTTAAGGCCGTGTGAACCTCCTCGCCGCGCTTCACTGTCGCGGCGGCCTGATGGGCGGCCTCGGCAAAGGCTGCATTACCTGTCGCTCGCAACGACAGCCGCAACGCCCGGCCGATCGACATGCCACTATCGGCAGTTAGTCGCAGAGCCAGACAAAATCGCGCTAAAGCCAACGCTTGCATGCAGGGACCGATCGCCGGCAGATTTAGCAAGGCGCGATCGACCCAGGCTTGGCCGGCCAAACTTCGTCGTGCGACCCAGACCCCCAGCCACACCAGGGCAAGGGTACCCCAAACAGCAGTGAAAAAGATCAGCGCGCCACTGGTGCCGATCAATCCCACCCCCAGAGGATCGAAACCGGTGCCGTTGGCATTGATGGGAATCTGACCGAGAAACCAGATCAGGCCAGTGAGTACCAGTGTGGCTAATACAAATTGAAAGACCGGCCAGGCGATGCCGGCAAGGAACCGACGCCACAGTTCGCGTTGCTTGAGGTAAAAGCGTTCCAGATCACCACAAACCTCGGGGAGCATGCCGGTCTGTTCGCCGACGCGGATCAGCGAAACCATCAAGGGGGGAATAGCTGGCTCCGCTTCTAGGGCGGCTCCTAGACTGCTGCCCTGGTTGACC
>JBDNDE010000131.1:0-12641 GCA_046719305.1 Gemmataceae bacterium | reverse complement strand
GAACGAGGAAAAGTCGCGCACCGAAGATCAGACCCGGAAACAATGGACTTACTACCGCCAGCCCATAAGTCCCCTTGAGCATCCCTAAAGTACGCCGAAAACCATCGAGAAAATCTTGCGTCGAGAGTGTCTTCTTCTCTGCTCGCAGTCGTTCGAGCTGCTGCCCCATCAGCTGCGCCACCACTTCCGTGTCGGTGTCGCTCTGAAATGTTATCCCCTCGCTTGTCAATTGCCGCCGCAAGGTGGCATAGTTCTCGATCACGCCATTATGCACCAACGCCACCAAGCCGTTGCTGGAGACGTGCGGATGGGCATTTCGATCCGTCGCCGGACCGTGTGTGGCCCACCGCGTGTGGCTGATCCCCGTATAGCCTGGTGCCGGCTGCTCCCGGCAGAGCTTCGCCAGGTTGGCAATCCGTCCGGTCTTCTTGCGTAGATGAAATCGCGCCTGCTGCTTCTCTACCGAGATACTCACCAGGCCAGCCGAATCATACCCGCGGTATTCCAATCGCTTCAGCCCTTCGAGTAAAACCGCTTCGGCGTCCTGATTGCCGACGTAGCCCACGATGCCACACATCCGATGCATCCTCCATGGTTTCGGATGCAGAACTTTAACTCAGATGACCTCAGCGGGCAAGATGGATTGATCCCCCGGAGATACCCTTCGGATGCGAGACCATTGCAATACCGTTCGGATCTGGCCACTTCTCGCGTTGAACTTGTTGCCCAACAATCGGCAAGGCAGCAAGTTGGTTGCAATACCGTTCGGATCTGGTCACTTCTCGCATTGACCGGCTTGGAGCTTTTGGAGTAATCTTTGGCCCTCTGGTGGAAAAACCCCACCCTGGAAGGGACTCCGATGGATGTGACGACCCGAGCCATGGCACGCCGATTCAACGGGGCCAACTCCGTTGTACTGGGTCGCCCACGCCTTTCGGTTTTACTGGTCAATTATCGTCGTTGGCACGATACGGCTCGGTTGGTGCGGCAACTCCGAACCGCCTGTGCTATGCGAGACGGCGTGGCCGAGGTCGTCATTGTTGACAACGCCTCGCGTCCTGCGCCGCCCATCGCTCGCTTGCGTCGTACCCCGCATGTTTCTGTTGTGCGCTGGCGGGAAAATCGCGGCTTTGCCGTTGCTGTTAATGAGGCGGCTAGCCGGGCTCGGGGGAGCTACCTGTTGTTGCTCAACCCGGATATGACCGCAAGTCCCGATTTTCTGGACGAGGTACTCGACCGGGCCGATGCGCTGTTCCGGCACCACCCCGATGCGGGCATCGTGGGCTATCGTCTGCGGCACAGTGATGGTTCAACTCAACTTTCCTCGGGGACTTTCCCGACCCTTGCTCAGGTGCTTACTCGTTTGCTCTTGCCTCGTAGCATCCGCAAATATCGCTATCCCGGCCCAGGCGTGCAGCCGGTCGATTGGGTGACCGGTTGTTGCCTAATGGCACGCCGCGACTGTTGGGAAGATCTAGGCGGTTTTGATCCGGCATTTTTCCTCTATTATGAGGATGTAGATTTATGTCGACGCGCTCGCCAACGAGGCTGGTCTGTCTGGCACGACCCTCAGGTTTCGATTGTTCATCATATGCCATTACATCGCCGGAGGGTACCTGCACATTTGCGTTTGGTCACCCGTCACGCCCTGCTCACCTACGCGGCTAAACATTGGTCACCGATCGAGAGCAGGCTGTTGGCCCGGGTCATCCATACCGAGGCATTGGCTCGGGCGACGGCTAGTTGGTTAGGCGGTGATAGCGTTGCACTGCAGATATTTCAGGAGCTGGTGCATGTGACAAAAGATCATTTAGCTGGTCGAATCGATCAGGCCCGTGCCCGGTTGCTCGCTGTTATCCGCGAACAGGAACGTCGCTATGACTTGCTTGTTGACGATCGTTGTTCCCAGCCACAATCGGCCCGATCGCTTGCACACATGCCTGAGCAGCCTCACTCGGTTCAGTCCGCCGGGCACTCGCTTGTTGGTCGTCGATGATGCCTCGCCCCAGGCGGCCATCTCTCGCGTTGCTTGTTCGTTTAAGGGTGTTGAACTGCTCCGTCGCCCTACCCAGGGAGGCTTTTGCAAAGCCGTCAACGCTGCTCTGACTCAGGTAAACTCGCCGTTTGTTCAAATACTCAATGATGACACCGAGGTAACGCCAAACTTTGTCGAACCGATTTTGGCCCGATTTACCAAACCTAGCGTGGTAGCTATTTCTCCGCTAGTGCTGAGCGGTGACCACATCGACAGCATGGGCGACCAGTTCTTCCCCGCTGGGTTCGCCCGCAAACGCGGCCATGGTCAGACCGTTGCTGCCCATCATCTTCGCCCGCAACGCATCGCATCTGCTAGTGGTTCAGCCTCGTTCTATCGCACGGCCATTTTGAAGGCATGCGGAGGTTTCGCCGAGGAATTCGGAGCCTATTTTGAGGATGTCGATTTATCGTTTCGACTTCGGCGGCATGGTGAAATCTGGTATGAACCCGCCTCGCGTATCCAGCATCACGTTTCAAGTAGCTATGGCCCACCCTGCGGCGAATTGCTGGAAAGGCAATCGCGTAACGAGGAGTTGCTCTACTGGCGCCATCTGAGTGCGGAGCAACTTTTGCTCTGGTTGCCAGCCCATATCGGGGTGGTTGCGTTGAAGGCTTGGCTCCGTTGGCGTGAGGGAAACTTGGTGCCGTTTTGGCGTGGTCGCCGGGCTGCCTGGGCTTCACTGCCTGCCATTCTCCGTTATCGAGCCGACGGTTGGCCGGAGAGTCCTTTGACGCCGATATCACGCCTATAGTGCATATTTTTGAAATGAATAAGTGAGCACGCCTCATACGCACGTGCACGGGCAGACTCCAAGGTGTCGCCCATGGCCGTCACGCCAAGCACTCGCCCACCATCGGTTACGACCGTAGTGCCATCCAACCGAGTACCCGCGTGAAATACCTTCACATCGCTCAGGGCTGCTGCCTGCTCCAAACCCGTGATCGGCAAGCCCTTTTCAAACCTCTCTGGGTAGCCCCCTGAGGCCAACACCACGCAAACGGCCGGCCGGGGGTCCCATTCCAGCCCCTTCTCTTCATACTGATCAAGCCGATCCTCGATAGCTGCCTCGATCAGATCAACCAGATCCGTTTTCAGCCGCATCAGCAACGGTTGCGCTTCAGGGTCGCCGAAACGGCAGTTGAATTCCAGCACACGCGGTCCATTAGGCGTGACCATCAGCCCTGCGTATAAGATGCCTCGAAACGGCGTGTGACGGCGGCGCATGGCATGAACCGTGGGCACAAAGATTTCTCGGCTTGCGATATCCAGAACCTCGGGATTGCCGATCGGTGCGGGGCAATACGCGCCCATGCCGCCGGTGTTCGGCCCGGTATCGCCATCAAAGGCCCGTTTGTGATCTTGGGTAGGCGGCAACAGAAGGATGGTTCGTCCGGCCACCAAAGCCAGTAGGCTAAGCTCTTCGCCTTCGAGGCGTTTTTCGATTACGATCCGCCGACCGGCCTCGCGTCCGAACTCTTCGTTGGTCATGATGCGTGTGATGGCATTCAGAGCATCCGCGGTGCCGTTGCACACAAACACACCCTTTCCAGCCGCTAGGCCGTCGGCCTTGACCACGAGAGGTTCAGGGGGGGGCACGCGTAGCCGTTTACCCGAGGTGGGATGGTAGACATATTTGTTTCCGCCTTCTTCGAGCACTTCTAGACCTTTGAACGGATAACAACGCGTGACGTTGTCAATTAGCACATACTCCCGAGAGTAGACATAATTCCGGGCCATATCCGGATGATCAAACGTTGCAAAGTCAGCCGTCGGCACATAAGCATGCCGCATGATCTCTTTAGCGAAAACTTTGCTTGCTTCGAGCTGAGCTGCTTCCCTGGTTGGACCAAAGATCCGTAGCTTTTTGGCGTGAAAGTGATCCACGATGCCGCGGGCCAGCGGTTCTTCCGGTCCAACAACAGTCAGCTTGATCCCCTCACGCTGTGCGAAATCGCTCAGGGCCTCGAAGTCATTCACCTCGATCGGCACATTGACCCCGTCTAGGGCCGTCCCTGCGTTGCCCGGAGCGCAATACACCCGTTCAACCCGGGGTGATTGGGCCAACTTCCACACCAGGGCATGCTCCCGACCCCCTTTGCCGATCACCAATACCTTCATTCCGATTCCTCCGTTTCTCCGGAGGTATGATAGCGAACCGAGAACGATTTTCCGCTATCTGCCGTCCGTCCACGCCACATGAACGATTTACCCGCTCTGCCATTGAGTACAACACTAGCTGGGTCCATTTCCGCCTCTATGGTCGCAACGGCAAGCTCACCAAAGCCATCACCTCGGGAGCGTTTCGAGGTCCGCAGGTCATAGCGGTCAATCAACATCAGCACGCCTTATTTCTCAGGCTAATTACGGAAAAATAGAAAAATCTTATAATTATTAAACATGAACACATAGTTAGTAATAACGTTCACAATTATTTTGATTTATCCTGAACAAAGCTGCTTAATTAACAACCAGAATTGTGTAGATGTGTAGTCCTGCACGGTTCTCCGTGATGCAACGAATGGATAGCTGATCCCACTGCTAAAAAAACGATCTATCGCCCTCGATCGCCTCTGACTGGAAACGGCTGAGGCATTCCCATTCTAAACCGCAGATGGCGTGAGGAGTCAATATAGCAAGATGTGCTAGCAATTTGATTTTGACCGGATGAAGAAAGATCCAATGACCGCCTAGGTGTACCCTGGACCACAGCAAGAAGGGAGGACAAATAACCGTTCTTAATCCCGAACGGCCCACCAAACTCATGAGCCAGTAAATACTGGTACACGCCGAAGTAACAACGAGGTGCATTCGTCCAACACCAAGCGGGCGGTCAGAGCGCTCATCTAGGCCAAGCAACGAGGAGATGACCTGCTCATTTTTCCGGGTAAAGGAGATGGTTTTGGCGAGTACGGTCCCTGTGTCACCCAAGGGATTTGGGAGTTTTGCCCCGAACATCTGATTGGGAGATCGTTGCTCGGGTGTCGATGGAGAAAAAAAGGATTAGGGCTTGACCTGCGATTGTGACGAAATATAATTCGTGACAGGAAGAGGGGTCTCCTGCAATGATAGCTATGGGTCGATACCTGATGTTGCTAGTGCTGGGGGTGCTGATGGCTGCCCCTGTGCCCTCGGCATTGGGGGCGGCCCCGTTCGAGGTGGCTCAGGAGACTTTCGTTTCAGCCTTGCCTTGGGCCTACCCACGTCAAGCAGAGATGCCGACGATCGGCTGGCAAGGCCTGGCTGGTTTAGCCCCAACGAGACAGTTGGGTTCACAGATACATTTACCACGTTCCGTACCGTTGTTCACGCTTTTCTGTGTCTGGCGGGAATGAGATTGTTAGGGACCCGGCTCGCCCTTCGCTGTAGCCTGCGACCGAAAATCTCTCTTCTAGCTAGTGCGAGGTACGGATCATGATTCGTTCGACGCTACGTTCTCGTCGGGTTGGCGATGGTCTGCTGTCGATTCTGCCAAACCCCTTAACACGGATCGAGTTGCCTTCTGCGCCGGTGCAACCCTCTAGCAATAACAGCAACAACTCCCAAAATTCGCCACGTCGTTAACCTTCGGCTTAGCCGCCTCACGGGTTTCAGTGCCTGTGAGGCAGCTAGCGGTTACATGTTGAGTGTTCGTAGTAGCTTTGCGACTGTTGCCCCTCTGGTGCCCAGGTTTTGATTCAATATCAGTACCTAGGTTATTGAAGCATTCGCGATTTCAGCGGCAGGAGCAGATTCCGGATCTGCTTGGGCGTCTTTCTCACGCCGAGTCGCGGCTGTTGCGTCGTGCGACGCCTGACTGGCGTGCGGCTTCCGAGACCGCCCGGGCCACGGCGCGAACGACACGACGATCAAACACACTGGGGATGATATAATCTTCGCTCAGATGTTCATCAGGGATGATATGAGCAATGGCCTGAGCAGCAGCAACTTTCATCTCTTCATTGATTTTGCGAGCGCGTACATCCAGTGCGCCGCGGAAAATACCTGGAAACGCGAGTAAATTGTTCACCTGGTTGGGCAGATCACTCCGCCCGGTTGCTAACACCCGCACCATCCCCCGAGCCGCCACCGGGTCGACCTCCGGCACCGGGTTGGCCATGGCGAACACGATGCGGTTGGAGGCCATCGTTGCCAGGTCGGCGGTATTGAGCAGATTTCCCACTGACACACCGATGAACACGTCGGCATCTTTCAGAACATCTTTTAGCGAGGCAAATGGCTTCTCAAAATCTACCTGAGCGCGGAAATCACGTCGTGCCGCTTCGAGGCGTTCCCCCGAGGCGTCGACCACTGCCCCTTTGCGGTCGCAACCGATCAGTTGCGTCACTCCGGCAGAGAGGAGAATGCGGCAACAGGCGGTGCCGGCCGCTCCCAGCCCATTGACCACGACTTTGATCTGTTCCATCCGTTTGCCCACCACCTTCAAGGCGTTGAGCAACGCTGCTAGTAGCACTACTGCCGTGCCATGCTGATCGTCGTGCATCACCGGAATATCCAACTCGGCCTTGAGTCGTTCTTCGATTTCAAAACAACGAGGCGCACTGATGTCTTCGAGATTGATGGCACCAAAGGTCGGGGCCACTGCTTTCACGGTGGCGATAATTGCCTCGGGGTCTTGCGTTGCCAAACACAACGGCCAGCCGTCGATATCGGCGAACTCTTTGAGAAGCATGATTTTGCCCTCCATCACCGGCATGGCGGCCTCGGGACCGAGATTGCCTAGACCCAAGATTGCGCTACCGTCGCTGACCACGGCGACCGAGTTAGCCCGAGAAGTGAAGGCAAACGCCTTGTCCTTGTCGGCGGCGATGGCTTGGCAGACTCGGGCTACGCCTGGGGTGTACACGGTGGAAAGGGCGTTACGCGTCTTGACGGGCACCTTGGAACGCGTACTGATTTTGCCGCCCAGATGGGCCAGGAAGACGCGGTCCGAGGCCGAGCGCACCCGTACCCCGGGTAGGGATTCGAGTTTCCGAACGATTTGTTGGGCGTGTGCCTCGCTTTGTGCATCAAAAGTGATGTCACGCGTCATCTTGTTCCGCTTGACATCTACAATGTCGATCGCGCCTAGGTTCGCCCCCTCGGCTGCGAATACGGCCGCCAGTTGTGCAAACTGCCCGGGGGTGTTCGTGATTTCGACACGTACCGTCATTCGGAAATCGCAGTAGGGTTCTTGATCGGCTTGCATGGCCCACCTCGTGTGACAGGATTCGTTTCATCTTCGCCGAGATGACCTACGGCGTCAATCGCGGCTGGAGTTGCTAAGACAAACCGAGGGACGAGAGCTTGGAGGAATATCGCTTGGCGAGGTGATGCTATGTTGATTTCTACAGATGTGGGGAATGGCCCGGTAGTGGTTCTCTTACACGCCTTTCCGCTCGACCGGCGTATGTGGCTAAGTCAAATTGAATTGCTCGCCGATATGTATCGGGTGATTGCGCCTGATTTGCCCGGGTTCGGGGATAGCCCGCTGCTGACCAATCCCAGCATCGACGCCTTTGCCGATCAGTTGGCCGAACATCTTACTTCTAAAGAGATTCATGAGCCGGTCACACTTGTTGGCTTGTCGATGGGCGGCTACGTCTCCTTGGCATTTGCTCGCCGTCATCCACAACGCCTTGCCGCACTGGTTCTAGCTGACACCAAAGCCGAAGCAGACGATGCGGTCGCCCGAGCCAATCGCGAGAAACTGATGGCCACGGCAGCGAACGCGGGAGCCGGAGCCATCATTGCAGCCATGCTACCCAAGCTGCTGGGCGCCACCACCCAACAGCACCGACCTGAAGTCGTCGCTGCCACGCACAAGCTGGGCAGTGATCAACGCAGCGAGGCGATCGTCGCAGCGTTGAAGGCCTTGCGTGATCGCCCCGATGCGACACCCTCTCTCGGTCAGATTAACGTCCCCACTCTGGTGATCGTCGGGGAAGAGGATGTCCTCACACCGCCCAGCGTCGCACAGCAGATGGCCCAGGCCATCCCCCGCGCGCGTTTGGCCATCATCCCACAGGCGGGGCATTTAGCCCATGCAGAGAACCCCACAGCATTTAATGAGGCGTTGCTGACGTTTCTCACAGGTGTAGGCTGATTCGTCGCCGTTCATCCCTGTTCACCCCTCTTGTAGACCGGTGTTACGCAGCAACGTACGAAACGCCTCCACAGCCTTGGGGAATAACTCCGGCCCGGTTACCCCTCCGGTGGGACCTCCCCCCAACAAGTGTGGCTCTAACACCGCGAAGCCATGGTAGTCGCGGGCATCGGCCAGAATCTCCGGCCATTTGCCGTGCCCCTCGCCCGCCAAGCAACCGTGTGGCTCGTCGGTCCGCCAATCCTTGATATGGAAGTGGGCCAGGTAGGGCTTACTCGCTTGCCAACCAGCCCAAGGGTCGTAGTGGCCATAGACGAAATTGGCTGCATCGAAGGCCGCCTTCAGAGCGGGTGAGTCAACAGCCTGAAACAGCTTGGTCAGTCGCTGGGGCGAATCGCCGTAGATGCGGTGTTCGTTTTCGTGAAAAAGTCGCACGCCGGCCCGTTCGGCCATTTCGGCCTTGCGGCGCATGCGGGAGAAGACCTCGGCCTCCCAATGCGGCTCCGTGACGGTGTTCCAATCGTGAGCCTCACCGGGTGGATAGTAACTAAAGATGCGGATATTCGAGATTCCGAACACCTGACACAGATGCAAAGCTCGTTCAAAGCGCTTTAGGTGCGTGTCAAAATCACTATCGATTTTCACTTTGCCGACGGGTGAGCCAATAGCACTTAAGCGAAAGCCATGCTGATTGAGCAAGTGTTTAAATTCTTGAATTTGATGATCCGTGAGATCCAGCACGTTGGTTTTCAGGATGCTCCGCAACTCAATAAAGCGCACCTTGCAGGCCGATAGCACAGCGAGTTGTTCGGCGGGATCGGGGGAAATTTCATCGGCGAAAGCACTGAGGATATACATGTTTTGATTCCTATGAGGCGGGCTGATCCTGTGACATTCCCGGTTTCCAGAGCACGTCACCACGTTCTTTGTTGTATACGCGAGCCAGCACAAAGAGCAGATCCGACAGCCGATTGAGATACATCAGCACTTCTGGGTTGATCATCTCCTCACCCTGCATCAGTCCTACCACCTCCCGTTCGGCACGGCGACACACGGTGCGGGCTAGATGCGCCCAGGCTGCCGCCGGTGTGCCGCCCGGTAAGACAAAACTATTCAACGGTTCTAGATCGGCGTTCAGGCGGTCGATAGCTGCTTCGAGACGATGCGTCTGTGATGGTTTGACCCGCAGCCGTGTGCCGGGTACCTCGACTGGTACCGGGGGGACACACAAATCGGCCCCCACGTCGAACAAATCGTTCTGGATGATTGTCAGCAACTCATTTTCGCAAGGGGCAATCGTCGCCAGCAGACCAATGAGGCTGTTGGCCTCGTCTACAGTGCCATAGGCAGCCACACGTGGCGAAGCCTTCGAAACCCGTGTGCCGTCCCCTAGGCCGGTCGTGCCATCGTCGCCTGATTTGGTGTAAATGCGTGACAAGTAAACCATAGCCAACTCCATCAAAAGTTCACGGCCACCCCGGAGAAACTACCTCCCGGATGGCCGAGGAAATCCTAGGCAAAAATCAGGAACAGCCGGAAGTGGCACCGCAGGTATCGCACTTGCAGCAGGCACCGCTACGGACCAGGGTCAAGGCGCCACACTCGGGGCAGGGGTCGCCTTCGTACCCCTTCAACCGAGCTTGTCGTACTTTCTCTGTTAGAGCCACTCGGCCCGCCCCTTGACTGCTGACGACAGCCCCGGTGAAGTCATGGCTTGCGGAGGTTTCACCGTGGGCCGCCACCGGGGCCGATCCTGTGGGGGCTGATCCCGTGGTTCGAGTCGGCTTGCTCGGGGCTGGTGTCGCATTCGCCTTACGCGGCGGAGCAGTCGGCTTGTGCAGCGCATCGCCCCGCAGATCATCGGGTGAAACCTGCGACAGATCGTGCCGACCCAGGTAGGTCACAGCCAACTCGCGGAAGATGTAGTCGATGATCGAGGTCGCCATCTTGATGTGCGGGTTGCCCTGCACGACACCGTTGGGCTCAAAACGAGTGAACGTGAACGCATCCACGAACTCTTCCAGAGGAACGCCAAATTGGAGTCCCAAGGATACAGCGATTGCAAAACAGTTGGTCATGCTTCGGAAGGCAGCTCCTTCTTTGTGCATGTCGATGAATACTTCTCCGAGTGTTCCATCTTCATATTCCCCCGTACGCAAATAAATCTTGTGGTTGCCGATGCGTGCCTTCTGGGTGTAACCAGCTCGTCGATCCGGCAAGGCTCGCCGTTGTGTGAGGTATTTGTACACGATTCGCTCGGCCACCTGGACAGGGGCAGCCTTAGGCTCTTCCACCGGGGACACCTCCGCCAACTCATCGGGAGTATCGCTCGTGGTGTTGAGCGGCTGGCTGAGCTTCGAGCCATCGCGATACAGGGCGTTGGCCTTGAGCATCAACTGCCAACTAAGCCAGTAGGCCTTTTTAACATCCTCGATGGATGCTTCATAGGGCATGTTGATGGTTTTGCTGATCGCCCCACTGATAAATGGCTGTGCAGCCGCCATCATGCGAATATGCGATTCGGGCGAGAGATACCGCTTGCCCAGCTTGCCGCACTTGTTCGCGCAGTCGAAGACTGGCAAATGCTCTGGTCGCAGATGAGGCGCGCCTTCGATGGTCATGGTGCCGCAAACGTACTGGCTGGCCTCGTTGATCTGCTCGCGCGTGAAGCCCAGGGCCGTCAACACATCAAACCCAAAGGTTTCGATCTGCTCCTGCTTGAACCCGAGCGATCCGGTAAGGACTTCATCCCCAATAGTCCAGCGGTTGAAGGCAAAAGGCAACTCGAAGGCACTGGGCAGTTGCGATTCGATTCGCTCAAGTACCTCTTCGGGTAGCCCCTTCAGCCGTAGGCTGGTCTTGTTAATGTGCGGACATCCCTCGAGGGTGCCGGCTCCACGAGTGTAGCGAACGATCTCCTCAATTTGCTTGGGAGTGTAGCCCAACCGAGTCAGGGCTGGTGGTACCGACGTGTTGATAATCTTGAAGTAGCCCCCGCCGGCCAGTTTTTTGAACTTGATGAGCGCGAAGTCTGGCTCGATGCCGGTGGTGTCGCAGTCCATGATCAGGCCGATGGTGCCGGTCGGGGCGATGCAGGTGACTTGGGCGTTGCGGAAGCCGTGCCTTTCTCCCAGGGCCAGCATCCGGTCGCACTCACGCCGCGCCGCCTCCAACAAGTAAGCTGGGCAGACACGATCGTCGATGGGCACCGGCTTGATGGTCAACCCTTCATACTCCTGCTCAGGCGTTTGATACGCCGCTCGACGATGGTTGCGAATCACCCGTAGCATCGCTTCACGGTTGGCTTCATAACGGGGGAACGGTCCCACTTCGCTGGCCATCTCCGCCGAGGTGGCATAGCTACCCGCGTGCATGATGGCAGTCAGTGCAGCAGCCTGGGCGCGACCTTCGGGAGAATCGTAAGGGATGCCTTGGACCATAAGCAATGAGCCAAGATTGGCATAGCCCAGTCCCAGGGTACGAAAGTCGTAGGAACGCTGAGCGATGGCCACCGACGGGAACTGAGCCATGTAAACGCTGATCTCCAGCGTGAGGGTCCAAAGTCGGATCGAATGGCGATAGCTCTCGACATCAAAGCGACCGGTGTTGAAGTCGTAAAACTTCAACAAGTTCATGGATGCTAGATTGCAGGCGGTATCATCCAAGAACATATACTCTGAACAGGGATTAGAAGCATTAATCCGTCCATCGGCAGGGCAAGTGTGCCATTCGTTGGTGGTCGTGTCGAATTGCACTCCCGGATCAGCACAACTCCAGGCCGCAAAGGCAATCTGGTTCCACAGGTCACGCGCCTTGAGCGTCTTACGCGGCTTAGGAGGGCGGCCCTCACGTGCGGCCTTTAGCTTCTCGGTTCGCCAATACAGGTGCCACTCGCCGTCATTCTCGACGGCCTGCATGAATTCATTAGGGATGCGAACGGAGTTGTTGCTGTTCTGGCCGCTGACGGTGTAGTAAGCCTTGGAGTTCCAGTCGGTGTCATACTCTTCGATCCTCAGCGAAGTGAAACCTTGCGCCGCCAGCAAGAGTACCTTCTCGATGTAGTTGACTGGAACCAACGCTTGTCGGGCGGCGGCAATGGCCTTGCGGAGTTCTTGATTCTTTTTGCGGTCGAGCTTTTCATCCGGGGCCGACCAGGAGTGGACTGCCTTCAGGATGGCGTTGAGATGTTTACTGAGGGTGCGAGAGCCTGTGACCAGGGCAGCGACTTTGTCCTCCTCGACGACCTTCCAATTGATGAACTCTTCGATGTCGGGATGGTCCAGATCCAACACGACCATCTTAGCCGCCCGTCGGGTGGTGCCGCCTGATTTGATCGCGCCAGCAGCGCGATCGCCGATCTTTAGAAAGCTCATCAGCCCTGAAGATTTGCCCCCACCGGAGAGGGGTTCGCCCTCCCCCCGAATCGTGCTGACATTCGACCCGGTGCGAGGCTGCAGTCACAGCGACGTTGCAATGCAACGTCGCTACGCGAATTCTTTGACGTCAAAATCTGAACAGGCG